>JAZLLO010000026.1:0-62886 GCA_045598185.1 Marvinbryantia sp.
TTTCAGAAGTTTAACCGTTACTACCATGATAATAAGAACGTATAAAAAGCAAGATTCCAGAAGTTTAACCGTTACTACCATGATAGTAAGAACGTATAAGAAGTAAAATTTCAGTAGTTTAACCGCAACTGCACTGATAATGGGAGCGTATAAAAGGCCACTATCCAGATTTTTATACGTAATTAATCAAAAGGGGAGATATAATACAGACTTCTCTCTACATATGCTGGTATTTGTTTCATAAAATCTTACGGAAGATTGGCACCTGAACAGTAACCATTTTTGTTAGTTACAGATATTTCAGGTCTGGGAGGATCTCCCCCTCTTCTGTGATAGTTAGCACGATATAGCTTGGTTTTCTGTTCGCCTGACGAGGTTCGCTTAGGCTCCCAGGATTGATCATCCAGACACCTCTGTATTGTCCAACGTATGGTCTGTGGGTATGACCGAACATAGTGATTCTGCATCCTCTTGTAGCCGCCTCACTTGCCAGAACCTCTGGATACATGTTCACATGGAAGCGATGTCCATGTGTAAGAAGTGTACGGTTTCCCTGAAGAAATATTTCTTTCTGCAGAGGAAGATCTCCATAGGAATCACAGTTCCCTCTTACTGCATGAAACGGACATCCAACTATGTCACGGATCAGCTCATGCTTCCCCTCTGCATCTCCCAGATGGATCGCCAGGTCGAACTTTTCTTCTGTCTCCATGACTTTTTTCAGGTTCTCTTCTTTTCTATGTGTATCGCTGATTACGAGAATTCGCATATCTCTACCTCTTATTATAAGGATGCAAGCAGTTTTTCTCTTGCTGCACGAAGTGCCTTTCCGCGGTGGCTGATCTCATTCTTCTGTTCCGGCGAGAGCTCGGCAGAGGTACAGCCGAATTCATCCAGCCACAGGATTGGATCATATCCAAACCCATTCGTGCCTTTGATCTCTTTTGCGATCTTTCCTTCCATAGTCGCTTCACTAACCTGTACTTCTCCATTTGGAAGGATTGCAACGATGGAACATACAAAACGTGCGCTTCGATCGTCACCTTCAGCGCCTGCAGAGCGATCGATCAGATTCTGATTCTTGATATCATAGGATGTATCTTCTCCCATATATCTTGCTGAATATACGCCTGGTTCCTTATTCAGACAGTCTACCTCAAAACCGGAATCATCTGCCATAACGATATCATCCGGAAGAAGTCTGTGTGCTTCTTTCGCTTTGATCAAAGCATTGTCTGTATAAGTCTTTCCGTCTTCAACAACATCAAGCTTAACACCGACATCCTTGATTGAGATAACTTCCATGTTAAGATCACTTAAGATCATAGCGATCTCTTTTAACTTACTTTTATTGCCTGTCGCAAATACGATTCTTTTCATAATCTAATCCTCTCTTGTATAAACTTTCATACAGACATTGCAGGAATGTGTACTTTCTGTTCCAGTCCAGATCATTCCGTTATGACTGATATAACCATCCCCATCATCAATGGTAACATTTTTTGTATTCTCATCAGCTATATATTCTGTTGCTATCGGATATCCCGTATCCGGTGTTGTCAGCTTCAATATCACCGTCATCTTTTTTTCTTCCTCAACAAGAACAGGGGTATCCAGATCAATGGTATAGAATCCTGCATACTCCAGTGTTCCCTTTGCAGCCGGCGTTTCAAGACTGACATGCTCAAGCCCGACACTTCCATCCATAACGTAGATTTCATACTGAGTGTCACGCCCGGTAGCATAAAAACCGACAGCCTGTATCAGTTCATAGGAATGGATCTGAAAACGATTCGCACAGTATGCTGTATCGTCCCCATAACCGATTACACCGACCCAGCCACACTTATCGGTCTGATAAAGATGATCATAATTATCTGTATCTTCAATTACCGTATAAAAGATAGAATTCTTTCGGATCATCACATCCTCATAGGATACATAAAAGATACCTGCATCACCAAAGCGTTCTCCCCAGCTGTTCTGACAGATGAATGCCCCGTTCTTCTTAGTATCTGCGTAAAAAGACGATGCAGGGAAATCATCATCCCAGCCAATGATACAGATATCATGATTAGGTTCATTCTCTCCATTATAACAATAGGAATAATCATACTGATTATAGTATGGTGAGGATGAAAAAAAATCCTGCAGATCCATATGGATCGAAGTCTGAATGGCTCCGTACTGATAAACGGCCCGTTTCATCTCTTCTATAGAACCTTCCCGAAGCATCTGCATCTCCTGCACATGCTTTCCTACGATCTCTTTCGTCCCATCTTCTGTCTCTATCTCTGTGACAGGTCCCTGCCAGCCGGCAAGATATGCCATAATCATGGTATAATCTCCACCCTCCTCTGCTCTGGACAATGGATTCTCCTCATCCATATGCTGCTGTGAAAACACCATCGGTTCATCCGGAAGAAGGCTGGCTTCCAACGTCGTTGTAGCAGCAACTGCCCAGCAGTTCCCTACACTGCCCTGTTCTTTTACGACCGGACTTATTCCATAATCTCTTCCATCATAATAGGAAGGCAGTTCTTTCAGTTCCGATAGTTCTTCTTTTTCAGCAATATCCTGTGATTCCTTATGAAACAAACGTCTCTCATCCTGAATAATCGCTGGAGTCAGATCCTTTAACAAAACAAGACACAAAAAAAGCAACAGATACTTTGCAGCTCTTTCTATACGCTTTATCATAATTCTCTATTCTTTCTCGGTGGTCTCGGACCTATAAACTGATAAAAATATGTCTTCATCATACCATTATAGATCTTACGATTCTTATCCGCTTTTCTTCCAATATACTTTTCCGTATCCTGATATGCTGTGATCAGATATTCTGACCAGCAATCCAGTCTGCCAAATGCCTCTCCTATCTCACGATAAAGCGCCGGCAGGTTCTCTTTCTCCTCGATACGTTCCCCGTAAGGTGGATTCGTAATTACAAATCCATACTTCTTCGGATGATTCAGTTCTGATACCGGTCTTTGCTGGAAATGGATCAGATGATCCACGCCTGCAAGTCTTGCATTCTCTCTTGCAGCCTTTACAATAGCAGGATCAATATCATATCCCTGAATATCAACATCAATCTTTGTATCTACCATATCATTGGCTTCATCAACGGCATCGTACCACATCTTTCTTGTCATAAGATTCTTCCAGTTCTGAGCAAGAAAGTCACGATTCATACCAGGTGCGATATTCGCTGCCATCATTGCGGCTTCAATCGGGAAGGTACCACTGCCACAGAATGGATCCACTAAGATACGGTCTTTATTCCATGGAGTTAATAAAATAAGAGCAGATGCAAGTGTTTCTGTGATAGGTGCCTTACTGGTCAATCTGCGGTATCCTCTCTTATGAAGAGAATCCCCTGATGTATCAAGACCAATGACAGCCTCATCCTTCATAAAGGTAACACGAACCGGATAGGAAGCCCCATCCTCTTCAAACCATTCTTTATGATAGACCATCTTAAGGCGTTCTACCATTGCCTTCTTCATAATCGACTGGATATCTGATGGACTAAAGAGCTTACTTTTTATCGATGTAGCCTTTGCTACCCAGAACTTACCATTCTCAGGGATAAATCTTTCCCAAGGAAGTGCTTTTGTTCCTTCAAACAGTTCATCAAATGTCTCTGCATGTACCGTTCCTACTTTAAGAAGGACACGTTCTGCTGTTCTGAGGAATACATTCGCATAAGCTATGGCTTCCATATCTCCGATAAAGGTTACCTTACCGTCTTCTACTTTACTGATCTCATATCCCAGATCCAGGATCTCTCTTTTCAAAACTGCTTCCATTCCAAAATGGCATGGAGCTATCAATTCAAATCTTTCCACGTTATCCTCCTACAGGCATATATTCCCTATTGTGATTATCTTAAATTTATATATGGAACATGTCAATATTTTTCTTATCGATTAAATAATTATTACATTCGTAATTTTTTTGTAATATTTTTAAAAAAAAGTATTGCATTATATAACAATTTATAATATAATGCATTTTGTAAGAGTTAACCACTCTTGCAACCCCTTATTAATTATTTATACTCCCCTCGAAACAGCAGGTAGCTCCCCTACCTGCTGTTTCTCCGTATACAGGAAACGCCATCAAAAAAAGAATGGGCTGTTCCACCAGGTGGAACAGCCCACTGATATCTTCTCTCACCTTCCGCTGAAATTCCGGAACAGATAAAATACGAACAATACAAGCAGAATCGGAAAGAAGAATCGGAATGCGATTGCAGCTACTGTACTTACTACAAAAAAGAATACTATCATCAGCAGGAACAATATCAATGGAACCAGGAATCTTGCAAGTCCCGTATTCAGCACAAATGTGTGAACTTTATTGTGAAAACCAGCTTCCTGTTCTTCTTCCTGGAAAACAGAATCGTCCTGATAATCCCCATTCTGCTGATAATACTGTTCCCCTGTACTAACTGCAACATCAGAAAGAGTCTTGGCAATAAATACAGGACTGCCAAGTTCTTCCATTACCTGTTCTTCTGTCTTTCCCATACGAATCTCATCAGAAATATATTGATCATAATATCGGATATGGCCATCTATTGTTTCCTGGCTAAGCGTTCCTTCAAGCTGCTCGCGAAGGATTCGTAAAAACTCACTTTTTGTCATATCAGCCTCCACTATTTCTTTCAATACAGTAAAACAATTATAAAGCTTTGTGAAAAAAACCTCAAGAACTTTTCTTGATTAATACCTTTAAGTAGATTATACTATATTAATCAAATTATTAAAGGGGAGTTAATAATGAATAAGGTAATCAAAGTATTGTTCCTTCTTTCTCTCTCCTCTGTTCTGCTTTTAAGTGGATGCCGCAGAAAACCGGTTGAACAGACTGAACAGCAAACCGAGAAGCAGACGGAAACAGAAACTGAGAAAGTTACGGAAACAGAAAAACAGACAGAAAAAGAAACTGAAACTGAAAAACAGACACAGAAACAGACTGAAAGGCAGACTCAGAAGTCAACAGAGAAACAGACTGAAAAGCCTGCAGCGACTCAGAACAAACAGACAGAATCCAATAAGAAGACAGTTACTCCAACTAACCCTACTACTCCATCAGCAGCCGGAACAGGCGGACAGTGTCCATATTGCTATGGAACTTTTGATGCCAGTGAATATGCTGAGCATGTGGCTGCAGAAGAAGCATATATTGAATATATGAAGAGCCAGGGTGTTTATATGGAGACAGCACCTGCACAGACACCGAACAACGGTTATGATACAGGTAATAATACAGGCTATGATACAGGTTCTGCCCAGTGTCCTTACTGCTATGGATTCTTCTCAACAGATTCTACTTATGGATATTCTGAGTATTCTCAGCATCTTGCTGCAGAAGAAGCTAATTCTTATCAGGATTCAGCAGTCGAATATACACAGTGTCCTTATTGCGGACTCTGGATCGATCCATATTCTTATCAGGATCACATCACATACGGTTATTAAATTAAGAGAGAGGGTTGCGATATGCAACCCTCTCTTTTTGATCATTCATATAAGTCTCTATCCGGTCTGTCCTTTTATACCAGGAAGTCTCTTAATCTCTTACTTCTGGATGGATGTCTCAGCTTTCTTAATGCTTTCGCTTCAATCTGACGGATACGTTCTCTTGTAACGTTAAACTCTTTTCCTACTTCTTCAAGGGTACGGGCACGTCCATCAATAAGACCAAAACGAAGCTGGATAACCTGACGTTCACGATCAGTCAGAGATTCCAGTGCTGTTCCCAGTTCTTCGCGCAGCATGGAAAATGCTGCTGAATCTGCAGGTGATAATGCAGAATCATCTTCGATAAAGTCACCAAGGTGGCTGTCATCCTCTTCACCGATTGGTGTATCCAGAGAAACAGGATCTCTGGAGATCTTTAACACTTCACGTACTCTTGAAACCGGAACTCCAAGTCTCTCTGCAACCTCATTCGGGGTCGGCTCACGACCAAGTTCCTGAAGTAAGGTTCTTGTCATACGAAGTGTCTTGTTAATCGTCTCTACCATATGAACCGGAACACGGATCGTTCTTCCTGTATCGGCAATACCTCTTGTGATAGCCTGTCTGATCCACCAGGTTGCATAAGTACTGAACTTAAATCCCTTGGCATAATCAAACTTATCTACAGCTTTCATAAGACCCATGTTGCCTTCCTGAATCAGATCCAGGAATGGCATTCCACGTCCAACATATTTCTTTGCAATGCTGACTACCAGACGAAGGTTCGCTTCGATCAGCTGTCTCTTTGCGTCTTCATCACCATTCTCAACTTTTTTTGCAAGTTCTACTTCCTGTTCTGTTGTAAGAAGCGGTACATTACCGATTTCTTTCAGATACATACGAACAGGATCTTCTGTGCTGACACCTTCCAGAACGTCAGCATCATCGATGATCTCTACTTCATCTTCTTCTGATAACAGAATCTCATCATCATTGTCCAGGAGAAGTTCCGTTGTCTCATCTGCGTTCTCTTCCTGCAGAATATCAATGTTATGTTTTTCCAGATACTCAATAATGAGGTCCATCTTTTCTTCAGAAATGTCGATTCCGATAAAAGCATCATTGACTTCTTTATAAGTTAATACATTCTTCTTCGCTTTTGCATCGGATACCAGCTTTTCCAAAGCCTTGGACATTAATTCCTGCATCTCATCCATAAATTACCATATCTCCTCTCAAAGTGATCAGCGGACCACCGGTATGCTCAATATATTCTCTGGTGATCGTCACCTTGCCTATATTGTTATCCTTAGGAATCTCATACATAATATCAAGCATAATCTCCTCAATGATCGCTCTCAGTGCTCTCGCACCCGTCTTTCTTTCAAGAGCTCTTTCTGCAATCGCTTCCAGTGCTCCATCATCAAACGCCAATTCTACTTCGTCAAGCGCAAGCAGCTTCTGATACTGCTTCAGAATCGCATTCTTCGGTTCTTTCAGGATCTTCACCAACATCTCCTTATTGAGACCTTTCAGTGTAAATACGATAGGTAATCTTCCTAAAAATTCCGGGATCATTCCAAACTTTCGCAGATCCTCCACGGTCACTTTCTCAAGCAGGTTCGGATCCTCATCGTATTTATCCTTCAGGTCTGCACGGAAACCAATGGACGCCTGCTTGTTCAGACGTTCCTTAATGATATCCTCAAGCCCTGGGAACGCGCCTCCACAAATAAACAAAATATTACGGGTATTCACTGTCTCCAATGGGACCATGGCATTCTTGCTGTTCGCACCAACCGGTACTTCCACCTCACTGCCTTCTAATAGTTTTAACATTCCCTGCTGTACAGATTCACCGCTTACATCTCGCTGACTTGTGTTCTTCTTTTTCGCTATCTTGTCAATCTCATCAATAAAAATGATACCGCGTTCTGCCTTCTCAACATCATTCCCTGCTGCTGCAAGGAGCTTTGAAACAACACTTTCAATATCATCGCCAATATATCCTGCCTCTGTAAGAGAGGTTGCATCTGCAATTGCAAGCGGAACATCCAGCATCCTGGCAAGGGTCTTAACAAGATAAGTCTTACCACTACCAGTTGGGCCGAGCATCAGCATATTGGACTTTTCGATCTCTATATCATCCATCGTGCCTGTAGCAACACGCTTATAATGATTATAAACTGCAACAGATATAACTTTCTTCGCATATTCCTGTCCGATCACATAATCATCAAGCTTCTCCTTGATCTTATGTGGTGCCGGAATATCCTTCAGATTCAACGCAGGTTCTTTCTTTTCCTTTTTCTTCTTCACTTTCTGTCTCTGTGGAATCTGATTCGGAAGATCTGTCATATTGATAACCTGCATGTTCGGAAACTTCTTTGCCATATCCATCAGTTCCTGAATATTACTATTATCCATTCTGCTCATGGTATCAAAGGACTTCTGCATGCAATCCGGACAGATATACATTCCCTGCAGCAATTCAATCATCTTCCCGGCTTTTCGCTCAGTACGATGACACATGTAACAAATTTTTTCATATTCATCCTGATCAGGTTCGTCCATCTCTACGGCTTCTCCAATCAGTTCCTCATTGTTGTTATCTGACACTTAATTGTATCTCCTTTTCTTTTAAAAACAACCTGTACGCGCCTCTCTCTTTGATAAAACAGAAAGAAACCCATAATATTTAAGGATAGCATATTTTCCACAAAAGTCAACCACAAAAATACGCCAAAAATCCCATCACAGCTTAACTGTGATGGGATGGAATAATCATCTATTACTCTCTATGATCAGAAACCAAATCCAAACATATCAAAGAGATCGAACATATCTCCGCCAAATCCGCGGTTATAACCATAATAGTCCTGACCATCCTGCTTCTGGTTGCTATTGCTCTCTTCTTTTACCGGCTCATCTTTAATAAAGTCGCTTCTCTTTGAGAGAACCACATCCAGAACAACTTCTTCATAACCTGCATCTCCTGGTCTCTGAAGTGTTACCGTAATCGTCTCGCCAGCTTCGTAATACTTCACTCTTGCAGTGAGTTCTGCCTGGGAACCGATAGATGTCTGATCCAGCTTCGTAATGATATCACCCTTTCTGATACCTGCCTCTTCTGCTGCTGCACCATCTGTCAGTTCATATACATAAGCACCATTCGGTACATTGTAAAGTTCTCTTGCTTCTTCTGAAACATCTACAGATGTGATACCAAGGAAACCAACCTTATCTGCATCTACAAGCGTTCTGGTTGTCTGTGTCATCAGCTCCTCAATAATAGGCTTAGCTGTATCGATAGGGATCGCATATCCCATGCCTTCTACACCTGTCTCAGCTGCCTTCGCTGAATTGATACCAATCAGTCTTCCCTGTGTATCAAGAAGCGCACCGCCACTGTTACCAAAGTTGATCGCTGCATCTGTCTGGATCATGCTGTTGGTGATCTTTCTTCCGCCACTTGATACTGAGATCTCTCTGTTTAATGCACTTACAATACCAAATGTTACAGACTGTCCATAGCCCAGTGCATTACCAATCGCTACGACCCATTCACCAACTTCAAGTTCCTCTGAGTCACCCATCTGGATAATGCCGATCTTTCCTGCAACATCTTCAGAGATATCTTCAAGCTTTACAGCGATTACAGCAAGGTCAAGACTTGCGTCGCTCCCCTTAAGCTGTGCAGATACAAGTGTATCCTTTTCCTTTTCTGCATCAACATTGAAACATACTGTCAACTCTGTAGCATTATCAACAACGTGATTATTCGTCGCGATCAGAAGTTCTGTGTCATTCTTTCCTACGATTATTCCCGAACCGGAACTCTCGCTGTCCATATCATACTGACGTCCAAAGTAAGATATCTTCTCTACACCTACATTAGTGATAGCTACGATAGCCGGCATCGTATCCTTCGCCACCTTACGGATATCGATAAGACTGGTAGAGTCTGCTTCTTCCTGTAATGGGATCTCCTCGATGCGTTCGCCCGCATCATTCACCTCTCCAAGATCATACTTATCATCTGTTGCTGCCAGTGTCAGGTTCTGTAATCTCTCTCCAAGATCTTCTGCCACTACCGGCATAGTTGTTCCTAATATACTTACGCTTGTTATAACAGCAATACCCAATCTACGAAACTTCATCCATCTTTTCATCTGGGCTCCCCCTTTACCACCTTTTATGGATATGATTTTATTATGTATTTGTGTCTATTTTGTGTTATTTCAGGAAGGATTTTTCTGTTTCCAGTAATTTTTATTGGAAGTCAGCTTAAGGATCAGCTGTTTTGGAAGCTTTTTATAATTTCTTCCCAGTTTATATCCCAGATACTTGCAGCCGCTCTGCCAGATCAATTTCGGAATCAGGGCAATCTTTTTCTGACTGAACAGATATCGGATACTGTTCAGCACCAGACGGACTCCTTCACTTTCCGCCTTTACCTGTGCAAAAACTTCAGGGAAATCTGTCTGAGACACAGCAAGATCAAAATTACGTTTCAACTGCTGCACTCCACTGTAATTATGAGAATGTATCACCCGTGCTTTTGCCGCGTAGACGATCTGGTATCCTGCCTGAATCATATGCCCTGCGCAGATCATATCTTCATTAAATATTGTATGAGATGGAAAGCCTCCCACTGCATCATATATACGCTTCTGATACATAGAACAGACATTGGAGCAGAAAAAAGTCTTGATTCCAAGTTCCGGAATATCTTTTTCTGACTTCACTTTTGTCTCATCCGGATAATTAAACGCTCTGGTATAACGTTCCAGAAAGCCGCAATCTGCTGCAGGAAGCTGTCTTGCATAAGCACCACCGACATTCTCCCCTAACGTAAATGCATTCTGCAGATTCTCGACCAGATAGTTATCTTCCGGCATGGCATCCTGTGTCATAAACATCACATAATCAGCCTCGGACTGCTGTGCCGCCCACTTTCTTGTGCCTCCATGGTTGAACTCTTCTGCTGTCACATGATATAGTTCCACCTTGATTCCTTTTAATTCTCCTGATTCAAAAGGAGTTTTATCTATATTCGCACTCTCCCACAAGGCTTTATCTGTATTCACAACAATGATTCTCTGGGGACGAAGTGTCTGCGTTCCCATTCTCCTAAGTAATTGTTCAAACACATGATCTGGTTTATATACCGGTATGATCACATCAATTCTCTTTTCCATATCCTGACCTCTATCATTTGTTAAAAAAGGACTGCTGTTAAGCAGTCCTTGTCATTTAAAGTTCAAGTACGCCTCGGCGTACTTGGGCGAGGTGCGCGTCGTGCTTGCACGACATTTTTCTTCTGCGCGCCTCTGCCATCCGCCGGAGGCTCAACTTTCAGCAGCGGATTGTTACCTGCTGCTGAAAGTTCAATAAATACCTGTCGTATATGCGATGTTATCGCTGATCTCCTGTACCTTGGATGATACTTCATACTCCTCATCAGGATAAAGGAACTCATGTAATTCAATAACATTCTTGGCAAGATTAACCGGTACAACACAATCTCCCGCACTGGTCTCTGCTGTCTGTTTTTCAAAAGGCCAGCCCACTGTCTCACTGAGATGATATGATGTTATGTTCCTTGCAAGATCAAGTATCTCTGTCGTAGAAAGGCTGATCGCAACATCCGGAAGTATCTTGTTGATAATACTTACGATAGTCATATAGTCCATCGTCTGTACCTTGTCCAGAATCTTTCCAAGAACCTTTCTCTGTCTCATAGTTCTTTCATAGTCAAGTCCAGGATGTTCATCATCCTTTGGAGGTGTATAACGGATACGACAATAAGAAAGTGCCTGAAGACCATTCAGAAGCTGTAAACCTGTAGTCTCAACAGGAATAATCGGCAAACCGGTAATCTCAGAACCTTCTACCTGATAATTATTCAGATGAACAACTTCTTCCGGAGTCTCAACATCGATCTCAATTCCACCAATAGCATCCACTACATCTGCAACAATATTCATATTCACGGTAACAAAGTCTGAGATATCAAGATCCAGATTCCTGTTAAGCATACGGATAGATCTCTCTACACCATAAGCCCCGTAAACATCTGTTGCCTTCATAAATGTTCCATCACAATCCAGATAAGTATCACGGAAGATCGATGCGAGTTTTACATCTTTTGTATCTTTATTGATACTACAGATAATAATCGTATCACTCTGTCCGGCAGATCCTGTATCACGTGCATCCACACCATACATTGCAATCGTCTGATATCCCTGAAGTACTTCCTGAGTCTTAACGGTAAGCTGCTTATGCACTTCCTGCTTAATCTCTTCTTCCTGAATCTCAACTCTTTCAATCTTGGAAAGTGTTGCTGCAAGATACACACCAACTCCAAGAAGCAGCAAAACGATCAGTTCGAAAAAGAATAAGAGAAATCTTCTTTTCTTTTTTTTCTTCTTCTTTGCAGGTGCTGCAGCCGGTGCAGGCGCAGCGGAAGATCTTGCAAGCTGAAGAAAGATCGGCTGTCCGTTCTCTCCGATCTGATAATAAATCGGCTGTCCGTTCTCCCCTGTCTGATAGTAAACCGGGCGACCGTTCGGACCATTCGGTGTAAAGATCTGTGGCCCGCTCTGTTCCGTCTGATTCACTTCTGGATTATTCTCATTCGTTGACATTTTAGTTCCCCTTACTAATATGCATTCTTATTCACGAAACCTTTAAATACTGTTAATAACAGTATCTTGATATCCAGACCAACTGTCCAGTTCTCAATATAATAAAGGTCATGGTCAATACGTTTCTTAATAGAAGTATCTCCACGATACCCATTCACCTGTGCCCATCCGGTCATGCCCGGACGAACCTGATGCTTCACCATGTATCTTGGAATCTCTTCCCTGAACTTCTCTACAAACTGTGGTCTCTCCGGTCTTGGTCCTACAAGACTCATATCTCCGCGAAGGACATTCCACAGCTGTGGCAGTTCGTCGATACTTGTTTTTCTCATAAACTTTCCGACACCAGTAACTCTGGCATCATTCTTCGTTGTCCAGCCCTTCTTTTCAGAAGCCTTAGTCTGTACCTGCATGGACCGGAACTTATACATAACAAATGGCTGATTGTGAAGTCCTACTCGCTCCTGACGAAAGATAACAGGTCCCGGGGACGTAATCTTTACCATAGCAGCTGCAAACAACATAACCGGCGAAAAAATGATGATACAGACGATAGATCCAACGATATCCATCAGTCTTTTTACAATCATATTAAAAGTATTGGATAATGGAACATAACGGATATTGATAACCGGTAATCCCATCAGATCCTCTGTATATGGTTTTGTTGGAATGATATTCCCATAATCAGGAATAAACTTCGTATGAACTCCTGACTTCTCACAGGATGCAACGATTCGTTCCAGCTTATAATATTCATTTAATCGAAGCGTGATTGCAATCTCATCCAGTTGATGAACTTCCAGGATATTGATCAGATCCACAGTTCTCCCTATAATGTTCACCCCACGGTATGATATTGTACGTTCCGCGGTATCATCCAGAATCCCAAAGATGCTGTATCCCCACTGGGGATTCTCAATTATACGATCAATATACTCCTTCGCTGCCTCTCCATACCCTACTAAAAGGATATGCTTCTGATTCATCCCTCTTCTTCGGATACTTCTTAAGAAATAACGGATAATCTGTCTTGCAATCGTCTCCATCACGATATTGACCGGGAAGAAGATGAGGATCACTGCACGTGAAAAGTCATGCTGCTTTATCAGAGTAAGCGAAGCCAGGAATAATACCATTCCAAGAAGATTCGACTTGACAATATTCCCAAATTCCAGTCGCCGTCCCTGTACCCGCTTCGGCGTATATAGATTAAACGCCCAGTAAAGGATCAGCATACCTGGTATCAAAGGAAGCAAAACGATCATGTAGAAAGATGTCGGCAATACACCGATTCCTTCTGCCGTTAATATAACAATCTGAATAAACCATGCCATCATATAGGCACAGGCAACTACCAAGGCATCAATCAGGACATGCAATCGATTAAAATACTTTTGATTATCTTTAATCAATTTATTCCACTCCTTATATTCTCATACCTTTTATAAATCATACATGAGAACACTCCAAAAAGCAATAATTATTTCAAAATTATTACATTTCTATTATTTTTTCCTTAATATGCGAGTCAGATTATACCACAGTTCTAACTGTATCTTACAGCAATTGTCAAAGTTTTCCGGTACATAGGCAAACTTCTCCCCTTGTCGTGCCAGCAGCACTCCCTGCCATAACCCTTTCAGATAAGTACCGGCAAGGCCTTTTGGAATAAAAAACAGAAATTTAATGAAAAATCCTGCCATCAGAAATGGAAGATTGATCAGAATCTGCCATCTGGCCATATTCTTATAGACCAGATATACGCTGTTTCTGGATGAATGTGAAACCTTAAACTTGTTGTATCTGGACCCTGATACAGCACTTCCCTTATGTTCTACTACTGCACGTGGTTCGATCCAATTCTCATATCCACAGATATTCGCACGATATCCAATATCGATATCTTCCAGATATGCAAAATGAGCTTCATCAAACAGTCCAATCTGATCAAAAACACTCTTTCGATAGATTGCCGCACCTCCACAGGCTGCAAAAACCCGTTCCGCCTTAAGGTAATGATCTGCGTTCTCTCCTTTTCCCCTGGCAAGAGCCCATCCAAGTGCACTGTAAAAATCACCTGCATCATCCACAAGCTCAGGATGATCCATCTGTACCAATAATGCCTGACAGGAAAACATCTTCGGATTCTCTTTGATCTTCCGAAGCAGATGCTCTGCAAAGTCAGGTGCCGTATCCATATCATTATTCAGAAGAAGAACGAATTCCGTCTTCGCTTCCTGAATTCCGATATTCACGGCACGGCAAAAGCCATAGTTCTTATCCAGAGGGATAAGGTTAACTTCCGGATATTCTGCTTCGATGATCTCTCTGCTTCCATCTGTAGAACCATTATCCACGATAATGACCGGAAGAGCACCTAATGTCTGTCTTCTTAAACTGTCAAGACATCCTCTTATATATTCTTTTCCATTCAGATTCGGTATTACTACCGTAACTTCCTGCATATAGTCTATCCTTATTTGCGTAATGAAAAATTATGCTTTGCAAGTGTCAGATTCTGGTTATAGCATGGATCTCCAGCTTCCAGAAAATCTGCCCATTTTTCCTGTGTACGCAATACCTCTCTTGCATGGCGCTCATTCTTTTCATCATTCGCACCACGTGATTTTGATTCATAGTGATATAATTCTGCATATGGATCGAACACGATCAGATATCCGGCTGTTACGATCTTAAGTCCAAGATCCACATCATTAAATGCCACGGTCAGTTCTTCATCCAGGCCTCCGACTTCTTCATATACACTTCGTTTCACCATGGCACAGGCTGCGGTAACACCACTCATATCTACCTGAATCGATGCACGGTGCATATAGCCCGACTTTTTGCGATCCATATTAACAAATGCATGGTCTGCCAGCCCTCCCATACCGATAATCGTGCCTGCTGACTGAATGGTATTATCCGGGAAATAGAGCTTGGCTCCAACCATCCCCACTTCTTTTCTCTGGCAGTGAGAAAGAAGTTCCTTCATCCATCCTTTGGTGATGACCTCTGTATCGTTATTCAAAAGCAGCAGATACTCACCTTTTGCCTGTCTCGCAGCAAAATTATTGATCGCAGAATAATTAAATTCTCTTTCCCAGTAAAGGACACGAATCTTTCTCTTTCCATCGATCTTTTTATAAAATTCAAACGTTTCCGGATCTGTACTGTTATTCTCAATGATCAGAATCTCATAATTCTGATATTCTGTTTTTTCAATAACAGATTTCAGACACTTCTTTAAAGTAGGAACCTGATCCTTATTCGGAATAAGGATGGACACAAATGGTTCCCCAACTACAGGATACTTTATCCGGAAGTATCCAAGATCAGGTGTCTCTTCTACTTCTGCGTCCACACCACAGCGCTGCAGATGTGCTTCTACGGCACGCTTTCCTGCTTCAAAAGCATACAGCTTACTTTCCGGATTATCTGATGTAGACTTTTCATGTGTTCTCCAATGATACAGAACCTTATGTACATGAGCAGTCTTTCTTGCTTCCTCTGTAATGCGGAAGATAAAGTCATGATCCTGTGCTCCGTCAAATTCCTTGCGGAATCCCCCAACACGCTCGATCAATGTGCGTCTTGCCACAAAAAAGTGACAGATATAATTATTGGAGCGAAGCAGATCCAGATTGTAATCCGGCTTCATATTCGGAATGAGATGCTTATTCCCCTTACTGTTGATCTTATCTTCATCAGTGTAAACAGCATCAACTGCTTCATCACCAAGAATCTTTTTCGCCACCTCATATAGTGCATCAGGCTCCAAAAGATCGTCATGATCGAGAAGGCCGATAAAGTCTCCCTGTGCCATCTCCATTGCTGCATTGCTGTTCTCTGCAATACTCTTATTCTCTTTCAGAATACAATATCGCACACGTGTGTCTTTCTGCTGATATTCTGTGAGAATATCAGTAAGAACTGTCTTTCCATCTGCCCCTGCAGGACTTGCATCTGCGATACAAAGCTCCAGATATCTGTAAGTCTGATTCAGAACAGATTCCACCATCTCGCGAAGATACTTTTCCGGTGTACAATATACAGGTACTACAACTGAGATCGTAACCGGACTTTCAAAGCCTTCGTCTCTTTGCGCCTGTAATTCTCCGTCTGTAGCTTTATTCAGCTTATACCAGGTTTCATAATCAATATCAGCTGCCTGAAAGCGTTCTGTCAGACGAATCAGAAACTGCTTCATCCCATGACGTCTCAGATAACGGTATCCCTTCTTGATATAAGCGGGAGAAACTGAAGAAATCATCTTTCCCCATTCTGTTCTATATTCTTCATTTCCCATCCGGGTAATCTCCTTAGATCTCTTTATATCCCTGGAAGTTTCTCACAGCTTCGATTACCTGATCTACCTTCTCATCTTCCAGATTATAGTACATAGGCATACGAACGAGACGTTCACTTTCCTTTGTCGTATAGATATCTTCACCATGGAAACGTCCGAACTTCAATCCTGCAGTTGCAGAATGAAGAGGAACATAATGGAATGGTGTATAGATGTTCTTTTCTCTCATATACTTGATGAACTCTGATCTTACAGAAAGATCTTTCAGTTTCACATAGTACATATGTGCATTATGCTCTGCATAATCCGGAACAACCGGGCGTTCGATTACGCCTTTATCCTCCAGATCCTTAAATGCTTCATGATACTTATCCCAGATTGCCTTACGTCTATCGTTGATCTGATCAGCGATCTCAAGCTGTGCATAAAGATATGCTGCATTCAGATCACTTGGAAGATAGGAAGAACCAAAATCTACCCATGTATATTTATCAATCTGTCCGCGGAAGAACTTGCTTCTGTCTGTACCCTTTTCTCTTAAGATCTCAGCCTTATCCTGATACTTGCTGTCACGGAATAACAGGGCACCTCCCTCTCCCATAGTATAATTCTTTGTCTCATGGAAGCTGTAGCATCCAAAATCTCCGATAGTTCCAAGTGGTTTGCCCTTATACTTTGCATGAACACCCTGAGCTGCATCTTCTACCACAAGAAGATTATGCTTCTTTGCAATTGCAAGGATCTCATCCATCGCACATCCTACACCTGCATAATGAACAGGAGCGATTACTTTTGTTCTCTCTGTGATTGCATCTTCGATCAGCTTTTCGTTAATGTTCAGAGTATCCGGTCTGATATCTACAAAAACGATCTTTGCGCCGCGAAGTACAAATGCATCTGCAGTAGATACAAATGTATAGGATGGCATAATGACCTCATCCCCTGGCTGAATGTCACAAAGATATGCTGCCATCTCAAGCGCGTGGGTACAGGAAGTTGTCAGAAGACAGTAGTTTGTCTTATAGTTATTAATAAACCAGTTTGAGCACTTTTTTGTAAATGGGCCGTCTCCACAGAGTTTTCCATTCGCAATTGCTTCTTTCATATATTCCGTTTCTTTTCCGGTAAACGGTGCTCTGTTAAATTCAATCATGTTATTACTCCTTATCTATGCTTTCTTGCTGCACATATAATCAAAAACAGGATCACACAAACAATGCTCAGCAGCATTCCTTCCCGTAATAACGGTGCTGTAAATACTGCTCTCAGATCATGCTCCCCTTCTTTTACATCAAAGGCAATAAATCCGAAATCACCTGGAAAGATCTCCTGTTCTTCCCCGTCAAGATATACCTTCCAGCCCTTTTCAAAAGGAACTGACAACATCACATATCCATCTTCCGATGCAGATACTGTTCCTGTTAACAGACTGTCTTTATCCGGTGCCTGAATATGTACGCTTCCCTTCTCATCAAAGTTCTTCTCTTCCTGTGTTCCATAGAACTGAAGATTCTGAATGCTTACAGCACCTGATGGCTGTTCGATCGATAGACGTACCTTCTCTGCGCCTTCCGGAATCTCAATATGGATATCTCTGGCGTTCTCACTGTTCTGGACAAAGAAATGGCGATATCCATCATCTATCATTACATTCACTACAGTACGCTTTTCTGCAGTGATTGTAAACTGGAAAATGATATCTTTCCATAAAGCTGTCTGTTCTTTATCAAGTAATAACTCCAGATCCAGAATATCTGCTGTCTCAAATGTCTCCTGTAAGTTACCTTTTAGTATATCATGAATCTCTTTCTTTTCATATGTTTTTAATTGTTCGTCTGAAAGCAGCGGTTCTTTTTCTTCCCCGACGATCAGTACTTCCTTCAGCATGTCACGTTCATTCAATGCCTCTTTCTGCTTAAGATACTGATCTTCTGAAACGGTTTTTGTAAAGAAGTGTCCCAGTGAATCTGCAAGTGTATTCTCATAGACATAGACTTCTCCAACCTGCTGTACCTTCTGATATCCTTTCAGGTTCAGATTCTCCGCTTTGCTTAATACATACTTTACATCCGTAAGTGCAGCTAAAGTTGTATCCCAGATTGCATTCTGGAACTGCATATGGTAGATATCCTTTTCCAGATCAAGCTGCGGCCAAAGCTGAGCCTTAAATTCTTTTATATTCGCATTCTGATTGGTATTATAAGC
Organism: Marvinbryantia sp.; assembly: GCA_045598185.1. Lineage (GTDB taxonomy): Bacteria > Bacillota > Clostridia > Lachnospirales > Lachnospiraceae > Marvinbryantia. The sequence goes on from JAZLLO010000026.1 coordinate 18,642, forward strand.
ACTGATGCAGCGATAATCCTGTGCCAGAGAGTCCAGACAGCTTGAGGCTGTAAAGTAGTCCTTCTCTACACGATAGAACTCCTGATCCTGTTCTTTTATCCAGGCAAGTGCACCATTCACATCAGAATGATATGTTTCTGAGTAATATTCCGGATGATCCTTCGTTAAGGTAACTCTGTAGTTATAACACAGGAAGGAATCCGATACGATATTCACAGTGGCTGCGACAACAAGAAGTGCGTATGCAGTTCTTACATCCATCCACTTCTCTTTACAGCACAGGAACAATAACACAACCATAAATAGTCCTGTCATCAGTAAACTGCAGGCATTATTCTTAAACTGCTGCTCCGGAAAGATCTTATATGCTTTCAGATAGATCGCTGTCATGGCAAGGGCTGCCACAATAAGACCAATCAGGCTTACCTTCTTTTCTTTCAGAATATAATCCAGTACCTTTGCACATAGTACAGCGAACACCGGCATCAGTACAAATGTATGACGGAAAAATGGCTTGTACAGACCATTAAATAATGTAGTAATATTCATAAATAAGATACTTGCACAGCAAAGGAGAACGATACCATACTGAAGTATCTTTTTTCTCCTGCTTTCCTTCATGCGGGGAAGCAGGAACAAAAACTGTATCAGTAAAATTACAAAGAGAGTCGAGAAGAACAATTCCGGTGCTTCATAGAAGTTCTTATATCCTACATATGCTTCATTTCCATTACCCTGAATACAGCTTGAGAACAATCGATAAAGAATCGTCTTCAGGACATCCCCTGACCAGACTTTAAATACAAATAATCGTTCAAACAGCGGTGCTCTTGGTTCCAGACGGGCACTTGACCCTACCTGTGCTGCTGCCGATGGAATAAATCGAACTGCAGCCATACAGACTCCAAGAATCATACTGCCGGCAGAAAGAAGGAATACTTTGATTCTTTCTGATAACGATACCTGCTCCATCATGATCACACGTACAACTACATACACGCCGCCTGCCAGCATACACATATATCCCTGATAAAAGCCGCTGAGCAGAGTAAGACAGCAGATCAGACATAAACCAATCCCAAATCTTCTTTTTTTCAATACTCGCTCTACAAACAGAAGGATCACAGGGAAGTACACAACTGCACTTCCAAGTGCATAATGCTGTCCCCATACCATCATATAGGAATTAAACGCATAAAGAACGGTAGATAGAAGCTTTGCTTTTTCCTCAAACTCAAACTCTGACAGAAACCAATAACATGCTGCTGCCGAAAACAGAATTCGAATGATCTCCACCCATACCATATAGTGTGTGAGTTTTTCCGGTCCGAAAAGCACTCCAAGAATAAATACAGGAATCAGAAATGGCTCTGTAAGATTGTGTCCCATAGTATTCATACCGAACCCATTACGGAAGTCCCAGGTTGAAAAATTCCCATTGCGAAAACTGTTTACGATTCCGTTATACCACATCATATACTGATCTTTTCCATCGGTTCCGAAATCAAAATAAGCAACTGTCAGGTTGCCTAACAGATACATATGAAAGATGTACAGACATCCTGCTCCAACGATCATCCAGATCAGGAGAAGAGTCTGCCAATGAAATCTTGTTGTTTTACTTTTCATGATCGCCCTACTTTCTATTAATGGAAAAATCCGGCTTCTCAAGTGTCAGGTTCGGATTATAGAATCTGTCACCGGCTTCCAGTTCCTCTTTCCAGTTCGCACAAAAACAAGCAGCTTCTTCCTGGACCCGTTTTGCCTTTTCGCTGGTCATCTCAAATCCTCTTGTCTGAGATTCGTAATGATACATCTCTGCGAATGGATCATACAATACCATATATCCATTCTTCTGGAATTTCATGCAAAGATCAATATCATTGTATGCTATCCGAAGTTCACGGGAAAATCCTCCAACCTCCAGGAATGCTTCTTTTCTGACAAGCATGCATGCAGCCGTAACAGCCGACATACGTCTGACAACATGTGCATATATGGTATCTTCATATGCTTTTTCTGTCATTCCTTCAAATGCATGACCCGCAATATTACCATACCCTAAGACAACTCCTCCATGCTGGATCGTATGATCCGCATACAGGAGACGCGCTCCAACGGCAGCGCATCCTTTCAGGCTGCCCCATCTCACAAGCTCGCTAAGAAAGCCTTCTTCTTTTACTTTTGTATCATTATTCAGGAATAACAGATATTCTCCCTCTGCCTGCTGCGCTGCATAATTATTGATTGCAGCATAATTAAATGCTTCCTTCCAGTTAAGGATCTTAAGACAGGAAAGCCTGCTTTCCAGTTCCTTGTATCCTGCAAAGGTTTCTTCTTCCCTGCTGTTATTCTCAACAACAAGGATCTCTAAATTATGATATCCGCCTTTTTCTATAAGACTCTCGATACATACCTTCAGATCCTGAATATGATCCATATTCGGTATGATAACAGAAACTTTTGGTTCTTCACTTAAAACACGTTCCACGAGCTTTCGCTTCTTTCGATATGCTCCACTGGTATGAACCAGAATCTGCGGTATCCTTACGATTGTTTCCTCATGCTCGATTTTTTCTATTACCTGATCAAAATCTGTCAGTTCTTCGATCTGATCAGCAAGTTCTCTTCTAATGAAAAGTATATCTCCCAGATAATCCCACTGCAGATAAAGACAGGAATCAAATCCCGGCTTAAAAAACGGATCTTTATAATGCCCATCTATCAGCACATCATCATCTGTGTAAAAGACCTGTGCCTGTGGGTTCTTTTCTGCTGCTTTTACCATCTCATAAACAGCATCTTCTCTGAGAAGTGCTCCATCCCGTATCAGCAGACAATAATCACTATTCTCATATCTGTCACTTACTGCGAGAAATCCATATGTCTGATCCTGTACGGTCTGCAAAGTTCTCTCATACTGTTCCTGGTCATTTCCGAAGATACGTACTGCTACTACCGGCTTTGTACCGGTATTATCTTTTCGCTGAAGATCCAGTATCTCCCGGGAAGGTGTGTGTTCCTTCAGCCATTTTTCATAATCCACCTTCTGACTTAAAACAAGCTTTCGTACGATACGTACGCAGGTCTTTTTTACCCCGTTTCTCTTTAAGTAAGAAACGCCTTTTGCCATTAGCTTTTCTATCGATGCCAAAGGTTACACCTCCTTTTCTTAATCTCTTGGGATACGGAAGGTACAATTCCAGGTTGTACGTGAGAGATTGACGTTATAGTATGGATCTCCTTTTTTCAGCACTTCATTCCATCTTGAAGTAAACAGTGCTGCTTCATCATCATACCTTGCCTTCTTTTCCGGAGTTGTGTCAAGTCCTCTTGACTTTGACTCATAATGATATAATTCTACATCCGGATCATAAACGACCATATATCCTTCTGCCTGACATCTCATGCAGAAATCCACATCATTTAACGCAACCTTAAGCTTCTCATCGAAGCCTCCGATCTTTTCAAATGCTTCTCTGGTGCTCATCATACATGCAGCTGTCACTGCACTCAGATTCTGTTTTAACACCACTTTTCCCATATAACCACTGATATTACCAGGTTCTTTTACAAAAAGATGTCCTGCAATAGAACCAAGTCCAAGAATAACACCGGCATGCTGAAGTGTTCCATCCGGATAATACAATCTGCTTCCAACAATACCAACATTCTTCTGCTGACATACGGAAACCATCTCTTCGATCCAGTCACAGGTCAGAACTTCTGTATCATTATTCAGGAAAAGGTAATAATCTCCTTCTGCCTGTTTTGCTGCAAAATTGTTGATCGCAGAATAATTAAATTCCCTTACCCAGGTAAGAAGCCTTACTTTCGGATATCTTTCTTCCATCTTTTTATAATAACTAAAGGTGGATGATAAGCGACTGTTATTCTCTACTACCAGTACTTCTATATTCTCATAAGTTGATTTTCTAAAGATAGATGAAAGACACTTCTCCAGATCATCAATATGATCCTGGGTTGGTATAATGATCGATACCTTGGGATTACCGGATACCGGCCACTTTACTGTATAACGAAGTGGTTCCCTTGCCCAGCAAACCTCTGCCTCAAGTCCCTGTCTCTGATAGTAAGCCAGAAGAGCTTTTCTTCCAAGTTCCCACTCCGTGGCAAGTTCTGATCTTAACTGTGCATCCCGCTTCATCGGTCTCTCACTGTGATACAGAATATTACTGATATGTCCTACTTTATCTGTCTTTTCAATACAGCGAAGAATCAGATCATAGACTGCCTGTCTTTCGTATTCTCCATCGAGTGCACCTGCTTCCAGAAACAGTTCTTTTCTAAAGCATACACTATTGCCGATATAATTCCCACTCTGCAGAGTAATCGTTGCATAGTCAGGCTTAAACTGAGGGTCATAATAACACTTTTCTTTGCTGTCTCTTTGATCAGAATCTGAATAGATGATGTCCATCTTTCCATGTTCATTAATATATGCTGTATATTCATACAGAGCATTCGCTGTCATGGTATCGCCCGGTTCCATCAGGAATATATAATCCCCATTGAACTGACAGTAACAGAGTTCATCATATGTGCTGTTGATGATCTCGTAATTGTTATAGGTCTGTCTTCTGACAGATTCGATACTGCGTCTTACTTCCTTGCCTTCGTTCTCTGAAAGAATAACAACCGAGTAATATGGCTGTACTTTAAATACCATCTGGCGCTGTCGTTCCAGTTCTTTTTCACTTAGACGATGTGCCATTCTCCAGGTGTCGAATCTCTGATTCTCCACACGATACTGATCTGATTCTGTGATCAGTCCCATATCCTTTGGTGCAATATACTGGATAACATCCTTTGCGCCTCGAAGTTCCATCAGTTTCTTTCCGATTCTGCTCTGTTTTAATCGCAGTTTTCCTACCGGAATCGCAAACGGAACCTCTGTACTTCCATCAGAAGCTACCAGTGTAAACAGCTTGTTATGTGTAGTCTCTTCGCCCGGCAGCTTACACTGCAGCCGGAAGCCTGCATAACTGTTCTTTCCGCTAAGCTTGAACTGATCAGCCACATCCTTTCGATATAAGTACTCTGTCTTTAATACCTCAAGTTCTCCTCCTGCTTCATCAAGGAGACGGAAAGTAACTTTTTTCTCAGCCTTGCTTACAGCCCAGCCATACACATAGATACCTGTCATTGCTATCTCAAAGCTGTCAATAAAGATATCGATTCCTGTATTATTCTGTGCGTTTCTCTTTGCCTCTTCTCTGCGTCTTTCCTCTTCTGCTGAAAAACGAATACTGCCAGGTGACATCTCTTCATATAAAAATCGAAGCGGCGTTGTATGTTGTCTTATATATTCCTGGAAGGATTCTTCCATCTTTGTGTACTGATCGATCTCGAGATCGGTCAGACCGATTCTTTTATACAACCATTCGCGTTCCATCGCTGTACGCTGCACATTGCCATACAGATAATTCTGGATAATTCGATAGAGGACGTAGCGTACCGGAATCGGAAAATCAAATGTCCACTCGTAATCCATGTGGATATAACTATCTCCATCCAGAATTGCATTTCCGGCAACCATATCAATATCCGTCACATCACTGCAAAGAAGCTGAAGCGGCAGAATCCTTTCTCCGAATACTTCTGTAAACTGTGGTGTGATCACAAATGTCTTCTGGCTTCCTGCTTCTTCTACTGTCTTCAGATAATCCAGAAATTCCTGAAGTGCCTGGTCATGTTTTCCTTCCAGACTTAACCGGTCCAGATGTTCTTCCAGTGTTTCACCTGTCAGATACTCCATCTCAACTCCATATTCGCCCTTCCAGCAGCGATTCAGTGTGATCCTTGAGTTCTGATATACAGCTCCAAGTTCTTTCTGCCATCGAAGCAGACTTGATACATGTGCTTCTCCTTCCGGAAAACATGCAGACTTTCTTGCTATACGAACAGACTTTTCCTTACGGATAATATCTGTACGGATTGCATAGCTTCTGCCTCGTTCATTCGAATACTTTGTAAACAGTAACTTCTCCTTATCCTCTGCTTCTTTCTCAGAAGATAAAAACAGAAGAAATGCATTGGAAAATACCGGGAATAAGCCATCTTTTATAATATTGTCAAATGCTTTTGTCTCGTCAAAAAGAACATATCGTTCTTTCTCAAAATTCCTCTGATTGTCCCAGAGTTCTCCCACCTTCGGAAGATATTCATCTGAATACATTGTCATCGGGAGCTTATGATCCGGATATGGGTAGTAGCATCTGTTTACTGCATATCCACAGCTTTCTGCCATCTGAATCAGCTCCGGTCTTGAGAAGGTCTTTTTCTTTTCCTGATCGTCATATCCCTGGATTCCTGAAAAATAACCTTTTCCCAGCTCTTCCTGTTCTCCGGCAAAGTATCTTAATCCCAGGCGATTCGCGCTTGCAAGCACGATCTGACCATGCTCTGTCAGAAGATCCTTTACCATATCAAGCAATGCTTCATGCGGTCTTTCCCCATCTGCCTGCCGGTAAGCTTTCTGGAAGGAATCTACGAGAATGATCCAGTCATACTTTTGTGTAAGTGCCTCTTTTACTTCCTGGATACGTCCTGCATATACTGAGATGTTCTCTCTTTCTGAAAGTCTTTTTCCCAGAATTCTGCATTTATCGATTGAGGTCTCTGTTGCTGTTACTTCCTGTGACAGAGATGATAAGATATCAGTAAGTGCTCCTGTACCTGCCCCAATCTCCAGAACCTTATCTGTCTTCTTTATCGGAAGCCATTGTATGATATTCCCCCGTAAATGAGAAAGTGCAAACAAAATAGCCCAGTTTTTCTCCTGAGCAATCTGTTCGTTATATTCTTTTTCTGTATACTGCGAAACGATCTCTTCGATCTTTCTTAAGTTTTCTGACTGTTCTCCAACCTCCTGCTGAAAGTAACTGTCATCTATATAGATTTTACCGATGTACTCACCCATTCGTCTTATCCTCGCAGTCAGAAACTGTGACTTTTGAATCCATGTCAAAGAATCCTACTGTATTCTTTGCTGAAACTACAGAAATATTACATACATCATACAAACGATGATAAACCTTAAACTCCCCATTCTCATAACCGGTACAGCCAAGAGACAAAAGATATTCTCCGCCCTGTAATGTCATCTTCTGTGTGAAGGTAATAATCTGGCTGTTCCCTGCCTTCTGCGGTTCTATGGTTACTTTTTCATACATAGTATTGGTACCGGAGATCTCTGTTCCCTTAAGATCTTTGATCGTATAAGTATATATCGGCGAATTCACATCTTCGTGATATTCATATCTTACTTTTATGGTGAACTCTTCCATCTTCTCTATGGTATTGGATGGAGTTCCATTGGCATCTTCAATTGTAAAATCTACGATCTCGGCTTCTTTTTTTCCATACTCGATGACATTCGGATTACGTTCAAATGGGCGCTCGAAGTAATGCTTCTCATCTTTTACTTCCAGCTTCTTGCCTTCCTGCTCACCGCCGAGACGGACAAGTACTTTTTTGTAAAGGTTGATCATATCCTTTGGATTGCCATCATCCAGAATATCCCCTTTATTCAGAAGGACTACATGGTCACAGTAACGTGCGATACTGCCAAGATCATGGCTTACGAATACGATCGTCTTTCCCTGTTTCTTGAACTCTTCAAACTTGCGATAACATTTTGACTGGAAGAATACATCTCCAACAGACAGTGCTTCATCAACGATCAGGATCTCAGGATCGATGTTGATCGCTACCGCAAAGGCAAGTCTGACAAACATACCGCTGGAATAGGTCTTCACCGGCTGATGCACAAAGTCTCCGATATCTGCAAAAGCCAGAATATCGTCAAGCTTCCGGTCGATCTCTTCTCTTGTAAAGCCGATCATCGTACCATTCAGATAGATATTCTCAAGACCGGTATATTCCATATTAAAACCTGCACCTAACTCGAGAAGAGCAGAGATTCTTCCATCTACCTTCACACTTCCGGAAGTCGGATTAACAACTCCGGTAATGATCTTCAGAATGGTAGACTTTCCTGATCCATTGGTGCCGATTATTCCAAGACATTCTCCCTTATGAATCTGGAAGCTTACATCTTTTAATGCATAATGCTCCCTGACATTCACCTTCATTCCAAGAGCCTCTTTTAGACGATCAGATGGTTTATCATATAATTTGTATATTTTACTTAAATGGTTTACTTCAATCGCAATCGGATTCACGCCTATTACTCCTATAATACATCTGCAAAATGTATCTTCAATTTTCTAAATAATCGGATACCAAAGAAAAACAGTACCACGGTAACACACCAGAAATAAACAGTCTGTCCAGGATGCTCCCAGAACCACTGCTTATCAACAAGTGCATTACGGTAACCGGAAACGATATAAAACATTGGATTCAGCTTAAGTATCTTCGCTACAATGGAATCTGCCGCAAGGTTCATATCTGTAAAATCCCACATGATCGGAGTCATCCACACTCCTATCTGCAGTAATATCGTGATCAGATGTGTCAGGTCACGGAAAAAAACTACCACAGAACTGGTGATATAGGACATTGCAAGAACCAGCATAAAGGTACAGAAACTATAATATATGATCTGCAGTGCGTAGATGCCTGGCCACTGTCTGTATAAACAGTAAAAAAATAACATAAACAGGATAAAGAATGTATGCACGAACAGGGATGCTATCACCTTAACCATAGGAAGAATGCTGATTCGAAAAACTACTTTCTTTACCAGATAACTGTATTCTATCAAGGCATTCGTACTTTGGGTCAGTGCTTCTGAAAAGAAGAACCATGGTACAAGTCCGCAGATCAGCCATAAAACAAATGGAACTGCCTTAGGTGCTCCCTGTCTTACGACACCGAATACGAACCAATATACCATTACTGTAACGATTGGCTGAATAAACGCCCAGATGATCCCCAGATAGGATCCTGCATATTTTGTTTTAAAATCATTCTTTGCCAATGTCCATATCAGCTTTCTGCTCTGATAGATCTCTGATGGCAACGACATAACCTCTCTCATAGTCATACTATCTCCATTATTAAAATACTCTTTATTATAGCAGACACATCCTTAAAGGGCAAGGTAGAAGAACGAAAAAGGATGAGCCAATGGCTCACCCTTATTATCGTTTTACTCTTAATACCGGTCTGATATACATATCGTCTGTTACGGATGTACCATAGGAGCGAATCTTATGATCATCTGTCACGTACATTACAGAGTCAGCTTCCTTTCCTGGTGTACGAAGCAGCCAGTTTAATGATACTGATTTGATCGTATCCCAGTACTCTTCTGCTTCATTCTCGCTAAACAGGAATACATAATCCTGAGTATCTTCTCCGCCTTCTGTCTGATACTTTGTATTATCTGCATTTTCTACATCAGACAGTACGATCATTGCTCTTTCTTCCGGCGTAAATCCGGTTTCCAGGAATTCTCCATTCAGCCATTCACGAATCGCTGAATCTTTCCATGTTACAGCTTCTTCTTTATCATTAAAAGTACGATCTGTAAATTCTTCGAATTTATCACTGTTCAAGCCGAAAAGAAGTACTTCGTTATTCTCTTCGTCAATATCCAGCACCTTCCAGTTGAATTTCCCAAAAACAACCTTATCCTTTAATGCCCACTGATCCACGGAAACCTCTGAAACATCTGCAGTCTCTGTCTTCTGGCGATTAGCCTCTGCGCGTTTATTGATCCAGTTATTCACGATCAGCCCCCCACAGATTGCAATGCACAGAAAAATACTGCCAATGATTCCAAGCCTGATATTCTGCTTTTTGATATAAGCCAGCTTCAGGTTACGATAGGTCTCTGCTTTTTCAGCCGCATCTGAAAAGGTACGCAGTTCACGGAACATACGGATTCCACGATCGTAATCAGATACGCTCTTCGCATTCTGTATGATCTCTTCTGCCCTTGCATACTTGATCTTTCTTGCCTTTCTAGCATAGGATTTATACTTTTTCAGATACTTCTCTGCAAGAACAGGAGCATCCTTGTAATCTCCTGCTTTTACCAGAAGCTTATAGATTCTCTTACACTCTTTTGCCAGATTCTCCGGAAGTATGATTACACTAAGAACCGCCATCTTGGCGCGAGCATTGTCATAACACTCCTTCTGTAACTCTTCATCCGTTAGTTCTTCCGGTGCCTGAGTAGTATCCTGCACCTTCTGTTCTATCTCATTCCCTGTTATCTGTTCACGTTCTTCCACGTTCTTAACCTCATTTTGTCTTTTCTGCATATATTTGGGCTACCTTAGCAGTGTCCCCATAAGCAAGAATCTTGCCTTTCTCCAGAAGAATGGCTTTATTACATAATCTCTTTACCTGCTCCAGTGAATGTGATACAAAGAGAACTGTTACCCCTTTATCAAACATATCCATGATACGTTTTTCACTTTTCTTTCTGAACTTTGCATCACCTACCGAGAGAACTTCATCCAGAATCAGTATCTCCGGTTCCACTACTGTTGCAATGGAAAATCCAAGTCTTGCCTTCATACCGGAAGAATAATTCTTCAGCGGTACATCCATAAACTTTTTCAGTTCTGAGAATTCCACGATATCATCATACTTCGCTTCCAGAAATTCTCTGGACAATCCAAGAACTGATCCATATAAGAAGATATTCTCTTTTCCTGTATACTGCGGATCAAATCCGGCTCCAAGTTCCAGCATCGGTGCGATCTTTCCATTTCTGGTTACCGATCCTTCCGTTGGCTGATAAACACCTGCTATGATCTTTAAAAGTGTTGACTTTCCTGCACCGTTTAATCCAAGGATTCCCAGACGTTCTCCTTTTTTTACATCAAAGGAAATGTCCTGTAGTGCCCAAAATTCATCATATTTGATCTCGCGTTTCAGGAACTTGATCACATAATCCTTTAAAGTATCAACCTTCTCACTGCTGAGGTTAAACTTAATACTTACATTATCTACTTTTATTGCTATATTATCTTCACACATATTACACTCCTACAGATGAAGTACGAATCTATTCTGGTTTTTATTAAATACCCAGAATCCAAAAATGATTGATGCTACTCCGAATACAAACGTATAGCATGTGTAGTGCAGATTCATTGCTTCACCGAATACCGCTGAACGGAAATTATTGATGACTCCATACAAAGGATTCAGCTGAATGATCGGTGCATACTTGGAGTTCAGAATCTTCTCTGCTTTATAGAAGATTGCACAGGTATACATAATAAGCATCAACGCTACATTCCAAAGATACTCCAGGTCACGGAAGAATACAGAATATGTACTGAGGATCATTCCTACTCCCAGTGATACCAGAAGAAGATTCAGGAGCGGAATAAATACCTGAAGTAAATATACAGTTGGTTTTACACCAAGAACGATACCAACAACCACAAGTACGATCAGCGATAATAAGAAAATAATATAATTATAAAGGGTGGCTGACACCGGGTATAAATACTTTGGTACATAGACCTTCTTGATCATTGCACTATTGGTTCTGATAGACTTCATTGTTGCAGTTGTTGATGTTGAAAACATATTGTACAACAATCGCCCCGTTAATACATATATCGGGAAAGTTCTTTCATTATGTCCTAAAAGAGTACCAAATACAACCGTTAATACGCACATCGTAAGAAGTGGTTCGATCAATGTCCATATAATTCCCAGATAGGAACGTCTGTATTTTAATATAATCCCTTTTTTTACCAGCTCCCACAGTAAAAAATGATACTGTCGGATATCTTTCACTACTCTATTCATCTTATATCTCCATATTACTGAATATCCTGTTTCTCTCTCACAGCATAATCATATTCTGAGAGAATTTCAACCACAAATTCTTTCAAAAGGTTTCTTGCAGTCGGTTTTAGCTTTCCATCTCTTACCTTAGGGTAAATAAGTGGCATATACTGATGCAGCATTCCACTCGGGAACTGTGCATTCTTAAGATTGTTCAATAACTTTTCTGTTGCCTCTTCGATCTCAGGACGACTCATATAATATCGGCAGCGATCAGAAAAGCTGTACTTTCTCTTTAGTTTTACCTGTTTCGCCGTTCCATGGTAATGATTCTTCCACTGTTTTGGCTGATCTACCATGACACTTTCCAGAATCTCCGGAAAATTAGCCCATTTTGTCTTAATAACCAGTTCTTTTTCCATCTGGCTAAGGGCAAACAGTCCTTCTCTCATAGCAAATGTCAGAGCAGGTCCTACCTTCAGGATCGCGATTCCATCCTCTACCATCTCCCAAAGCGACTCTGGAGACTGGTAGTCAGTAGAGTGACCTTCCATAACAACTCCATCTATCTCTCTGATTCTGGCACAGAGCTCGCGGGCTGCTTCTCTGTCATAACGGTGAATCTCTTCATCTCCGAATTCTACTCCAGGCTGTACAACGATTCCTATGATATTCTCAAAGGCTTCCGGGAATCCTGCTTTGCAGAATTCTTCTTCGTATACTTTCAGAGTATGTCCTGCTGCTTCCGGTTTTGTCACTTCACAGCTTTCCTCTTTTGACTGAGCACCTCCTGGAATCGGCACCTCACTTCCTATGATGTAGCTTGGTCTCATCTCCTGAGGGTTCTTTTTCTTCAGTTCCTGATATGCATCTTCGCATACCTGATAAAGATATACACCTCTTCTTGCGATCACTTCATCAGACAGCGGAATATCCTTCGGGTCATCCGCCAGCTTCATACTCGTATCAAGATGTATCTTTTTGAATCCGGCAAGAACGAATTCTCTTACCAGATCTGCTGCTTTCTTCATTGCGATCTCTTCTGGCTGATCTGCCCATACAAGTGGTCCCAGGTGATCTCCCCCAAGGATAATATGGTCATGAGCTAACCCTACCCGATCTGCAACTTCATATACATAATCGCGAAAGTCTTCCGGAAGCATACCAGTATATCCGCCAAACTGATTCACCTGATTCGATGTTGCTTCCAGTAAAACTACCTGATCCAGCTTTTTTGTATGTTCTAATATTGCCTCAATAACAATTGCATTCGCTGTACAGTAAGATGGAATTCCTGTGTGAATCCCTTCTTTCCTTTTCGCAATCATTTCTCGTAAAAAATCTTTCATCAATATCCTTTCCTGCTCCTGACTATTCACTGTCATTCACAAGCAAAACTCTTCCTTTCACCTTTCCAGGTTCATCAAACCACTGAAAGGCTTCCATTGCCCGACTCATCGGAACCTTAGCATAAATGAAAGAAGGATCGATCTTAAGCTGTCCTGTTGCAAAATAATGTGCTGTCAGATCCCATTCCTTACCTGGGAACGGAGAACTATATGACATCCAGGATCCTGTCAGCTTAAATTCTTTTCGATTCATGCACTCCCATAATGCAGGAGTAAAGGTAAGCTCTTCATGTGGTGTTCCGATAAAGCATACATGTGCTTTATTCGCTGCCAGACGAAATGACAGCTTCATTGTCTCAGTCTGTCCCGCTGTCTCAAATACATAGTCAAAGCCTTTCTGATCAGTAAGTGCCATTGCTTTTTCCATAAAGTCTTCGTCTTTTGTATTGATCACTGCATCGGCTCCCATACGAAGTGCTACATCCAGACGTTCTTTCGTTCTTCCAAATACAACGACCTTCTTTCCGCCATAGATCTTAGCCCACTGAAGAGCAAACATTCCGATCGTACCGCCGCCGACAATAGCCACAGTACCGCCACCCTGATAATCATTCAGCATAAGTCCATGCAGTGCTACCGTTGATGGTTCAAACATTGCCCCCTGTTCATAAGGAATAGAGGAATCAAATACTACCGTATTCACTTCCGGAACTACGATATAATCTGCATCTGCCCCCTGTTGTCTTGATCCCATAAAACTATAATGCTTGCAAAGGGAATAGTTACCCTTGATACAATCTTCACATTTCATGCATGGCAGCAATGGAGCTGCTGTTGCACGATCTCCAACCTTTACTTTTGTAACACCTTCTCCGATTTCAACGACCTCACCGGAAAATTCATGTCCAAGAACGATTGGATAAAAATGAACTCCATGATGTAATACACGAGGGATATCAGACCCACAGATTCCACAAGCCTTCACACGAATCTTTACCATACCTGCCGTGGTTACCGGTTCTTCTATCTCCTGATATCTTACATCTCTGTTTCCAACAACAACTGCTGCTTTCATGATTTACCTCACTTTTATCTGTTATTCCTCAATATCTGTAAAACCTGGGAAGTACTCGTGAACCATTCTCTTGAATACTTCCATATCATTCTTATAAGTAATCTTAAGATTCAGTACATTCGCAGGAATTACCTGCATCTGAATACCATGTGCAAGTGCAATCGCACCTGCGGAAGTCATCTTTTCCAGTTCTTCGGCTGTTGACTGGGCATAGATCTTATAGATATCTCCATAACGGAAAGCTTCCGGAGATGCACCGGAAACGATCTCTGTTCTTGGAAGCACCTTTTTCAGCATATGTGTCTCATCATCCATCTGATATACCGTATCATACTGTCGCTGTCCAAGTGTCGCTCCGCCATACTTCTCTACCCCTTCGATAACCAGTCTGCATCCTTCTGCATCCACATATGGATGGGTTGCGTCATGAATCAGAATAACATCCTCATCATGTGCTTCTTTCTGGATTGCTTTTAATCCATTCAATACAGACTCAGATCTTGTTGCTCCTCCGGTAGTGATATGTATCAGCTTGGATACCCCTAACTTATCTGCCCATTCTTTTACATATTCGATCCAGTCTGCATGGGATACTACAGTAATGCTATCTACAAATTCGCAATCTTCATACCCCTTCAGGATATATGCAAAAATAGGGATCTTCTCTACCAGAATAAACTGTTTCGGGATTCTCGCACCGAATCTTGTGCCGCTTCCTCCCATCATAAGTAAAACATGATTCATGATTATCTACCTCTATCTTCAATACTATCTGTTAATATCTCTCAGTTCCCAGAATCTTATCTACATCTGCGGACCAGCGAAGTACTTTATGTCCAATCTGCTGATGTTTAGGCGGGAGTTTTCTGAAATCTCCGTATTGCATCTCAAGGAATACCTCAGGCTTCTTTGGCACAGATACTTCGATATTCTCAAAAGGTCTTTTTCCATATGGAAGAAGATCCTCTGTCCTGATATATGTATAGGAAGGGACAAAGCTTGCTACAGTAGTAAGTCCTTTTTTCTTTGCCTCCCCATTATATCTGGATGCCACTTTCACATAAGCATCTCTCTTTTCCAGAATCGGAATCCTGCAATAATTCTCTCTCTGTCGACGATACTTGATATGATTCAGATGTTCTTTCAGACTCCTTGGTGGAAGAACCTCTGTTGGATGTACCAGTTTTTGCTGACGGGTAAGTTCCAGATGTTCTTCTGCAAGAGCATTCACTTCCTTCAGAAATGCAGTTCTCTCTTTTTCATCATCCGGAATATAATCAAACGGGAAAATATCGATTCCAATTCCACGATGACAATTCCAGCGGTCAAGAAATGGTGTTACACTCTCTGTATCATTCAGTCTGAGTTTTGAATACAGATATGGAATGTTCGGTTCTGTTTCCCCTGTCTGAAGAAAAAATCTGTCATCCAGATATTGTCCTGCTTCCTTCATAAACCTATCATAGTCTTCTCTTAACATACCGCAATCCACATCATCATCCCATGGAATAAATCCACCGTTTCGGATGCAGCCAAGCATCGTTCCTCCACATACAAAGTATCCGACGCCAAGTTTCTCACAAACTTCATCAAACTTCTTTAATATCAGTAAGTTCAGCTTCTGAAATGCTGCTGTCTGAGCCTCAAGCTCTTTATCCTGTACATCTGTCCACAAAGAAACATCCCTTGGACATGGAAGCATCATATCGCGAAATGGAAGCTTCTGCAATGGCAATAATCGTTCTTTCGGAAGTAGTCTTGAATGATGCAGTGCCACACTCTGGAAAGAATTCGCTCTTTTATCACTTTTCAGTACAGCTGCTGCTTTATGTATCTCATCCCTTCTCTTTGTCAATGGCTTAACTTTTCTCTGAACAGTCTTTATTATCTTATCCACTGTATTCTTACTCTTCCAGGATGCAAGCTCATCATAAGCTTCTTCCAGCTTCATGATCTTATCCTGAAATGCCTGACGTTCATAAAAGTCATCCGGCATGTGATCAAATACACAAAGACGAATGTGATACCAGTTGCCTTTTATCTTTTTCTCCAGAAATGGTACTCTGCTTGGCGTTACATTCTTCGGAGGTATATTCTCCGTAAAACGGATTCCATTATCAAAAACACGATTTCTCAGAATCGGTAAAAGACGGTCATAGTCTTCCCTCAAAAATCCAAGATCCCATTCTTTCTCTGCTTCGCCAGGAATAAAATTCTGATAATGGACACACCCGGTCAGAAGATGAGAACATGCAAAGTAAGATATCTTATTATGTTTGCAGATACCGTCCAATTCCTTTAAAAGTTCTGCCTTTACTTCACAGATATCATCATTGGTGATCTCCGCGGAGTCTTTTTGCCCCTGCTCATCCTCGCCCATAACAAGGTTCAGGATACGTTCAGTTGCATGACCATCGCAGGATCTCATAAACTTATACTTAAAATCAATGACTTCCTGTCTGTTGAATCTGGTATCGATATTCTTGATATAGTCGATCATCTCTTCATTCTCTGTACAGATCGGACCTGGAGTCATCTCATCATAATTATAATAGAATCCTCTCCAGTCATCATAATCAGACCTGTCATAAGCAAAGAAGATCATCGGTCTTTCAAATATCGAATATTCAAAAATAAGTGATGAATAGTCGGAAATACAGATGTCCGAAACGCACAGCAGATCATCAATTGCCATCGTATTCGTTACATCTTTTGCAAAAGAGCTGCATTCCTTCGGAATCTGAGGAAGTTCACGTACCAGTGGATGGTGTTTGGTCAGAAGAACATATTCCTCTCCAAGTTCTTTCATCATCAATGGAATATCCAGCTTATCCGGTGCCTGACCATTGGCAACTCGTCCACGGAAGGTAGGTGCATAAAGGATCACCTTTTTGCCTTTCGCTTCCGGGAATTCCTGATAAAGCTTCTCAAAAGCTTTTCCGATAAATTCCTGATCGTAGAATACATCTGTACGGCTGCTTCCGATTGGCTTAATAATATCAGGTGTCTCCTGAAGATGCATTGCTTCTTCGTAAGCCCATGCAACTTCCGGACTGCTGATAGTCACATGATCATAGTTCTTATAGAATGGATACTTTAACTGCTCTTTATAAGATCCTCCAAAGATCTTTTCTGCAGTACTGAATCCAAACTTCTTAAATGCGCCGCATCCATGCCAGGTCTGTGTAACAATAGTCTCACTTCTTTTTGGCACACAGCTTAATACATTCGATGCTTCATTCGCAAATACATACTTTGCAGTTGCAAGGTCTTTGATGAAAGCCTTGCATCTTTTGTCATACTCTCCTCTTCTTACAAAGGATAGTCTCAGGAAATGAAGATGAATATCATATTTCCCTCTTGCTTCTACCGCTTTATAAAGAGTCTGAAAGCTATTCGTCAGTTCCGGGAGGCGGATCTCAACAAAAATCACTTTATTCGGATCTACCGGCTGCTTTGCATATTTTTTATAAAGATATGGATAATATACCTTCAACAACAGCCATTTATGAAGCTTTCCATCCAGTCGAATCAGCTTTTTAACCGGATACCAGGCTTTTATCTTTTTCAATAACGGGAAAATCGGCGTCTTTTTTAATGTTGATACTAACTTGCTCATCATCTACTCCTGTATTCTACTCATTCCATATCATCACGGTCTTGCCAATCAGCTTATGAATATCTGTTTCAAAAGCATTGGTAAGATCCTTGATCGTAGATACCCGAAATGTCGTTCCTACTATATTCTCAAGATAGTCCGGAATATCCGGATTCTCCTGATACAATTTCATAAGCCCTTCATAATCACTTCTTCCGCTTCTACTGCTTCCAAATATATGAAGTCCTTTCTCCAGTACCATTCTTGTATTGATCGGTGCCAGATCCTCTGTTACACCCAGAATACTGATAGTTCCTTCCGGCATAATCCAGTCTATGATCTGATTGATAGCTTTAGATGAAGCAGCACCGCCCACACATTCAAATGCATGATCTATCTTCAGATCCTCCGGAATCTCTGTAACCAGAAATGTCTCATCCGCAAAAGAGAAGTCATTCAGTTTTACTTCGTTCACACCAAAGATATATACTTTGGATTCCGGCATCATCTTTTTGATCAGTAATGATGTAATATATCCCAGATTCCCATCTCCCCAGACACCGATTGTATTCTTTCTTTTATGAGAGAATCTCTGAAAACGAGTAATGGCATGATAGCTTACACTTACGATCTCTGTAAATGCAGCCACAATCTTGTCAATACCTTCCGGTAATACCACCAGGCGGTCTGGCAGAAGAGATACATACTCCTGCATAAAACCATCTTTGCTGCTTCCGCAAAACTTTGTACTTCTAAGATAGTTTTCTGCAATGACCCCATCCTCTTCCTGTGGATGATTCGGAATCATGACAACTTCTGTTCCAACTTCATAGGTTCCTGTAGGATCATATGCAACTTTTCCGATTCCTTCATGGATCAGCGCCATTGGCAGCTTTTGCTTCAGTATCTCCTTGGGTCTTGTTCCCTGATAATATCGCTGGTCTGCATGACAGATTGAAAGATGAGTCGGCCTCACAAGAACATGCTGCGCATCAAGTTCTATATCTTTAAAAACGGCTTCAAACTGACGTGGTCGTTTTAACTGATAGACTGTATTCAGCATTTTAATTACCTCCAAGAATTGCCTGCGCAACAAGCAGATCATGTGGATAAGTGATCTTTATATTGGACACTTCTCCATCTACGAGCTGAACCTTCTCTCCTTTTAATACCATGATCTTACATGCATCTGTAAGAATCTCTTTTTCTTCTTTTGTCAGTGCTTCAAACACTTTACGAAGCTTCATTGCCTTAAAGCTCTGTGGAGTCTGTCCCTGATACATCTTGGAACGATCCGGAATATTGGTAATATATGTGTTATTCATGCTCTCTACGATCGTATCTGTAGCCGGAATTACTGTATCACATGCACCTACTTCTTTTGCATAACGGATATTGTCTTCCAGTATGCGATGTGTCACAAACGGACGCACAGAATCATGTGTTACAATGATAGTCTCTTCATCCAATCCATAATTCTTTTCAATATGTGCGATTGAATTCATGATCGTATCATTACGTGTAATACCGCCTTCGATAACATCGATCTTCGAATAGTCGCGGATATACTTTTTCACAACATCTTTTGTATAATTCAGCCATGCCTTCGGTGAAAGGACGATTACACGGTCAAATTCTGACTGTACAACAAACTTTTCCAGTGTATGGATGATTACCGGTTTCTTCCCGATCTCCATAAACTGCTTTGGTTTTTCCACATTACCCATACGGCTGCCGATACCGCCAGCTAATACAACACCGTAAATATTATTCTTTTCCATCTTATCTTTCCTCCGTTCCAGAAAGCAGTTCTACTAACCGCTTTGTTGCCTTTCCATCACAGGAGCTCATAAACTTTTCCCTGAATGCTTTTACAACAGCAGGATCAAACTCTGTCTGTATCTGTTTTATATAAGAAATGATCTCCTGTGTGGTCTTAAATACCGGTCCAGGAGTCAATGTATCATAGTCATAATAAAATCCTCTCCAGTCATCATAATCCTTCAGATCATATGCAAAAAAGATCATCGGTCTTTCAAATAAAGAATACTCAAAGATTAAAGAGGAATAATCAGAGATGCAGATATCACTTACACAGATCATCACCTCAATTCCAAGCTTTCCGGTAAGATCAAAGGCAGATCCTTTTGCTTCTTCCGGAATCTCCGGTCTTTTTTTGACATAAGGATGGTGCATGATGATCAGCACATATTCATCCTTAAATTCCCGCATGAGTGCGGAAATATCCAGCTGATCCGGTGCCTGTGCCTGATTGACATTCCCGCGAAAGGTCGGTGCATATAAGAGTATCTTTTTCCCTCTGCACTCCGGCACTTCTTTCTCCACCATAGTTCTTGCCTGTGAAAGAAAAGCTTCCTGATAAAAAATATCTGTTCTGCTGATGCCGATCGGACGAACGATATTACTTCCCTTTGGAATATTCATCGCTTCTTCATACGCCCAGACTACTTCCGGACTGGATACCGTCACATAATCAAGGTTCGCATGATATGGATACTTCTCATAATTCCTTCTGCTGCTTCCAAATAGAAGGTCAGCGGTACTCATACCGAACTTTTTAAATGCGCCGCAGCCATGCCAAAGCTGTACTACCCTGGTTCCTTTTCTCTTCGGCAGACAACTTACCAACCTGCTTGCTTCACATAAAACAATCACTTCTGCATCCGCGATATCACGCAGACACTGCAGGGCAAGAAGAATAAACTGCCCTCTGGATACGAAAGACTCTCTCAGACAATGAACGGAAAGCTCCCACTGCGGATCCTCCTGTAATGTCTCATAAAGCAGTTTCATACTGTTCGACAGCTTTTCATGCTGAGATTCTACAAAAACAGCTTTTTTCTTCTTCAATGTTCTTTTACTGAAGACTCTATAATAAAAGGGAAACAGAATTCTTAATGTAAAAAATCTATAAATCTCCCTGATCAGTTCATTCATCCGGTTGTCCCCTTCTGTAATATATCCCTTAATTCTAACAAAGCTAATCTGATACCGCAAGTCCTTTATGAATTCTGCTTACGATACCCCTGCTCCAGATCACAATATCGGAAATCATGATGTGTCACCTGCTCACTCTCGGGCGGCAGTTTTCTCCAGTCGTGGAATAACACCGTAAGGTATTCATCCGGTTTTTCTACTCCCATAATAACAGTATCTTCAAAGGGATACTCTTTTGGTGTTCCAAAGTATTCCTTTGGCATCAATTCTCTTGAGCGTTTCAGCCCATAAAGATTCCCTACAATACCAGAATTCTCGTATCCTTTGCTCTTACAGTATGCATCCAGTGCACGGATATCTTTCAATGGATCATCCAGAAATTCCGGAATCACACGTGACCCTATCACTGCCAGGTTCTTTGCAAGGCTTCTTCCTTTTCGCACGGCAGAAACTCGTGTTGCGATCCAGTTCGCTCTGGTACCGATTGGACGGAAGAACTCACTTCCTTCTTCCATGGTACTGCCTGCGCCATCAAGTGGATATACATCAAGGAATATTCCTCTTTTTACTTCTCTTTTGCGGTTTTCGATCAGAGTTGTATCCAGATCATAAACCTTTGCATAAAGATATGTGAATTCTTTCTGTCTGTCCTGATATGATTCTGTGCAATAGTGTTCAAATGTCTTCCCTTGTGTTATCCGGATAAATCTTTCATAATCCGGTCTTGGCATTCCCACATCCACATCATCATCCCATGGAATAAACCCCTGATGTCTCACTGTGCCAAGCATCGTCCCACCGATCGCATAATATGTTAATCCATTATCTTTACAGAACTGATGGAACCACTTCAGCATATCGAGTAATTTACTCTGCATGGGTGTCAATCTATTATTCGCCATCTTGTCTCCTTTTTATTTTCTCAAAAACAAACGAAATGCCAGCTGTCTGCACCAGTTCGGCGCAAGCGATGAACCTGCACGTAGTACTACAGATTGTATAAATTCCGTAAAACTTATAAATCCTTTCTTTCTCATATACGAGAACAGACGGATCTGTGTTCCTGCATATCTTATGCCGGCACGTCTTTTATACATATCGCTTCCTGCGCGCATATACAGGATCGTGTCTTTGATATTCCTTCCTTTATTCCCGGCAAGGAGCATGCGTACCCACAGATAATAATCCTCAAGAAGATAAAAGTCTTTATAAGATCCGGCTGCTTCCACTGCTGCCTTCCGATACATTACACATGGATGATTAAACGGATTCCTTTTTCTGGCAAACTCATGAATTTCCTCGCTTGTTTCCGGAAGTTCTCTTCTTGCCTCCGGCATCGAAGGATCAACTGAAAACTCCTGCACCGTTCCGGAACAGATCGTAATCTCCGGATGTGTCTCAAACTCCCGTAACTGTTTCTCACATCTGTCAGGACAGGAGATATCATCAGAATCCATTCTTGCTATCAGCTCCGATCTGCAAAAATGTAATCCATAGTTTAATGCAAGCCCAAGACCCACATTCTCCGGAATCCTCTTAACCTGAAGTCTTTCTCCATATTGTTCCTGCATCTGTGCGATTACTTCATCCAGTTCTCCTGTAAGCGGTCCATCGCATACCAGTACAAAATCATCTGTTGGAATCGTCTGCTTCCAGATACTTTCCATTGCTGCTCGTAAATATTCTGCCTTTTCCTTATGATATACGGACATCAATACAGAATATGGTTCCATACATTTCTCCTTCTTGATAACAACACAAAAACACAGGGACATGACTCTTTTCTTGCCTTCATCTCCCTGTGATAGTATTACTCGTTATTCTCTTTCTTTGAAGCTGCTGTTGTCTGCCACTGTTCTACTCCTTCAGTGTTCTCTTTCTGGAACAGGATCTTGAAGGTAAGCATCATCAGCTTGATATCCTGTAACAGAGAATAGGTTTCAATATAAGTCAGATCCAGCTTCAGCTTATCGTATGGTGTTGTATTATACTTGCCATATACCTGTGCATAGCCTGTCAATCCGGCTTTTACCTTTAATCTGTAATTAAATTCCGGTATCTCTTCCAGATACTGCTCTGCAATCTCCGGACGTTCCGGTCTTGGACCTACCAATGACATCTCGCCCTTTAAGATATTGAAGATCTGTGGAAGTTCATCAAAGTGTATCTTTCGGATCACTTTACCTACCGGAGTAATACGGTCATCTTCCTTGGCACAGAGTCTTGCCCCCTGCAGTTCGGATTCAACCTTCATACTTCTGAACTTGAGAATCTGGAAGATCTCGCCATCTCTGGTAAGTCTGCTCTGCTTATAAAAGACAGGACCTCCATCGTACATCTTGATGAGAATCGCAATCACGATCATAAATGGTGCTGCAATGACCGTACCAAGAAGTGTAAACACGATATCCATGATTCGCTTACCGATTCTCTGTTCCACTGTCAGACCACGATTTCGTGATAACATCAGCGTCGTATCAAACAGATGAATATCCTCAGAATTACGCAGCAGAATATCCGAAATCTTCGGGATACTATAGCAGCGCTTATTCAATTCAAAGCAATACTTCAGGTACTTGTTACGTTCCCCTGCAGGAATATCCCCAAGAATGACTGCCGGATACTCACGGATCTTTTCCATGATCATCTCTTCCGGATGATCGATGGTTATCATATCGTTGATCTTATACTTATCTTTACGAGAGGATATCTTTCTGATCAGATCCTCTGGATTATGTTCTTCACTATAGATCAGAAGCATCCTTCTTGGCGGATAGATCTTAGCAAAAATGTATCGCATGCTGATTACCCAGATACATACGCAGACAAGATCGATCACTGTCATAGCAGCGAGCGGAACCAGATTCCTGGTGAACTTCCATCGTCCGATCAGGCACAGCTGCAGATACGTAATAGCATTCACACAGAGCACACTCAGAACCTGTGAATATAGAACCTCGAACACTCTGAGATATCCAACTTTAAATCCGCCATATATCTTATAAAACATAAACAGCATTAATGCATACTGACCGATTACTACGTAATTACCTTTTTTCCAGAATGCCTTTCCAATAACAGCTGCATTCGCGTAATAATGAAACCATATATATGCAAAAATACCCGTTTCCAGTGCCAGCAGAGCTGCTGATGCAAAAAACATTAGCATTCTTTTGTACTGTTCCCGTCTTCCCATACCATTACCTCTTTTTTCAGATTATCCAGACAATTCTATACTATATTTTCCCAAAAAACAATCTTTTCTTTATGGTGTCCATCTCATATCTTTATAAATATTGTAAGAACCAACGGTTCCGATTACAGAAAAGCCTCGTTTTTCCATGCCGCGGACGCGCTTTTTGGTGTTATTCCCAAGTACGACGTAATTGCACTTTCTTCTTCGAAGTCTCTTGCAGAAATTCTTATATATGATCTGGTCACTCTGGATACTGTTCATAATGTAGTAAGATCTAACCATGCCTTTTCGTCCGTAAACCTGGCGGATGCTTGCATCATACTGAACGATATAGTCGACAATGTCAGCAGGTGCCGCCAGAAGTGCCCATTCATCCTCGGATCCTCTGTTCTGATTGATGATATCTACGATTGCTACCGGACTGGTCGGAAGTTTTTCCCAGTTCGCCCTCTTTTCATAAGGACTATCCTGATAGTAGACATTCTGTCCCATCAGGCTCAGCATCAATATAAAGGCCGCAAAGATTCCTGCCTTCTTCCATCTGTTCCCGATACCTGCCCATATCTTTACCATGGAATATGCAAGGATCACCGGCATCGGAAGAAGCCATAACATTCTCCAGTACACAAGGTCTCCCAGTATCTTATCCATAAACCATACAACCGGCGGACAAAAATATACCAGAAGAAAAGCTGCTGTATATCCAAGCATAAGGTATCGATGCTTCTTTTCTTCTTTTTTAACTGCTATATAGATCATGCCCAGAGCAAGTAATATAATGTGAAGTCCTTCATCATTAAACTGCAATGCCCAGTCCCATGCCATCATTATCTGTTTCAAATCTATCTACCTCTGTTCTAATTCTGAATATATCTCATAGCAAGATTGCAGAAGCCCATGATAATACAAGGTGCTGTACCAAGCAGCATCAGAATAAAATATCTGAGATTCTTCTTCAGGATTCCATAGAGCAATGCGAATATCCCAAGCATAACAGGTGCAAGTGCGATTCCCATTGAGGAGGACAGCACCGCCGCACAGGTTCCTGACAGCAGGAAAAAGAAATTGCCCTTTTCTTCTCCATACAAAGCCATCCGGTAACATATGAAAAATAAAAACGGTAAGATCACTGCTCCCAGAGTTGCTTTTCCCTGCCAGACGCGAATAAGCAGGATCGATCCCGTATTCTTCATACAATAATAGGAAGTTATATGGATCCAGGATAAAAATACAAGGAATAATCCTGTCAGCTTCTGTACCTGCAGATCGTTCTCCGTTTCTTTTCCTCCTTCTGCAAAAAGCAGCTTACCAAGGGATGCAAAAATGGCATAAGCCACACAGACAAGAACCGGCGGCAGAACCGTATGTGCAATCACCGCTGCAGGCAGATGTGTCGCTTTTGCCAGAAAAGCCTGAAACATTGGATATGGTGCACAGGCATATCGTTCATTAAACAAAGATACCGCAATTCCTGTATATGGAGATCTGGTATACATACTGTCATACACCAGTGCAGTAGATGCAGCTGCAACATAATATGCATCATCTGCGTTCTCTACCTTATAAAAGATATAGAAATAACACTGGACTGCAACCATACCAAGTGCTGCATAGATCGTCCAGGAAAGTCTTCTCACACTTCTGACCAGCTCACTGACCGCCTCCCACAACAGCCTGCCATATCTGATCACAGCTATCAGAGCAAGCAGCAGATAGGCAAAAGCCACAACGTAAAACATCGTATGGAAAGCCATTCTCAAAAGGATCATAGGAAAGGCAATGATCAAAAACAAAGCAAGCATAAACATAAAGCCTACGCTGAATATCATACATATACCATTGTTTCTTCTATGAAATACCCCCAGCAGCAATATTCCCAGAAGAAACGGAACTGCCAGAAGCCAAAGGAATATACTGATTCCATGAAAAATCATATCAGTTACCTCGTTTTTCTTCTATTTTACCTTATTTCTCCTTCATCATATCCTATGAAAAATATAATTTCAAGTATTCCTTGTTTTAGAAGGTAGTTCCATGCTACAATTTCTTTATGTTTTATTATATTAAATAAATGAAAGGAGTAAACAATGAAACAAACTATGAAAAAACGTTCTCTATTCACATTTTTTCTTATGATCATCATGATCTTCTCTCTGTCTTCTATGGTTTCTGCCGCCTGGAAAACAGATGAAGAAGGTAATACGTATTATATGAAAAAAGGCGTGGCACTGACTCTTGGTCCACACACTATCTCAGGCAAGAAGTACCTCTTTACTTCTGATGGAATCCTTATCAAGAATGACGTTACCATCCGCGGAGGTCGTACTTATGTCAGTAAAGCAGATGGTTCTCTGATCACAGATTTTGCAAAGTATAAGGGTAATTATTACTATGGAACAAAGGATGGCTACTGTAAGCGTGGCTTCCAGACCTATAATAAGAGTTATTATTATTTCCAGAAAAAAACAGGTGCTGCTGTTAAGAACGGATGGGTTACCATCAAGGACAACCAGTATTATTTCAGAGCCAATGGACGTGCAGTAAGAAGTACTTCTTATGTAATCGATGGCGATAAATATTTCTTTAATGAGAAGGGTCAGGTAAGAAAAGGCGGACTTACCAGAATTGGTGATTATTATTACCTGCTCGGCAGAAAGACCGGTAAGATGCAGGTTGGATCTGTAAAATATGGTAGTTACTGGTACTTCTGCAACACTTCCAAAGGCGAAAAGCGTGGTCGTGTACTTACAGATGCCTGGAAAAAGCTTGACGGAAATGAGTATTACTACAATTCTCTGGGGCGCAGACAGACTGGCTGGCTTATTCTTGGTTCAAGACGTTATTACCTTGATCCTGCTAAGAAGGGTGCAAAGACCTATGGTAAGAAAAAAATCGATGGTAAAACCTATGACTTTGGCACCAATGGTTATGTCGCTTACAAACTTTCCGGTCAGAAGCTTGTTTTAAAGGTAAACAGAAAGACCTGTGTTGTAACTGCATATGATCAGGGTATGCCTGTAAAGGCTATGACATGTTCATCCGGTGGCTCATCCAGCAAGACTCCGGTAGGAACTTTCTTCATCACAGACCATCTTTCATGGTGGATGCTTAACGGTCCATCTTATGGTCAGTATTGTAGTCACTTCCTTCCAGATTATCTGTTCCATTCTGTACCGGTATATGGAACATCCAGAAATCCATATGGTGTAAGTGCAAGCGATTATAATCGACTTGGTACTCCTGCTTCCGGCGGATGTGTACGTCTTAGCGTAGCAGATGCAAAATGGATCTACTATAATGCACCAATCGGTTCTACTGTTATTATCAGTGACAGTGAAGCTGCTCCTCTTGGAAAGCCAACTCCAAAGAAGATGAAAGCTGGAACAAAGGGCGCTGACCCAACAGATGATTTCCACAACCCAGGCGGATACGATGTTCGCTTACGATAATCCATTATAGGATTCACAATATGCGATAATAAAAGAGGGGGCCTTACGCCCCCTTTTCTATTGAAATTATGTTTTGTTACTGTTCCAGCTGTTCTCCAAGTCCTTCCTGAATGAGTATTCCAAGATTCTTAAGAGCCTCTTCTTCATCAACGCCTTCACATACCAGTGTAATCTCGTCATTAAAACGTACACAGGCACTTAATACATTCAGGACACTTTTAGCATTGGCTTTTGTTGTACCAGAGATCAGTCGGATTACTGACTGGTACTTGATTGCCTCTGTACAAAGTGCCGCTGCGGGCTTAAGATGAATTCCTGCATGGTTTTTGATAACGAACGTTTTACTGACCATACTTTATCTATCCTCCCTGTTAGCTTCTACTTCAGCCTCATTCTCCATATCTTCAATATTAACAACCAGCGTCACATCTCCGATCAGTTCGTATCCTTTCGGAAGTTCAATATCTACCGGAATGGTATAACTATCATTGATCATACAATTCTTAAGGTCAATACTTCCTTTAATTGCTTCTGGTGTTATCTCTTCAATATTCATCTCAGTTGCTTTTACATTAACAGATACATAGTCTGCCGGCGAAAAGATCAGTTTCTTTTCTTTTGGTATATTCTTCATCTCCAATGCAGAGATTGGAAGAGAAATCGTTCTGCTTCCACTTTCCGCAATCTCAATGTTCACCTTAACTGCGGAGGTTGTATCTGATTCCAGACGAATGTTATCATATTGATTGAGTGTATCATTCAGATCCAGATCGTATTCATTCTTTTCTGTCATACCCTCAACCGATATGCTTTCCTTGAGTTTCAGAACCTCTCCCAGTTCTTCCATGCTCTTCTGGTCACCTACCAGATTGACTGTCTTCGGTGTTAATGTTATCTTGGAAATACGATATCCAGGTGCTGGTTTTCCAACCACATCAATCGCCAATGGAATATCTCTGTAGCACTTCCAGATCTCAATTGCAACCTTTGCCTTACTCTCAGGTAAAATGACACCTTCCGAATTCTTGATCTCAAGCTTACTCATCTGGCTATCACTCAGAAGATCCCCATTCTTATCCTCTACACGAATCGGGAAGGAATTCTCCAGGTCTTCGTCAATATCTGTAACATCCACTGCAATGGTAACTTTTCCGATAATACGAACCAGAGATTCCGGTCCTGCAATCTTTACAGAATCACCGGTAACGATACTGGTCCTTCCTATCTCAAATCCCTTTTCAGGCTTTCCACTTATGGTTACTGCCACACCAAAGCTTTCTTCGATCTTATCTTCCATGGATAACGATATCGTTGATGGGATAATACGTATATTTTCCTGATTTACCTTGTTGTTCGTACAGGATACTTCCAGTGGAACTGTTCCCAATGCTTCATTATAATTCTGCAGATCAGCCTTTACTGTAAAAGAATTGGCATTCAATCTGTTCGTCACAGACTTCCTTCCGGTCACATAGATATTAACCTTCTCGATTCCATCATCCACAGTAAAACTTTTATTGATCTCAGTAATCAGTTCCTGATTCTTTAACGTAATCGGAACATTACGAATCCCTCTGGTCACTTCCGGGTCATTATTATTAGACACAAATAACCAGATCAGGCTGGCGATTAAAACTGAAATAAGCTTTAACCCCAGATTGTGAGTCAGCTTATGCTTCATTTGTTTCATCCGCCTTTTTCTCCTTTATCTTTCTAAAACTATTTCCCATGATACTCTTTCTTGCGATCGTCTTCTTATCCTGAAAAACAGTAAGTTCTGAAAGTAATCGTTCCTGATTCAGATTCCTGATCAGCATACCTCTGTGGGCAATCGATACCTTTCCGGTCTCTTCTGATACAACAATCGTCAGCGAATCTGTTACTTCACTGATACCAACCGCAGCCCTGTGTCTTGTTCCCAGTTCCTTGCTCAGTGTCTGACTTTCTGACAATGGAAGATAGCAGGTCGCCGCAAGGATCGTATCTCCCTTTATCAATACTGCCCCATCGTGCAGCGGTGTATTATGTTCAAATATATTAATCAGTAATTCTGCAGAAACTTCTGCATTCAGACTGATACCAGTCTTCTGATATTCTGTCAATGTCTCGTTACGTTCCAGAACGATCAGTGCCCCTGTCTTTGCAGCTCCCATCTGGTACACTGCACGTACGAGCTGTTGAATCGTCTTATCTGTACAGCGTTGTTCTACATCTTTACCGGAATTCAGATTCAGCCAGTTCAATACATACAGCTTCTCTCCAAGATGTTCCAGCGCATGACGCAGTTCCGGCTGGAAGATGATAATCACCGCAATGATCAGAAGATTCAATCCCTTACGGATCAGAAAGATCAGAGTATCCATCTCTAAAAGATAGATCACACCAATCATAATCATTAAAGCTATCGTTCCTTTTAATAAAGTCCAGGCACGAGTGTCGCGAATCCAGACAAGCACAGTATAAACCAGAAAGGATAATAAAAGAATCTCGACAATATCAATAATTCCCATACTGGAAAACGGTACTCTCAACCAGGATAACCTCTGAAAAAACCAGGACTGAACCATCTTCTATCACCTTCCTTTCCTGTCAGTCTCTATCTCTGACATAAATCGCTTCTTGGGAACTGCTTTTACATAATAATAATACTCATCATCCTCGAACTGAACCATCTCTGTCTTTTTATAATCAAGATTAAAAAAGAGTATCTGTGCAAACCATGCAAAAACAAGTCCTGCCAGAACTTCTATTGCCAGATAAAGCAGTTCAAACGGAATCTTAAGAAAATACATTCCCAGAATTCTTCCTGCCACCATACAGGCACTTCCGATCGCTGCCGCAATCATCCATGCGTACGGTATCTGCAGTCTTCGAATGATATTCACAATCCAGATGATCAGTACACACAGGATCGCTGTCAAGATCATCTCTTTATTCCCCCACACTTTTGAGGTCATCAATACAATCTTCTCCATCAGAGCATCTGCTGCATCTGATGAAGCAGCCTGAAGGTTCCCTCCATAGGCACTTACCATTCTAAGCAGATAGCAGATAAGGACGCCAAATCCTACTCCTACAGCTGCAAGTGGTCCGGCAAGTAATCCGAATAAAACAGCAGCTGCACCCGGAATATGAAATCCCGCAGCTATGGCGCCAAACAATAACGGGAATGCAGTTCTTGGTGCAACAGAAAAGTAAAGTAATAATGCAATTACCAGCAGCCCGCCACCTGCAAGCATCGCTTCCAGTGATATACTGTAAAAATGAAACACTGCAAGCAAAGCCCCTATCAATACTATACTGTCTGTCGGAAGAAATGCACAAAGAACTGATAATACAAGAACAATCAGCAAATTTTCAAATGCCGGCATCTGTCCCATAACCAGACCAATCATAATAAAGGTCGCTAATGCCATAAAAAACTTCATTGAACTGCGAAACAATGTATCATACTTCCCATACATTCGTCCAATCTCATCTCTTATGGATATTAAGAATTCCATATATCTATCCCCTTCTTATACTCTGTCGAATCCTTCGTGATTCATCCTCTTTCTTGTACTGCTTCTCCAGCTCTTTCAGACAATCATGATAAAACTCAAGATCATCTTCTGCCATCGCATACCGACTGCTCCAGATCAGATAGGTCAGTAAAAGCATCACCAGAAGCAATACCGCATATCCTGCCAGAATCCCTGTCAATAATAAGCGAATGTCCACTTCTGTAATCCTTAAAGTAAGAAGTTCAAAATGATATAATCCCCAGCCAGCTAAGATCAGCAGATAGGCTGCGGTAGTACGAAGCCATGTTCGAATCAACTGCCGCCCTATATAATCACTGCGAAAATATCCTCTTGCACCATCGAGTTCTTCTTTATGTTCCTTCTCAAACATTGCCAGGCGACTCATCTGATATACACGCTGAACATTCATCTTAGTCCTGTCCCCCATAAATCTTATGTGCAAAAATAAGTATAACATAGATAAAACATCAAAAAAAGCCTTTAATTGAATCCATTTCCCGAACACAGGCATGCAAAGAAAACTTCCTCTGCACCTGCACTTTTTAATACTTCCGCTGCCGCATCTATCGTACTTCCTGTTGTATAAACATCATCTATCAGAAGGATTCTTTTTCCGGTACAATCTTCAGCCTCAAATGCATCCTTCAGATTATCTTTTCGTTCCTTTGCTGTCAGCTTTTTCTGTTCCCCTGTCTCTTTTCTCTTCCTCAGGAGTTTTTTATCTACCATAATCCCCCAGCTTTTTCCCAGAAGCTCTGCAAGTATCTCAGATTGATTAAATCCCCGGATTCGTTTTTTCTTAGGATGCATAGGAATCGGTACACAGACATCGATTTCCCATCTTTCAATCTCTCTTTCAAGAGTCTCTGCCATCATTTCTGCAAGCGGCTTCAGATATTCTCTTTTGTTCTCATACTTGATCTTATGTATTGCTTCTTTTTCTTCCCCCTTATACTGGAGGAATGCTCTCCCACGTAAGTACGTATGCGCCGTACTGCGACAATCTTTGCAGTATTCCTCCGAATCCATATCCAACTGCTTTCCACAGGAAAAGCAGTATGGCGCCCGTATAATTCGCATCTTTGGTCTGCACTGCCCGCATATCCCGCTTGCAATCTTCCCGCATAGCGGACATCTCTGAGGGTAAATCAGATCAATCAGGAGATTAGTCAATTCCATTGGCAAATCTGCTCCTTTAAAGTTGTATAACGTTTCTGTTCGAATTCATTATCGATCATCTGATCAAACACTATATTGGAACCTACCAGTGTTACACAGCTCTTTGCTCTTGTAATCGCTGTATATAACAGATTCCTGCTCATAAGCATCCTTGGTCCCGAAAGCAGTGGAATCACCACCGCAGGATATTCACTTCCCTGAGACTTATGAATTGTAATCGCATAAGCAAGTTCAAGTTCTTCAAGCTGCTTAAACGAATATTCCACATAACGATTCTCATCAAAAACTACTGTCATCTGTTCGGCATAGGTATTGATCTGTGTTACGATTCCCATATCACCATTAAAAATACCAAGTCCTTTTTCAATCGGTATTCCATACCTTCCACGAATCTCCCACTCCAACTGATAGTCATTCTTTATCTGCATGACCTTATCACCTTCACGGAAAATCCCGTCTCCGTATTCTTTTTCTCTTTTATCCGGTGATGGTGGATTCATATACTGTTGCAGGATCGTATTAAGTCTTTCCACGCCAAGTAACCCTTTTCGCATCGGGGTCAATACCTGAATATCCATCGGCTTTGCATTGACATATCCCGGAAGCTTCTTCTGAATCAGAGTAAGCATAACACTGATGATTACATTCGCGTCATCTCTCTTCAAAAAGAAAAAATCCCTGCTCTTATTATCCAGCACAAAATGCTCCCCATGATTGATCTTATGGGCATTCACAACAATATCACTCTCACTTGCCTGCCGGAAAATCTTGTTCAGTTTTACAACCGGAAAACATTCGGATTCTATAATGTCCTTTAATACACTTCCAGGTCCGACACTCGGAAGCTGGTTCACATCTCCAACAAGAATCAAACGTGTTCCAACGGTTATTGCTGATAACAGCGCATGCATCAGGTAGATATCAACCATTGACATCTCATCAATAATAATCACATCACAATCCAGAGGGTTCTCTCTGTTGCGCTCAAAATGTGTTGGTCTGTCATCATCCGGGTTCCCGTTTATCTCTAAAAGACGATGGATCGTCTGTGCTTCATAACCGGTTGCCTCTGTCATTCTTTTTGCCGCACGCCCGGTTGGCGCTGCAAGAAGGATCGTTCTTCCTTCTCTTTCAAAGTAATGGATAAGTGCATTGATGGTAGTGGTCTTTCCAGTACCAGGTCCACCTGTGATGATAAGAAGCCCATGATTGACAGCCCTTGTCACTGCCTCTCTTTGCATCTCTTCCAGTTCTGTTCCTGTTTCTTCTTCTACTTCATCGATAGTCTTCTGAATCTCATCTGCCGGTAAACGCCCTGAGACATTCAGATCATGAAGCATCTTGGCTGTATTCAGTTCAGTATGATAATTCTGACTTGAATAGACCTTCTCATCCTTTATGATCACCTTACGATCCATCGCCAGGTCCATGATATTACGTTCCATCGCTTCTTCCGATACTCCGAGAAGCTCCACTGCACGCAGATATAATTCTCTCAGCGGCAGATATACATGACCTTCGGACATGGACTGAGTCAGACAAAAAAGCATCCCGCAGCGAATGCGGAAATCAGAATCTGTATGAATACCTGCCTTCTCTGCGATCTCATCTGCAATCTTAAACCCTATCCCGGTAACTTCATCTGCCATACGATATGGGTTCTCCTGAATCACATGGTAGATTTCAGCTCCATACTGATTATAGATCTTTATCGCCAAAGCTGTTGATATTCCATACTGCTGCAGAAAGATCATAGCCTTTCTCAGATCCTTTTTCTCTTCCATCTGCTGGGCAATCTCTCTCGCCTTTCGTTCACTTATCCCCTTGATCTCACTTAAACGCTCCGGTTCCTCTTCCATAATACGAAAAGTATCTGCTTTGAACCTTCTCACGATTCTGGCTGCAAGAGCTGTTCCAATTCCTCTGATCGCACCGGATCCAAGATAACGCTCCATCGATAATTCATCTTCCGGAGTCTTTAATTCAAAAGAGCTGATTTTAAACTGGGTACCATACAGATTATGCTCTGTATAGGTACCTTCCGCTTCAATCAGCTCTCCTTCGTTTATATACTGCAAGACTCCTACACAGGTAATCTCTTCTCCATCACTGTTCAGAGTCATGACAGTATATCCATTATCTTCATTCCGGTAGATGATGTGTTCCACATATCCCGAAATAACTTCCATATAGTATTATCCTTCCAAACGATTATTATGTGCTGTCAGTTCCACATAAGTTCCTGTTCCGACTACAACAGCAGCTACAGGATCCTCTGCAGTAATCGTATTGATGCCTGTTCTCTCCTCAATCAGTTCATCCAGACCGTCGAGCTGTGCACTTCCTCCTGTGAGAACGATTCCTCGTTCCACAATATCAGCTGCCAGTTCAGGGGGTGTCTTTTCCAGTACACTATGAATCATCTCCAGAATCTGCTCTGTCATCTCATGAAGTGCTCCCCTTACATCTTCAGAAGAGATGCGCACAGTCTTTGGAAGTCCTGTCACAAGGTCGCGTCCCTTTACTTCCATAATCTTCTGCTGTGGTCTTTCTACTACAGAACCAACATGAATCTTAATATCTTCTGCAGCACGCTCTCCGATAATAAGTCCGTGCACACTTCTTGCATACTTGATAATAGCTTCGTCAAAACTATCTCCGGCAACGTTGATGGTAGATTCCACAACCACACCATCCAGTGAAAGAATTGCTGCTTCACTTGTACCTGCTCCTATATCCACGATCATCTTTCCACAAGGACGTGAGATATCAATTCCTGCACCAATCGCTGCTGCAATCGGTTCCTGTACCAGTGTTACTTCTCTTGCTCCTGCCTGATAAACCGCATCTTCTACTGCCTTACGTTCTACCTCTGTAACATTGCACGGAATACAGATACTGATGCGTGGCTTACGAAAAGATAATCTTCCGGTAGCCTTCTGTATGAAATACTTCAGCAAGTGCTCTGTCACGGCATAATCTGCAATGATTCCATTCGTCAGTGGACGAATCTCCACGATATTCCCCGTTGTTCTGGATAACATTACTCTGGCTTCGTCTCCAATCGCACGGATCTTATCGGTATCCTTATCAAAAGCAACAATAGATGGCTCTTTTAAGACGACTCCTTTTCCTCTGACATAAATCAGTATGCTGGATGTCCCCAAATCTATTCCAATGTCTGATATGTTCATTCTGTTCCCCTTTATTCTCCCTAACAAACTCTTTTTTCAAGTATAAAACAGAAGGCTTAAAAAGAAAAGGCATTTTCAGTCACTTTTCCAGCCTCAATTATTCTTTTTTTTCATCGGCACATTCATGATTAGCCTTGTCACCCATTCAAACGGCGGTAAAGAAGTCACAAAAACGATCAGGCACATGAAGATTATACAATGCAATGCCAGATGTCCATGAGAAACCCATCTTCCAACCGGTCCTATCCTCAGTATAAGACTCATGAATACATTGTGGAATACATATACAGGCAGTGTCCTCTTTCCAAGCTTCGATAAGAAACAGGATATATCCGGCATCAAAGAAATGATTGCAAATGTCAGAACCAGCGAAATAACATAAGCGGACAAACGCCAGCTCCATCCCCATACATACGGCAATCCCTTTTTAATATTATCATACGACCGTAATCCACGAAACAGAAGACGCCAGTACTTGATCTTTTCATAATAACGGAAAGAAATCAGAACACTTATTGCCAAAGCTACAAAACTGAGAACCTGAATCTTCCTCTGTTTTAATATCTTCTGAACCTTTATCGGATCCATAATGTAACCCAGATAAAAAAAAGGATAGAAGTTAATACTCCTCTGCATAATCAGGAAATTATCCACTTTCGGATAATATCCGGATATTAATGCCAGAAATACTGAAACAGACAATACATATGCAGGATGTACCTTATCAACCAGTATCGTCACCGTATACCACCAGAACATTGCCAGTGAAAACCATGCAGGACCATTCGTTCCAAAATAATTCACACTGGAGTTTTCGATTCCTTTTGTGAATACGGAAAAAGCAAATGACATTGTCAGCATCCCAAGATATAAAAAGATATAAGGTACCGCTTTACTCCATCTGCGATTCTGTATAGTTCTCTTGGAGAACATACCCGAAATAAAAATAAAAGCAGGCATATGAAACAGGTATATCCAAAACTGTGCACGCCCTACCATCGCACTCTTATCCGCATATCGGTTCCCAAGATGTCCAAGAACAACACAACAGATCAGAAATAACTTCATGTTATCATATAGTGCACTTCGCTTCGTATTCATCCTTCATCTCCTTTATTATCT
The DNA here is from genome assembly GCA_045598185.1 of Marvinbryantia sp. Taxonomy (GTDB): domain Bacteria; phylum Bacillota; class Clostridia; order Lachnospirales; family Lachnospiraceae; genus Marvinbryantia. The sequence goes on from JAZLLO010000026.1 coordinate 55,034, forward strand.
GACTGATCAGTTCTGCAGAACTTTCCGGATTATCCTTGATTGCGTTATGATAACCATGAATCGTATGAATCTGCCATCCAAGCATCTCTCCGCCGGCTCTTGATGTCTTTCCAAACAGTGTATCTGCTCCGAGATCTGAAATCAAAAGATGTACCGGAACCGGAATATTCTTCACATCCTGAAAATCCGGAGTATATCTTTGCACGTCATTCAGTTCTCCGTGCATGAAGTTATCCAGATTCTTATATGTCCGGAACAGTTCTTCCATTGAGGCAACTTTTCCTTTCTCTCCTGCAGTAGCTGTCACTCGGGCGAATGCAAGCAAAGCTTTCTTTGTCTTCTTTTCATCCCGATACCCGTTCAGTTCCAGATTCCATTCTCTTATCATTCCTCTGGATATCTCATCAAAAGTCAGAGAAGGCTCCAGAAGGATCAGACCTTTCACCAGCTCCGGATAGCGAAGGCATAATTCAATTGCAATCAGCCCTCCGGCGCTGTTACCCAGAATCCATGCTGGTTCCCCTGCATAGGTTTTTAATATCTCACTCGCATCCTCAGCCTGGGCTGCAACAGAAAAATCGGTTATATCCTTCCCTTTGCTGTCTCCATATCCTCTCCTGTCATATCGGATCACTTTATATTCTTCTTTTAAAATATTTGCTGCCTCATAAAAGAAGAAGCCATCACTGATGATTCCATGAATCATCAAAAGTGGCTCCCCTTTACCTGCAGTTATAACTGGTAATTCCAATTGTAACGTCCTCCGCAGATCTTATTCTTCCATTAATTCCTGAACCATCTCCCACATTGCTTCTACAGAATCAAAGTTAGAGTTCTCCATATATTCCATACCGATCTCAATATCAAATTCTTCTTCCAGTGTAGCAATCAATGTAGTGATATCGATAGAATCCAGAATCTTTCCTGTAACGATATCGGTTGCGTTCTCAAAATCAACACCTGACTTTAAATCATTTAAAATATCAATAATCTTTTCCATAGTAGTATTCCTTTCCTATATTATCTGATATTCTCTTACTTTTTCATTATCCTACTTTGGCAGTTGGCTGTAAAGCACTTTTCCTGCTTCATTCTTCGGAATTTCCGGAATATAGCACACTTCAAATGCACTTTCGCTCAAATGTGTTGTATCTGCAAGCCACTTGCGAACAGTGATAAGCACTTCTTCTGATGTTGCATATGTCTTCATATGATCATCTACTCCGGATGATGCAAAATCAACATCCTCAAATGTACGCTTCAGCAGGCGATCTATCTCATCCAGATTCACACGGTTACCAAATATCTTCAGGAAGCGTTTCTTTCTTCCTACGATATAATAATATCCATCTGCATCATACTTAGCCATGTCACCGGTCTCAAGTCTTCCATTCCTCTCATCCGGCTTTGAAAGATCGTCTCTTTCCTGCGCATATCCAAGTGTTACATTCTTTCCTTCATAAACAAGTTCACCGACAACTTCCGGAACCGCAACTTCTTCTCCTGCTGCATCGATCAGAACAAATCTTCCACCTGGAATGGCAACACCGATACTACCATACTTCTCAATACTCTTTTCTGCCGGGAGATAACCCATTCTGGCCGTTGCTTCTGTCTGTCCGTACATAACAATAAACTTCTTGCCGCGAGCAGCACACCACTCAGCAAACTCCTTATGTAACAGTGGATCAAGCTTTCCTCCTGCCTGCGTCATATAGCGGATCGACGGCAGATCCATCCTAAAGAATCTTACCTTCTTCAGCATCTCATATGTAAAAGGTACCCCGCCAAATGAAGTAGCTTCCTGTGTCTTAACAAAATCCCAGAAATGCTTCATATTCATAGGCTGATCCGTCATAAGGATTGTAGCCTTTGCCTGAAGATGACTGTTGATAATCGATAATCCGTAGGTATAGTTCATCGGAAGTGTTGTTACAGCTTTTTCATCTTCACCGATCTCAAGATACTCAACGATCGCTTCTGCATTCGCCTGGATATTCTGGTAACTCTGTCTTACAAGCTTCGGACTTCCTGTCGATCCTGATGTTGTTAACAGGAGTGCCAGTTCATCAAATAACTGAAGTTCCTTTTCTTCTGTCCGTTTCATTACACGGTATGTACCAAAAGAATAACTTTCTTCATAACCTTCAAAGGTCTTCTCTACATTCTGCGGTGCCAGAACAAAATCCGGCATATATACTTCCAGAAGATGACGGAACAAGCCATCATCTATCTTCTTATCCAGTAAAAGTGGTACTGTTCTGCTATTCAGACAACTAAGATAACTAATCAGACTGGATGGGCTGTTCTCACACAGACAGAAAGCAAGCTTTCTGCTGCCAAGCTGCTCCTTCACCTGATTCACTTCACGATATAAATCTTCATAAGTAAGTACAGTTCCGTCCGCAGATACGACCGCAACCTTGTTACTTGGCTGAATCTGATAAAACATAATATCCTCCTATGAAACAATTCCCTCGACATACTATCCAGAGACATACGCCGAGGGATTCTCTTAAAACTGCTGATACATAAAATTGCTGGTATCATAGCCTTCGCCATAAATACCCAGTAAAAATACGGCAAAAAACATTGCCCAGATTACAATTGCACAGAATATCTTATTCTGTCTGTTGAACCATACAAATATATTCTCTTTTGCTTCGATCACACCAATTGCAACCAGAATCAATACACCTATCCCAATAATAACAAAATCCGCACCGGAAAGTCCATAATGGAAAAGAGTAAAATCAAAAAATCTTGTCAGAATCGCATATCCGATTCTCAATCTCTGTCTGAATTCCATGGTAGAACCAAGGAAACGACCTCCCATAAAGATACCAAAAATCTTTAATGTCTGGAATAAACGATATGAAAAGCACTCTGTGTTCACATTCAGTTTTGTAAGAATACTCGCAATATCATCCGAGAAAGTAACGGAAAGTCCGATGAGTACACCATAATAGATACCCCATGCTACATATCCGTAACCAGTTCCATGCCATAAACCTGTCAGAAGCCATGTAACCATTACAGGAATGATAACAAGTGCAATATTCCTCATATGACTGGACTTCCAGTTCTTTGTCTTCTTGTTGATGTTCTTTACTGTCTTTGACATAGAGATCGGATAATATACATAATCCTTAAACCAGCTTCCCAGTGACATATGCCAACGTCTCCAGAATTCCGGAACGCTCTTTGCAAAGAATGGATGATTAAAGTTCTGTTCAAGTTCTACATCAAAAAGCTTTGAGATACCACGAACAATATCTGTATAACCGGAGAAATCTGTATAGATCTGAAGTGCATCAAAGATAAGTGCCAACAGATATACCGCACCTCCAAGCTTTGGGATCTCCATAGTCTGTGACACATAGACACTTAATCTGTCTGCTATCACAAGCTTTTTAAAGCATCCAAGCAAGATACTCTCCATACCAATAACAAAGTTATCCCAGCGGAAACGCAGTTCCGGCTTTTTCAGTTCCTGTCCCAATAGCGGATATCTGGAAATAGGTCCCTGAAGAATATGTGGATAATAAATTGCAAAGAGGAAAAATCTTGCAAAATTCGTCTCCGCTTCATATCTCTTCCAGTAAACATCAAGAAGATATCCAAGTGTCGCAAATGTATAATAGGAAATACCAAGAGGCATCACCAGACGAAAGGCATCTGCTTTTTCTGTTCCTGTCAGCATTCCCACAAGCATGGTGAATGCACCGGAAAAGTAGTTAAATACTTTGAAAACCACCAGCATACCAACAATAAAGATCAGTGTCCATACAAGGATCGTATGTCTCTTCGAAGAAGCCTGCTGCTTGATGTTCTTTTTATCTTCCCTTGTAAGATTCTCACCCTTCAGTCTTTCTGCCGTCTCTTTATCAATGGCAGAAAACTTTCGGCTTGCCAGCCATGCACTTAACGCTGTTATGATGATAAAAACTATCATCTTTGAGCCTGCTATCCAGTAAAAAGCAAGACTGGAGATCAGCAATGAGATCCACCTGAACCTTGCCGGGAAAATGAGGAATAGCAGAATCGTAATCGTACAAAACAATAAAAAATTAATAGATGTAATTGTCATGCTGTATATCCTTTATCATAATCATTTCATTTCAAAATCAGTAAATGCCCGATACACTACGTCTTTACTCTTTGGATCAAGAATCTCTACACGATAATAATTACCGGCAGTATACGGAAGATCAAATCTCACAGTACAGTCATCCAGCTTCTCACCTTCCATAATTATACCATCCCCGTAACGATCCTTCTTATCGATCTTTGTCACACGGATGTCACACTTGATCTCATGATATCCATAAGCAGATACATCTACTACCAAATTCTTTATCTTACCCTTGGTCTTGGCTGTCTGTAAGGTCTTATATCCTTCTTCACTGCCCTCTACATAACAACGTCTGTCATAAGTAACTGCCATGATCTTATCCTTATCCGGATACTTTTCATCCAGAGAAGAATAGAAATAATCCTTAGTCGGATCATTCAGATACATGTTAATGAACTCCATTACCTTCTTTCCGGCATCAGACTTCAGGTGATCCAGATTATAAAAATCATCGTTATGTAAAGACAGATACTCTTCCTTCGTAAGATTCATATCGAGAAATGGTACATCATACTCTTCTGCAATCTGCATTGCAACTGCTTCTACATCCTCATAATCCTTAAAAAGACTTAAATATGTCTCTGTGTAAGGTGAAACAAAGAGTGTAAGCGGCACATTCTTCTTCTTGCACAGCTCTATGATCTTCCTATAATATTCTATTGCCTTGTCAGGAATACTGCCCACTTCAAAGGAGTCACTGGTCGATGTATTGATATAAAAAGCAATACTATCATCATATCCCCAGGTAACATTACTCCTCCACTGACCTTTTCCAAGATAGGAACTGCTTCCCTTATACTCTTTATACTTTGTCTTTCTTTTGCCCTTTACGATCTCCTGAAGACTATCAGGCTCCGGTAGAGCCAGCGGATCCAGATTCCTTCTAAGACGGAAGAAACTGTTGATGTACTTTGTTGTATCCAAACCATAAGCGCCTAAGATCATCTTTGCCCTTGTCTTCCAGGATGGAAGATAATCTGTAATCAGATAAGTCGCTGTATCCACAGGGATCGCTCTCTTAAATCTTGAGAAAGAGAGTTCTACCCATACATTGTTCACCTTCTGGTGCTCCAACGCATCTTCAAGCAGATAATATGTGTTCAGAAAATACTGTGCTGTTGTTGCAAGATTGTAACAATTCTTTCCTGTCAGTTCTGACAGATAACCTGCATCGACCATATGAGCCGAATGAGATGGACCCAAAAACAGATAGTCCACATCATCTTCTTCATAAAAGTCATGAATCGTGATTCTTGACTGTGCCCCAGTGTCATCAGAAATAAAAAAATCAAATCCTGCATAGATGAAACATGCACCTACAACAAGAGCTGCAATCTGAAGAAATCTTTTTATATACGTTTTCGTCATGCCTAACTTCCATTCTGTTACTGTTCACGTACACTTCGTTCCCGTTCCAGTGGCACCTGAACAGTTACTCCATTCTTTCTTTTGTCCTGTTCTATTATATGTCAGATTGTATTTCAAATCAAGTCACGGAAAATTAAGGTTTTCTTAGGAATTTCCACTAGTTCTTCCCAAACATGACTTTTCTATCATTCCAGATACTTTTTCACATACTGGCCTGTATAGGATTCTCTGACCTGTGCAATCTCCTCCGGCGTTCCCTGTGCGATCACAGTTCCGCCTCCGTCGCCGCCTTCCGGGCCTATATCTATGATTCGGTCAGCCGTTTTGATTACATCAAGATTGTGTTCAATGACAACGACCGTGTTGCCTCCTGCTGCAAGTCTCTGAAGAATTTCAATCAATTTGTGTACATCAGCGAAATGAAGTCCTGTAGTAGGTTCATCCAGTATATAGATAGTTCTTCCTGTACTCTTCTTGCTTAGTTCTGTTGCAAGCTTGATTCTCTGTGCCTCTCCACCGGACAACTGTGTAGATGGCTGTCCCAGTCTGATATAGGATAAACCTACATCATTCAATGTCTCGATCTTTCTGCAGATAGATGGAACATTGGCAAAGAACTTTAATGCTTCTTCCACTGTCATATTCAGAACATCATAGATGCTCTTTCCTTTATACTTTACATCAAGTGTTTCTCTGTTATATCGCTTTCCCTGACATACTTCACAAGGCACATATACATCCGGAAGGAAGTTCATCTCGATCTTAATGATGCCGTCTCCGCTGCAGGCTTCACATCTTCCGCCCTTTACATTGAAGCTGAAACGACCCTTCTTGTAGCCTCTCGCCTTAGCATCAGCTGTCGCAGCGAAAAGATCTCTGATCATATCAAAAACTCCAGTGTAAGTAGCTGGGTTAGATCTAGGTGTTCTACCGATAGGCGACTGATCTATATCGATAATCTTGTCGAGCTTTTCAACTCCAAGGATCTCATCGTGGTCTCCTGCAATAGTGTGCGCTCTATTAAGAACCTTCGCCAGATGCTTGTACAGAATCTCATTAGTAAGGGAACTCTTTCCCGAACCAGACACTCCTGTTACACAGGTCATAACTCCAAGTGGAACATCCACATCTATATTCTTTAGGTTATTCTCTCTAGCACCCTTTACAGTGATAAAGCCTGTAGGCTGTCTTCTCTCCTCTGGTACTGGTATCTTGATTCTTCCGCTCAGGTAAGCACCTGTTATAGACTTCTTGCACTTCATGATATCAGCCGCAGTACCTGTAGCGACAATCTCACCACCATGTGTACCAGCCTTTGGACCAATATCTACTATATAATCAGCAGCTCTCATAGTATCCTCATCATGCTCTACTACTATAAGAGTATTACCCAAATCCTTTAGATTCATAAGCGCCTTAAGAAGCTTGTCGTTATCTCTCTGTTGCAGACCGATACTTGGCTCATCTAAGATGTACGCTACACCTACTAGTCCAGAACCAATCTGAGTGGCCAGACGAATTCTCTGAGCCTCTCCACCTGAGAGAGAGCCTGTTGCTCTGGTAAGTGTCAGATAATCTAAACCTACCTCTCTTAAGAAGCCTACTCTTGCTTTTATCTCCTTTAAGATTTGTTCTCCGATAAATAGCTGCTGCTGTGTAAGCTTTATATCCTCTAAAAAGGCGCAGATATCCTTTACAGACATAGCTGTCATCTCGTGGATATTCTTATCAGCTACTGTTACAGCAAGTGAAGAAGGCTTAAGTCTCTGACCGTGACAGGAAGCACAAGGAGTTATTCTCATATAATTCTCATACTCTGCCTTCTGATTCTCAGAGAAGCATTCCTTATATCTTCTCTCTACATTATTTATAAGACCTTCCCAGTCTAGGTTGTATACACCTTCGCCTCTTTGACCCTTGTAATGCACCTTAAGGACTCTGCCATCTCCACCATGGAGGAATATCTTCTTAAGGTCTGCAGGAATATCCTTATAAGGAACATCAAGTGGCAGACCATATCCATCCCTTAGTGCTCTAAGAGTAGCATAGGTATAGCTCTTAGGGTCTGTCGAAGACTGCCATCCCATCACCTGAATAGCGCCCTCTTCTATAGAAAGATTCTCATCTGGAATCATAAGTCTCTCGTCGAATTCCATCTTGTAGCCTAAGCCGTAACAGATAGGACAGGCTCCGAATGGATTGTTGAAGGAGAAGCTTCTTGGCTCCACCTCATCCACACTTATATTACAATCAGGGCAGGCGAAGTTCTGTGAGAAGTTCATCTGCTCTCCGTCGATTATATCTATAAGGGCATTACCCTCTGTGAGCGAGAAGACGTTTTCCAAGGAAT
>JAZLLO010000027.1:0-6572 GCA_045598185.1 Marvinbryantia sp.
TTACAGAGAATTTTGTTTCGAAGGTACTGGATAATGCAGTTTACTGTGGACGTATTACTTACGGTAAGAGAACCACAGAAAAAGTTACCGGTACCAGAAATGAGTATCGTCAGGTGAAATCTGATGATTATATTGACGTAAAGGGTGTGCATGAGGGCATTATATCTGAGGAGGAGTGGGCACTTGTTCAGACAAAGAGAAAAATATGTCTTCTTATCAGCCAAAGACACACAGCCTGGAGCATGAACACTTGCTTTCAGGACTTCTGAAATGTCCGAAATGCGCTGGCCCCATGTATGGTAATGTGAACCGTAAAAAGAAAACAGATGGTTCTTCTTATAAAGATTACTTCTTTTACCGTTGTCAGCGCCGCAAAGTGATTGACGGTAAGAAATGCGATTATACAAAGCAGTGGTCAGAAGAAGTGATTGATGATGCAGTTGCTGAATTGATTTCCAGCTTGGTTACAAAACCGAAATTCGAGGAACATCTTCGAAAGAAAGTTGGAGATAAGATCGATACCAGTGAACTGGAAAGCGAGATTGCATATTTGAAAAAGCAGATTCAGAGCAAACAAAATGCGAAAGAAAGACTTGGAATGGAGATTGATCGTCTGGATGAAACTGACAGACTGTACGAACTGAAATATGAAGATATGCAAGGAAGACTTTATAAGCTCTATGAAGATATTGATGAGATGGAAGAAAAGGTTCAGGTGCTTCAGCGGCGTATTGATAATATCATGCGACAGAAAATATCCGGAGATCAGGTCTATGAATTTCTGCTGGCATTTGATAGACTATATAAAGAACTGTCGGACAAGGATAAAAAGAAATTTCTGAACACATTCATTGAGCGGATTGAATTATATGAAATGAAACAGCCGTCAGGGCAGATCCTGAAGAAGATTCGATTCCGATTTCCGATATTTTTCAATGGTGAAGAAATAGATGAGATTAGTTGGGACAATGATAATACCGTTGAGACTGTATGTCTACTGTCACGAAACAAGTAAAAAAGTACAGAAATAGGCTTAAAATAAGGGATTCCGAGAGATTTGCTGAAATTGGCAGTCTCCTGGAATCCCTTTTTTCGTGTTTTGACAATAGCGTTATAGTCTGCCTTTTGATAGGTTGAGACAGGAAACTACTTTTTCGCCGATTGAGACAATAGGACTATTGTCAGTGGAGGTGAAAAGAATCTTGACAATATGTTGGATACGACATATTATATGGATAAAGGAGTATTTCATCAGTGGGAAAAATAAATATCGAATTTTATGATACGGAAGATGGAAAATGTCCTGTGGCTGAGTTTATCGATTCGCTTGAACCTAAAATGCATGCTAAAGTTCTTCGAACAATTGATTTGCTGGAGAATAATGGAACAGACTTAAGAGGGCCATATTCGTCTCCAATGGGAGATGGGATATTTGAACTCAGGACGAAGCAAGGATCTGATATTACACGAGTTTTTTATTTCTTTTTTGTAGGGAACAAGGCAATACTAACAAATGGTTTTGTAAAGAAAACTCAAAAAACACCACCAGCCGAAATTGCACTTGCCAAGAAATATAAAGCTGATTATGAGAGGAGGAATCCATAATGAGTAGCTATGCAGAATTCAAAAAGAAATCTTTAGAGAATCCGGAAGTAAAAAAAGAATATGATGAACTTCAGCCGGAATATGATATTATTCAGGCTATGATTGACGCAAGAAAAAGCCAGAACATGACACAGAAGGATCTGTCAGAAGCAACTGGAATTACACAGGCTGATATTAGCCGTATAGAAAATGGAACAAGAAATCCTAGTCTGGAAATGGTAAAACGTCTTGCTGCAGGTATGGGTATGAGATTAAAACTTGAGTTTATTCCGGTTCAGAGAGGTTAGAAATTGAATTAATAGTCAAGGGAGAAGCATCAGTCATTTTGTTGGCTGGCGCTTCTTGTTTTCTTATCGGTTAATAATATTTCTCGATAAAAACGCATGCCAATTGATTGCAATTGATATATTTTAGTAAAACGTATCTTGCCAGTATATATAGAATTTGCGATAATAACAATGAAAAATCAAGCGAAACAGGCTGTTATACTGACAATTTGAGGTCAGATTCCCAGTTTCGCTGGTGGTAACTGCAAATATTCCCTGAATATCGTATTTACAGAGCATTTTCTATAGTCCGATGAATTGGGAAAGTATTATTTGATTACACTATTGCATATTGCGAAGCAAAACGGCTGCATTCCGTTTCTGTACAGTCGATTTTTAACATAATTGAGAATGGGTGTTCTGAACGGATATCTCCGACTTGTCTTAGCCCGCTAAATTTCTTTGTAAATTGCATTTTTGCTAAGGAAAAAGGTCATCTTGTTAATCGGACCCGAAACCATGCCAGATTCTTAGCTAAATTATAAGAGTCACGTTACTGGTTCTATGGCGTTATGAAGATTAATGAATTGATTGAAGCAGGAACATGTAAGATTAAAATGAAAAATCCATATGCAAAGAATATAATACATGCATTGATGAGGCAAAGAAAGGCTGAGAGCATTGAACAAGGTAAGAAATAATATAAATTAGAAGTTGGAGGATTGCTCTGGTGGTATTCTATAAGAGTTAGCTTTCCGGCTGTAACGTATAGGATTTACAGATACGACAAATTATGTTACAGTGTACGAACATAGAATATGAAAAGCGGAGGAATGACAGATGGCAAAGGAAACAAAGCAAGGTATTATCATGGAAAGCTTACGTCTTTTTCGTAAACATGGCTATAATAATGTATCGGTAGAGGATATCTGTGCGTCACTTGGCATAACACGGGGAACTTTTTACTACCACTTTAAAACGAAAGCAGCTGTGCTTGAATCCATTTATGTAGATGGACGTGAACGTAATCCTGATAATTTATCCGTTATGTTTTCTGATGACCGGTGGGCACAGCTTTGCTGGCTGATGGAATGGACGATAGAACTTACAGAATCATTTGGCAGTGAGCTGTATAGAAGCCTGATCGCAACCAGCCTGACAGAGGATATCGACATCTTTCGCGTATCTCAAAAAAGCAGAGAGTTGCTCAAACAAGCAATCGAAGCAGGACAGAAATCTGGGCAGTTTAAGAATACAACTGATCCACAGGTACTTGTGGACACCATTTTATCAATTATCATTGGTAACAGTGTAGAATGGTGCTACCAGAATGGGGCATTTTCATTGAAGGAGCGAAACCGAAAAACAATCATGGCTTTATTGCAAGTTCAAACCGCGTGATTTGCAAAATATTATAATATTTCTGGCAGGAGGTTGTACAAAATGTACAGTTTCCTGCTTTTTTATTATCGGCCTCGCTTGACATATTATAAAACAAAAGTATAAAATAAATTATACATATGTATAAATAAATTTACACATAATTGAATTGTGATCGTAATCTACATAGTTACACGGATACTGTATCAAAAAGAGGTATTCGTGTGGATATGGCAGAAGAGTAAAGATAGATTGGTACCGTCATGATTCGATAGCATTACAATTTGGAGGTATATCATGAGTGAACGAATCAGTACGAAAGTAATTGACCAGCATGCGGAAAGACTCTGTGAGCTGGCTAAAAAAATTTGGGATAATCCTGAAATGGGATGGCACGAGGAAAAAGCGGTGAAGTGGACGGCAGAGTATCTGGAAGCCGAAGGCTTTGAAACAGAAGTTGGTGCCTACGGGATGCCTACTGCCATTCGTGCAGTGTGGGGGCATGGCCATCCGGTAATCGGTTTCTGCGCTGAATATGACTGCCTGCCTGGCCTGAGCCAGAAGGTCTCTTCCAAACAGGAACCAGTTGTTCCTGGTGGAGACGGCCACGGTTGCGGCCACAACTTGCTCGGTGTTGGCTGCCTTGGCGCTGCAATCGGCTTGAAGGCTGAGTTGGAAGCATCCGGCAAGGAAGGAACTGTTATTTTCTACGGTTGTCCCGCCGAGGAACAGGTCACAGGAAAATGTTTCATGGCAAAAAAAGGTGCGTTCCATGAATGTGATTTTTGTATTGCCTGGCATCCAGCCTCTGCAAGCACGAATTTCATCGGTATTGCGACTGGGATGGAGGGTGCATTGTTCCGTTTCCATGGAAAAACGGCTCACGCTGCTCAAAGTCCTGAGTTTGGCAGAAGTGCCCTGGATGCAGTACAGCTGACAAATATAGGTTCAGAATTTCTTCGAGAGCATGTGTCGGACGATGTGCGTATTCATTATATGATTACATATGCCGGAGAAGCGCCTAATGTTGTACCAGATTTTGCTGAGGTTAAATTCTTTATCCGTGCTAGAAGTAAGGAAGCGATCATGGATGCTTATGACAGAGTAGTAAATTGTGCTAAGGGTGCCGCAATCATGACTGATACAACGCTTGAGATCAAGCGATTTGGCGGTGTATATCCACAAAAACAGAATATGGTTCTCAGTAACATCATGCAGAAACTCAGAGAAGAACTGCCGGTTGAGGAGTATACGGAGGAAGAGATTCGCTTTGCGGATGAACTGAACCGCACTCAGCCTGGTTATGTAGAGGGAAAAACTCTCCCAATCACCAACATGGTGTTTCCACTTATGAACGTTAACCCTGCTGCCTCGTCGGACTTCGGAGATGTTATGCATATCTGTCCTAGCGTTGTGAATATTGATTGCTGCTCCAATACGCTTTCTGCCAGTCATACCTGGATGGTTACTGCATGTGCGGGCCATAGCATTGGCATGAAGGGGATGCTCCGTGCTGCAAAGGTTATGGCAGGTGGAGCCTATGATCTTATTTGCGATCCAGAGGCACAGAAAGCCGCCAAAGAAGAATTTGACCAATATATGGGAGGGAAAGAATATATTCCTATTTCTGATGAAATTCCATGGCCATATAAGGACTAAACGTAAGAAAAAACTTAGCGGCATCTTGCATATTGTGATGTATAATTATTTTGACAGAGAGCGTATGAAAATAACAAACAAATAATCATAAATATACGCTATAAGTTTTGCGAATGATTTTACCTGTAGATGAAATATGGAGGTAAATTCTGGTTGTAGCATTCTACTTGTTGGTTAACTTATGGGTTGACTTGTGGGGTGTCGGGAACAAGCAGGAACGTATAGGAAGGGAGAGGAAATCCGTAAGCCGGAAACTATGATATACTTTGAATGTGATAAAACGCAAGTCACAACAAGTAATAATCAGACGTTTTCATATTTTTTCATAACATTCGGAATGCAGCGGCATTTCCGAAGCGACCTCGGGTCGCAGTATCTCCCTCCTTTTTGGGGCAGAGTTTCAATGCTATATGGCAGAAGCTCTGCTCACTTTTTTTGCAGAAAACGCAGGAGGAGAAATACCGGTGTACCGTGTTAGCTACGATATGAAAGCGATCTTGTCAGATGAGAGGAGAATTGGATGAATGAAGACTTAAACAATATGTTATTGCGTCTGCTCCAGGAGAACGTGCAGACGAATAAGCAGTGGACAGATACAACGGTACAGTTTTTGATTGTTCTTGGAAATGCAATTCAGGAAGATACGGAGTATATGAGACAATCAATTTCAAAAATAGAGAACTTAATTAGTCAGATTAGTGGTCAAAAAAAGAAAGAACTGGTCATGCAGTCAGAGCAGGAATCTTTTGTTGACTTTTAAGTAGCAAACAGATTACAATATCCGCAATAACGGATGAAAATATGGAGTATTTCTATGAAGGTGATTAATCAGAGAATTTTTGACAGATTGAAAGAGTATAGAATGAGTCAAGCAGAGTTTTCCAGACAGACTGGAATATCAACAAGTACAATCAATGACTGGAAGACCAAGGATCACACGCCGGCAGCTGATAAGATTATAATTATTTGCAGTGTTCTTGAAATAACACCGGAAGAATTACTTTCAGATGAAGATGTTGGTGCCATTATTGCGGACAAGAGCCGATTAATGCCGGGAGATCAGAAAATATTAGATGATTATCATAACTTTACAGAAAGACAGCAGAAACGCTTTTTGTCGTACATGAAGCGCTTAACGAAAGAAAACACTGTGTCTCGAGTACATGATTCAATTAAGGAGTGTTAAGGTTGGATAAAAAAGCAATAGGTACAATGAAAAAGGGATTTGACGAAATTCTTCATACTACAGAAGATAATGTTGAATTTTGGTACGCCAGAGAACTCATGTCATTTTTAGGATATGATCGATGGGAAAACTTTCATAAAGCTATCACAAGAGCGATGGAATCATGTTCAGGTGCAGGAATTGAGCCGTTAGACCATTTTCGTGGTGTCACGAAAATGGTTCCTGTAGGAAGCGGTGCAGAAAGAAGAATAAAAGATTATATGATGACTCGATATGCTTGCTATCTTGTTGCTCAAAACGGTGACCCGCGTAAAGAAGATCAGGCTTTGTTTGGTGGAAAATCTACTCAAGATATGAAAAAGAAGTTGGGGATTAGTGATAAACGACCACTTGCAGATTTTCTCCCTACACTTACTATTGCAGCGAAAAATCTTGCTACAGAGATGACAAATTATAATGTTGAAGAGAAAGATTTA
>JAZLLO010000028.1:0-53488 GCA_045598185.1 Marvinbryantia sp.
AAAGTGGGAAGAAGACCTTGGGACCCGCACAAATATGAGGATAAAAGTGGTATGAAATGCCACGATATCCGAATATTTGGGTAGGATTGTGGGAGTGCGTAGCACGAAACAATCCGTATGGTATCTTTTGACCTTAACATCTTATGATTTGGGTGTCAAAACACCCAAATCTTGATTACATGAGTGGGGCAAACAGTCTCATCAGTTTTCCAAACACTCTTGCGTAAAACGGCAGTTTGTCTACCATCTCTTTTGTTACCAGTACACAGGATTCCAGTGTCTTCTGATAATCTGCTTCCATAGCTGGAATCTCTTTGTTCTTATATATAAAAGCGGCGCATTCAAAGCTAAGATACATGCTTCGGATATCCATATTGATGCTTCCCGCAACAGCCTTCTCATCATCCGAAACAAAAAGCTTGGAATGGATAAATCCCGGCTGAAATTCATAGATCTTAACTCCTGCTGCAATCAGTTCCTTATAATAGGTCTTCGCAAGCCAGAATGCATACTTTTTATCCGGAATGCTCGGCATAATAATCTTTACGTCGACACCTCTTTTTGCAGTATAGCAAAGATTCATAAGCATCTCATGATCAAGGACAAGGTATGGTGTCATAATGTGAACATATCTGGTCGCGGTATTCAGAATATCTGCATATACTGCTTCTCCTACCAGTTCATCATCCAGTGGATTGTCATCATACGCGACCACATATCCCAGGTTCTCTTCCTCCAGTTTTGGTATCCGGTAATTGATATATGGCAGGTATAAAGAACGATCTGGTGTACGTTTCCGGATCTCTTTCCTGCTCATAGACTTATCCAGGCATACCACATTCCACATCTGCAGAAACATCATGGTAAAATCTGCAACTGCATCCCCTTTTAACATGATACAGCAATCCTTCCAGTACCCAAATCTTTCTTTCAGATTGATATACTCATCTGCAAGATTGATTCCTCCGGTAAATGCTACCTCTCCATCAACCACAATAATCTTACGATGATCTCTGTTGTTCTGTACAGTTGACAAAAGCGGATAGATCGGCGAGAAAACCATGCACTGAATTCCAAGTTCCTCAATCTGTTTTGCATAATGTCTTGGAAGTGAAAAATAATCACTCATACCATCGTATAAGACCCTTACTTCAATGCCTTCCTTTACCTTTTCTTTCAGAACCTCAAGTACGCTCTCCCACATATATCCTTGATTTATGATAAAAAATTCCAGAAAGACAAATCGCTTCGCATTGCGGATTGCATCCATAATCGTATCAAATGCATCTTCTCCGGATGCATAATACTTCACCGCAGTATTCTCATGAACCGCACTTCCTGTCACCTTACGAAGATATCTGGCTAAGCTAAGTATACGCGTATTTTCTTCAAAAAGCTTCTGAAGAACTGCGCTTTTCTGTCCTACCAGACCTTCTGTACCCTGAATCTCACGGATTACTTCTTTATTCAGAAGTTTTCCTGTAATCTGCCGATTGAAAAACAGATAAAATAATGCTCCGAATACCGGAAAGATCAGAATCGGTATGATCCAGGCAATCTTAAAGACCGGATTACCTGGTTTATTGATAATCTGTACAACCAGAATAAATCCAAGCAATACGGTAGATTCATACGCCACCAGGAGATGTCCTCTGATATAAGATGCCCCTATAAACAGAACACCCATCTGTATCAGAACAAGAAACAGCAGTACACCGCTTCGACCAAAGACAATACTCAGAATCCCTCTTTTACCTTTGTTAATGGTCTCTTTCTGTTTGGCTAGTAGTTTTTCGTCTATATTCAATCCTCATTCTCCTTTACCCGAATAACCGGATAAACTCCTCCTCCGTGATGATTGGTATATTATTCTTCTGTGCTTTGAGATTCTTTGACGAGGTAGAAGTATTATCGTTATTCACAAGATAATCTGTCTTATTGGAAACAGAGCCTGTAACTTTTCCCCCCTGTGATTCCACATATGTTGTAAACTCTTTACGATTCTTATAAACATGGACATCGCCAGTGATAACAAATGTAAGTCCCTCACATTTTCCGCTCACAGATAGAACTGCTTCTTTTTTTACTACTTCCACACGTTCCATAAGTCTATCGATCAGTGTCCGGTTCTTTTCTTTTGCATACCAATTAAGTACAGAATTAGACTTTTCCGGTCCGATTCCTTCAATCTCTTCAAATCCTTCCCCGCTCTCCAATCTGGCAAAGAAATCATCTGTTCCGTATGCAGCGATCATCTTCTTTGCCGCATCCACGCCGATCATCGGAATACTGAGAGAATAGATAAAATTCACAGGCTCAACGGTTCTTCTCGCTGCAATAGACCTCATCATATTGTCAAATGATTTTTCTCCAAAACCATCCATGGCAATGATGGCCTCCTTATGCTGATCAATATCATAAAGATCAGCAAAATCAGAGATAAATCCTTCATTGATAAACTTCATAATAGTCTTTTCCGAGAGTCCATCGATATCCATACCTGCCTTACTAACAAAACGTGTATACTTTTGAATCTGTTTTGCTGTACAATCTTCATTCGTACAATGCAGTGTCTCTGTCATTGTCTTTTCACTTAATCTGGTAATTGTCGGCGCGCCACATACAGGACATACTTTCGGTATCTCAAAGGTCGTACCACATGGATCCGCCTTGATGCATTTGGGAATAATCATATTGGACTTGATTACCGAAAGTTTCGTTACTCTGTCAGCGCCGATTCCCAGGCGCTTCATCTCTGAAATGTTGCAAAGACTTGCTCTTCTTACCTCAGTACCTTCCAGTCTTACCATATCAAATACTGCTACAGGAGAGATTGTAGAAGCTGCGCAGCTCCACTCAATATGATCCAGCACTGTCTCTGCCACGGTATCCTGCCACTTAAACGCCATACCTGCATTCGTTGCATGATGCCCTGTCACAGAACCAGTTGAAGCATATGCCGTATCATCAAAGGTAATTACAAGACCATCAACCGGAAGATTCATCTTTCCGGAACGGACACTCTGTGTCCAGCCATCAATCGCCCCTGGCAGATTAGCTGCATCTGTCTTTTCTCTGTCAACAACAGTAAACTTCATCTCCTTAAGCAGATCCATACGCTCGCCCCAGGATACGATGTCGTCATCCATGTGCACAAGCGTAAATGCGTTAAAAGAAACACATCTTTCTTCCACTTCTTTTGCACGCTTGCTGTCAAGCGCTAATGTACCGGCTACCAGATTCCTTGGATTCGCATATGGCTCTTCCCCTTCCGGCAGCATATCGTTCAGTCTCTGGAAATCATCATAGGAAATAACTGCTTCGCCTCTTACTACCAGATGGTTCTGATAGGAAATCTTCTGCGGAAGTCCCTTAATATATCTGGAAAGATAAGTAATATTCGTGCCTGTGGTACCATTTCCTCTTGTAAGAAGTCTTGTCAGCTTTCCTCCATCATAAGTTGCTACAAGAGTAATACCATCCAGCTTCCAGGAGATCCAGATTGCCCGATCACCAGCCCATCTCTGAAGTACCGATACTTCTTTACTCTTTGCAAGGGAAAGTGCAGGATATTCGTGAGCTTCTCTGGCACCCTCTCCAAGTTCTTCTGCGTAACCGGTGGTCTGCGTCGGGCTCTCAGGCAGGATATAGCCTGTCTCACTTTCCAGCTTTGTCAGTTCATCGAACAGAGCATCCCACTCAAAGTTTGACATTACTTCATCTTTATCATTGTAATAACTTTCAGAAGCCTGATTCAGTATTGCCACCAGTTCTTCAATTCTTTGTCTTTCTGCTTCATTCATGATCTTGACCCCTTTATCATCTCATATAATTGATTCATCTCTTCATCTGTGACATCGCGGTACTTTCCGTTCTTCAGGTCGCCCAGTAAGATGTTCATAATACGTATTCTCCTTAATCTTGTTACTTTATATCCAAGTTCCTGGCACATACGCCTGATCTGTCTGTTTAATCCCTGTGTAAGAATAATGGAAAACTGCTTTTCTCCCATTTTTTTAACCTTGCATGGTCTGGTGGTAACATTTAATTCTGTAAGTCTTACCCCTTTTTTCATCTTCTCTATAAACTCATCTGTGATGGGTTTATTCACATCTACCACATATTCCTTCTCATGGTAATTGCCGGCACGCATGATCTTATTCAGAATCTCTCCATTATTGGTCATAAGCAGAAGTCCTTCGGAATCCTTATCCAGTCTTCCAATCGGGAATATCCTTTTCGGATAATTCAGAAAAGCATCGATTGTGATATCACCCCATCTGTCATCTGTCGAGCAGACAACACCTCTTGGCTTATTCACCGCAAGAAGCACCATCTCTTTTTCACGTACAGCCTTCTGTCCTTTCACTTCTATCTTCTGTGACGGCAGCACCTTCTGTCCGGTAACTGCTATCTTCCCATCCACATATACCTGTCCGGATTCAATAAGCCGGTCTGCTTCTCTTCTGGAGCAAATCCCGGCTTCACTCAAATACTTATTCAATCTTACTGGCTGTTTTTCATCCTTCTGCGAAAACTCTTTCTGAATTTTATTTCCATTCATTATCTAAAAACCATCACTTTTCAGTATAATGGTTTAGTTTACCATTTTTGTACGTTTAATTCAAGAGGCGACCCCACCAGCTCACAAAAACAG
The DNA here is from genome assembly GCA_045598185.1 of Marvinbryantia sp. Classification (GTDB taxonomy): domain Bacteria; phylum Bacillota; class Clostridia; order Lachnospirales; family Lachnospiraceae; genus Marvinbryantia. The sequence continues at coordinate 4,658 of JAZLLO010000028.1, forward strand.
CCCCGAAAAACTCTCGGGGCTGCTCTGTAAAACATATCTGATTATTCACCAAAATATTTATTAACTGCTGCTCTTGTAGATCCCTTACCTGCGATCATCTCACGGAAATATCCTTCGATCTTTGTACCAATACCTGCCTTGTAAAGGTCTGTGAAGAAGATATTCTCATTGGAAAGGATCGGCTGTAACTGATCGGTTAAGCTATCCGGATTACCGAATTCTACTGTACTTAACTGCTGTGTAAAGTAATCATTCATTGGATCTGGTGCAAGTTCATACTTATCGCCATTATCATCCAGTGCCATCATGTAACGAATCCATGCTGCGATACCAAAAGGAATTGCTACAAGGCTTTCTGCTGTGCCGAATTTTGCTACATAAGACTTTGTGGTTTCACCAAATCTTACACCAACACCCTGAGAAACGTCTGTTGCAAGACGAAGGTTAGTATCTCCCAGATACATATTCGGGAATCTGTCATCGAAAAGCTCATCAGCAAATGCCTGTGGAGAGATAATCTTCGGATCTTCGATTACCTTCATACCTTCTGTATAAACAACCTGGCGTCCCATCTTCATAAGCGCAGGATCTTTTAAGCCTTCTGCAAAGAGTTCAATTCCAAGAACTACCTGAAGAGGTCCAACTGCAGAATGAACTGGATTCAGACATGCAGTAACTTTCATTCTTTCAGACTTATTAACAGTTTCTCTATCTGCCATGTATACGCCTTTACCGAACTCCAGCTGTGGACGTCCATTCGGGAAGGAATCTTCAATAACAAGATACTGTGGACCTTCTGCATTGATAAATGGAGCGATATATGTTCTCTTAGAAGTAATAACCGGCTGCATGTTCTCTACACCAAGAGCTTCCAGATCATTCGCAATATCAACACTTGGTCTTGGAGTGATCTTATCGATCATTGTCCAAGGGAATGCTACAACGCTTTCATCCTGGATATATGCAAGGAAATCTTCTCCTACATAGCCCTTTTTCTGCCATTCTGTAGCCATAGTGATTACAGACTTACGAAGAAGGGAACCATTCTTAGAACAGTTGTCCATAGATACGAAAGAAATCGGAGCTGCGCCATCCTTAAAGCGTTCATATAACATAGAAGTTACAACGCCCATTGCACCTGTACATGCATCCGGACCATTATCAATATCTGCCTGAATATAGCCAAAATATGCACCTGCCGCGTTAGTCAGTGCATAACCTTTTTCTGTAATTGTGAAGGATACCAGCTGAAGATCTTTGCTTCTGAATACTTCTTTCAGACGAGCCCACTGCTGTTCATTCTTACAGTCTGCTTTTACAGCTTCTGCCAGCGAACCAAGTACCTGATTCTCTCTTGTTCCATCACCTTTTAAGATAACACTGAGTGCAAGGTTATCATACGGTGTATAAATCTTATCTACAACATCATAGTCAAATGTCTCTACACAGGTGATACCACGATCCAGGTATCCCTTTTCAAGAAGCCCATCTGCGATACCGCCGATGAAACCTCTGAAGATATTACCAATACCAAAATGTACCCAGCGTGGAGCTTCTACAGCCTTTGCTACAGCCGCTTCCACATCATATCCTGGCAACACAATACCAGCCTGCTCCCATGCTGATCTTTCTTTAATTCCCTCTAAAGATAATACCATAATAAATCTCCTGTTTATTTCTCTGAATAATTGTCAAACTGCTTTCCCATTCCTCTGTGTGTCGCCTCCAGCTCGTCTCTCACAGCCTGACTGAATAACATAAATTGCTCTTCCATGCCAGAAATCTTGCCGATACCCTTTGACATTCTCCAGGCATCCTGAAGCATCATGCTACGTTTCTCACTGGAAGAAGCCATCTTTGTTCCAAACATACTTCTTCCATACATAGCGCCCTGGCATGTTGTAAAGTATCTTTTCGCTGTATTGCGAAATTCCCAGTAAAGTGCCTCTTTTTCTGCTTCTGTATGTTCCACATCAAGTGTCAACGCAGCAAGAGATAACTTTGCCTGTTTCTTCACATTGAAGAAAAATACCCTACGTCTTTTATAAACCATCGGAAGTACGACACACTGCTGTAAAAAGAGATCAAATGGATATCTGTTCTCAGGATCCTTCGGATTGTGATAGCGCTTATTCATGAGTGTCTTCACATATGATCCAACATTACCATTCTCTTCTATGATACTGGCATATATCTCTTCGCGGACCTGTGGTTCCAGTTCTTCATAAAATTCTTTCCAGATTTCATTCATCTCGTACATGTATCCTACTCCTGTATCTGTTTGTTGTTCTTTAAGATTGTAAAATAATCATTAATGCAAACAAGTGCCGAACCTACCGCACATGCCTCCACGGTCTGTACACAGCATGTCAGATAATCACTTGCATAATCATCATATGGATCCAGCTGATCCACTCGTTCATACAGTAATGGAAGATATGGTTCCATCAAGGCTCCGATATATCCTCCCAAAATGATACGTCCATCTACCATCAGACGTACATTATGAATCTGCAGTGCAAGATCGTCCAGATACTTCGTCCATCTGTTCCAGGCTTCCTCATTCTTCTGCTCAAGAAGCTGGAAAAATGCCTCCAGATTTCCATCTGTCATGGAATCCAATACATCAGAACGACCCAGAGTGTCATAGCATCCTTTTTTCCCGCAGTAGCAAAGCTTCTCATTCCCCGATACTTTGAAATGTGCAATCTCCGCACCTTTATGAGAATCGCCTTGCCAGATATTATTGTTAAAGATGTTCGCCCCACCGACACTGCTGCTCAGCATGATATAAAATGCATTCTGAAGTCCCTTATTACCATTCACCTCTGCATATCCGGCGGAGTATGAATCATGAAGTAGTATGGTCGGATATGGGATATACTTACAAATCTCACTTTTCTTCTTACCGGTAAATCCAAGTGTCATTCCATAGGATACGCTCTCTCCATCCACCGCAATGAGTCCCGGAACAGTCACACCTATCGGAAGTAATTGCTCCTGTCGAATAGATGATGCATCAATGACATCTTCTACCACTTCTCCGATTTTCTTTAAATATTCTTCTGAATCCAGATTAAACGGAATTCTTGTCCTTTTTCTATGTAATATCTTACCAGTCAGATCCAGAGAGACGACACTGATGTGATTCTTGGAAAGATTCACACCAAGCGCTATCTTAGCATCCGGTATGATCTGATAGGACTGGGCATTTCTTCCGCCTGTATTGTGAATCATCTTCGCAGCTTCTATGAGCCCTGCCTTTTCCAAATCCAGGACATTCTGTGTCACTGTTGGAAAACTAACTCGTAAAGCCAGAACCAGATCTTGTCGAGATACCGGTCCGTTATCTCTGATATACTCGTAGATCAGCCAACGGTTATTCAATCTGATCTTTCTTGTATCTAATTTTCTCGGATTATTACGTGTATCTCTGTTATCCATGATCCATAGTTCCTTTGCATAATTATTATCTTGTATATAAAACAAACCAGAACCCAATAGATTCTGGTCTGTCTTATTATATCATTTAGCTTTAAAATCTAAACCCGATCGAATCGTTCTGATACAAACCAGATTAGCTGCCCTGTTTCTTCTTAGAGATACAGTCAATTGCTACTGCGACTGCTAATACAACACCAAGAGCGATATCCTGGATCCAAGAGTTCAGGTTCATAAGTACCATACCATTCTGAAGAGCACCGATAATGAATGTACCAGCGATAACGCCAGAGATTCTACCGAAACCACCACTTACAGATACACCACCAAGAACTACACAAGTGATAACCTTGAATTCCCATCCAAGACCTGCTGTAGCCTGAGCAGAGTTAGTACGTGAAAGAAGAACGATACCAGCAAGACCTGCGAAGAATCCTGAAAGAGAGAATACAAGAAGTTTTACTCTGTCTGTACGGATACCAGAAAGTTTAGCTGCTTCGATGTTACCACCTACTGCGTAGAAGTAACGTCCGAAATATGTCTTGTCAAGAATGAACCATCCAAGAAGGAAGCAAAGAGCCATGATAATAACTGGAACAGGAACAGGTCCAACCCAACCCTGACCAATAACTTTAAATGCTTCTGAGTAACCATCAGCTGCGTTTGTGAAACCAGAGATTGGTTTACCACCACAGATGATAAGTGAAAGACCAGCAAATGCTGTCTGTGTTGCGAATGTTGCAATAAGAGCTGGGATACCAATCTTAGCTACCATAATACCATTTAACAGACCTACAAGAGAAGCAACGATAAGTGTAAGAATGATAGCAAGAACAAAGTTCATTCTCCAGTAGAACATCATGTATGCACAGATGATGTTAACGAAAGAAATAACTGAACCAGCTGCAAGGTCGATATCACCAAGAAGGATAACAAATGTCATACCAATTGAAGCAATACCGTACATAGATACCTGTCTGAGAAGCATCATGATGTTGTTTAATTTCAGGAATTTTCCACTTGTGGTAAGTGCAAAAATAACACAAAGCAGAACTGCTACAACCCAAATCGCATTATCTTTAAGCAGTTTTGAAGCTTTATTTTCGTTCATAAATTTACCTCCTATTTATCTGCTGCTGCAGAAGCATATGTCATAATAAGTTCCTGGCTAAAGTCTTCCTTCTGTACTTCACCGGTCATTTCACCTTCTGCAAGTACGATAACCCTGTCAGACATACCCATCAGCTCTTCCATTTCAGAAGAAATCATGATTACGGATTTACCTTCTTTTTCAACAAGGTCATTCATCAGCTTGTAGATTTCATACTTAGCACCTACGTCGATACCACGTGTAGGTTCATCAAAAATGATCAGCTCAGAATCAGCAGCAAGCCATCTTCCAAGGATAACCTTCTGCTGGTTACCACCTGATAAGTTCTTAACCAGCTGGTTAAGAGAAGGTGTCTTGATTGCCATATTGTCACGATACTTCTGAGCAATAGTCTGCTCTTTCTTAGCATCGATTACACTAAATGTAGAGTTTCTCTCATAGATAGGCATATTGATATTGTTCTTGATAGAAATACCGAGCATAGCACCATGGCGCTTACGGTCTTCAGGTACCAGTGCAATACCAAGGTCAATTGCTTCTCTTGGGCTCTTTGGATTGATTTCTTTTCCTTTATAGATCATGGTTCCGGATGTCTTTGGAACTGCGCCAAAGATCATCTGTGCAAGTTCTGTACGACCTGCACCTACCAGACCACCAAAACCAAGGATCTCGCCCTTATGAAGTTTGAAACTGATATCTTTATCACCATTACCTGTTACATTCTTGCATTCAAGAACAACTTCATTCTTATCAATACAATTTCCTCTAGGAGGATATGTTTCTGTAAGCTCACGACCTACCATCAGCTGGATCAGTTCCTGAACCACACTGTTCTTTGTGATCAGAGTCTTTACATATTCGCCATCTCGCATAACTACGATACGATCTGACAAACGATAGATCTCATCAAGACGATGAGAGATGTAGATGATCGCAATACCTTCTTTACGAAGACCTTCAACTACTTCAAACATGCTTTCTACTTCTGCACTTGTCAGAGGTGCTGAAGGTTCATCCATGATCAGGATCTTAGCATTCTGCTGGATAGCTTTTGCGATCTCAACCATCTGCTGGTAACCAACAGTAAGGTCTTTCATTAAAGACTTTGGATTAATCTTGATGTGGAGTCTTTCAAAAGCTTTTGCTGCTTCTGCTTCCATAGCCTTTTTATCAACCATAATGCCCTTACGGATTGGACGTCCAAGGAAAAGGTTTTCTGCTGCGGAAAGTTCCTTTACGTTGTTAAATTCCTGATAAATGATAGCAATACCATTCTCAGCAGCAAGCTGAGGTGTCATACTGGAGAACTCTTTACCATTTACCACGATCTTACCAGATGTAGGAATAACCGCACCTGAACAACACTTAATCAGAGTAGACTTACCAGCTCCGTTCTCACCGATCAGAGCAAGAATCTCACCCTTCTTTAATTCCAATGTCATATCCTTTAACGCAACAACACCCGGGTATTCTTTTCTGATATGCTGTAACTGCAATACATAATTTTCGCTCATGTTTTTCCCCCGTGATATACTAAAAGATATGGGGCGGAACCAGCCGCCCCATAGTTATTACTGAATTTTAAATTTGTTCAGATTAGATATGAATTACATACCTGCCATGATTGCGTCGATGTTGTCAAGTGTGATTGAAGAAAGGCCACGAACTACATTCTTTGTTTCAGGTGTGAATTCTTCACCAGACATAATTCTTTCGAACATTGCGAAGCAAGCCTGAGCTGTATCTGTGTTAGAACCTTCGAAACCAACGATTGCACGAACTGCTTCGTCGCCAGCCTTAAGAGAGTTCAGCTGCTGTTCTGTTACGTCTGTTGTGATAACGCCACAATCTTCTGGGATAGAACCTTTACCATAGTTAGCAAGAAGAGCTTCATTAGCACCAACCATAGCGCCTGCACCTACACCAACGAATACCTTAGCGTCTGGGTTAGCGATGATAGCTGTTTCACAGTTTGTCTGAGCTTCAGCTGCTTCGATACCATCTACTTCTGCTACGATATCATAGATACCTGGGCAGTTAGCTTCAAGACCAGCTTTGATACCATCTGCTCTTTCAAGAAGAACCTTTGTTGAAGGATAACCAATAACTACTACCTGAGCTTTGTTATCTTCGCTGTAGTGATCTTTGATGAATTCTGCAGCAACTTTACCGATTTCAGCACCGAGTTCTTCATTGTTGAGGATCCAGTTAGCTGTTGTGTTTTCCATTGGGTCGTCCCAGCACATAACCTTGATACCAGCATCCATAGCCTGCTTACAAACATCTTCTACTGCAGCTGCATCTGAAGGATGAACCATGATCAGATCTACACCATCTGTGATGAAGTTCTCAATCTGAGAAACCTGTGTAGCTGAGTTATCCTGACATTCGATGATGTTGCCTTCCCAACCAGCGTCTTTGATAACTTCGTCAAGTTTGCCCATAACACCTGCCCAGTATGGATTAGCGAGAGACTGGATAGTGATACCAACTTTGTAAGATTCACCTTCTGCCATTGTTGGAACAGCGAGACCTGCTACCATAGCACCTGCGAATAATGCTGCAACTAATTTCTTTTTCATTTGTAATTACCTCCATAATAGTTAGTTATTATCTTTACGCCCCGTCGGCGTTAAGTTCGTTAAAATCATTAAAATCTTAGAAACATGTAAATGCGCCGTCCATGATCATATCAGCACCAGTTGTGAAGGATGCTGCATCAGATGCAAGATATACACACATAGCTTCAAGTTCTTCTGGTTTACCCATTCTTCCCATTGGAGCCAGTTCATTCCATTTAGCGATGAGTGGCTGAAGATGTGGAGAGTTAAGAGTAAGATCTGTTCCGATATATCCAGGGCTGATGCTGTTAACACGAACACCTTTCTTTGCCCATTCAATAGCCAGAGACTTTGTTAACTGGATAACGCCTGCCTTAGATGCATTATATGCACACTGTGGCTGTGGAACGTTAACGATATGAGCTGACATAGAAGCTGTATTGATAATAGATCCGCCTCCATTAGCTAACATATACTTACCAGCGATTGTGTCTGTAAGGAATACTGCATTCAGGTTGATGTTGATAACCTTCAGCCACTGAGCGTATGTCATCTCTTCAGCTGGAGCGTTAATACAGATACCTGCATTAGCATGACAGAAATCGAGTCCGCCAAGTTCCTTTACAACTGTGTCAACCATCTTCTGAACATCTTCTTCGCTTGTACAATCACACTTGATTGCGATAACTTTACGACCTGTCTGTTCAGCGATCTCTTTTGCTGTTGCAACCGCTGTATCATAGTCAAGGTCAACGATAGCAACATCAGCACCTGCTTCTGCAAATCCTGTTGCTGTACACTTACCAATACCTCTGGCAGCGCCTGTTACGAAACCCTTTTTACCATCGAGTCTCATACTTTCAATAATACCCATTGATTTGTGCCTCCTTTTGTGCAACTTGCTTTTTCCTTCGTAATGCATTATAGCACAGGGTGGGAAAATATACAACATTTTTTATAACTTTTCATCCGATTCTATAAATAGTGCACAATTCAAATCGTCACGCACTTTTGTCACGGAACGAAAACAATTTTCGATACGCTCTCCAAATCCTGTCATAAATCCCCATCCAGGTAAATACAATTAAGAAGGTTTTCTTATTTAACGACTTTTTAAATCATATTTAATAAGGTACTTTTATAATATCCTTTAAAAAGCATTTTGTCAATATTTTTCATACTTGAATATCTACCAATTGTTATTCTTCATTTTTATTAATAATGCACTATTGTATTATCCATTCCTTCATAAAAAAGAAAACAGAGATATTCCCGTTTCCAGGAATACCTCTGTTTTTCTTTTCGTATGCTCTTTTGTCAGTCAAAAATGCGGTGCATAAACTTTACGGATTCTGCTGCATCACTATCCAGCTTTTCTTCTGAGATGTCCGGGATCAGCTGTCTCCAGATTCGAATATCTCTTCCCACTTCTCCGCCTTCCATTACAAATGGTTCGGTTACGATATTACCATTGTAGTTAACATCCTTCAGTGCCTGGCCAATCTCCTCCCAGTTAAGAACATGTCCCTGTCCCGGAAGTCTTCTGTTATTCTCGCCTACATGTACATGACCAATATACTTTCCGGCTGTATGGATTGCTTCTGTAAAACTGTCCTCTTCCATCATCATATGATAAGTATCGAGATGGATCTTTACATTTGACTTTCCTACCGCTTCAACATAGGCAACAGCTTCCTTTGTAGTATTCAGAAGATATCCTTCATGCCGATTCAGTACTTCCATACCAAGTGTTGTAACACCAAAGCTTTCCGCAATATCTGCTACAATCTTCATATTCTTAATAGAAGTTTCCAGATCACGTGCCTTTTCAACCGGTTTACTGTAGTCAACCGGCCAGTAACCATACAGCCCACCGCCTACTACTGTAATACCAAGTTTTTCCATTACCTTGAAGGTATCTGTCCAGAACTGGATTCCATTTTTTACAATTGCAGGATCTGAAGAAGCAAGACTCTCGCCTGCCTTTGGTCCATAACCACCTGTAAGGAAGATTCCATTCTTATCAGCAGTCTCTTTCAGACGAGTAATCTCTTCTTCCGGCATATCCTTTAAGCCTGCACAGGATACTTCCAGACAGTCAAACCCACACTTTGCTGCTTTTTCAACATAAACGTTATAATCAACGCCCCATTTTTTTGCCCAGTAAGCATAATAAATTCCATACTTCATGTAAGATCCCCCTTGTCTCGATCATATTTAGAGTTATTATCATTCTACCTTTGAAAATCTATATTTTCAAGTTCAGACAACACTTTCGTTTCAGTTTTTAAATAAGTATGATATGATATATAGAAGAAATACATCAGAAACGTCTATTATATATTATCCAGGAGGTTATAATAATGAAAGAATCCATCTATACCATTCCTATCATGGATGCTTTTAAAGCCAACGATGAATGTCCGTTCTGTTATATTGAACGTGACATTGAACAGCATGCCATTGACTTTGCACTTAGCGCAAGAACTGCTTCATATATGGAAGAAGATGTTCGTTCTCAGACTGACCAGACCGGATTTTGCCGCCATCATTATAAGATGATGTATGACTATGGCAATCGTCTTGGCAGTGCACTGATCTTAAGTACTCACTTTAAAAAACTGAACTCAGAACTGGCTGAAGAGATCAAAAAGTTCTCTCCTGCAAAGTCCTCTTTCCTTAAAAAGATGAAGAAGTCTTCCCCTGACACTGATCCTCCAAAGACATCCATCGGTGCCTGGATTCAGGAAAAAGAAAGTCATTGTTATGTATGTGACCATATTCATCAGAACTATGGAAGATATATTGAGACCTTTTTTGAGATGTATAATAATGCACCGGAATTCCGTGATCTGTTCCTGAACAGCAAGGGATTCTGCCTCCATCACTTTGCTCATATCGTGGAGATGGGCGATACACAGCTGAATGATAAGCAGAAGAAGCAGTTCTATCCGGAGATTTTCAAACTGATGCAGGAGAATATGAAGCGTCTGGAAGAAGAAGTTCTGTGGTTTACTGAAAAGTATGATTACCGCAACAAAGATAAGGACTGGGGAAATTCCCGTGACAGTGTACAGCGCTGTATGCAGAAAGACCGCGGAGGATATCCGGCTGACGAACCATACAGCCAGGATCGATAAAATCAGGAGGATAGCTTATAAAAGCTATCCTCCTTTTACATCCGTATATTTCGACTATTCCAAGGTTTTAATTATCTTCTGCCAGTTCTTTTATCGCCTCCACTGCAGCACTTACCTCTTCCTCAGTATTAAACCAGTTAAAACTAAAGCGGACAGCCCCCTGTTCTACTGTTCCCAGAGCTTCATGCATTAAAGGAGCACAATGTCCCCCTGAACGGGTCTGAATCTCATAATCCACAAACAGGGTATCGCTGACCTGACCCGAATCATAATCCCGGATATTCAGTGATACGATTGGCGCACGCTCTGGTATTGAATAATCGCCATAAACTGTGATTCCCGGAATACTTCGAACTTCCTCATAAAAAGCTTTCGCCAAAGACAGTTCTTTTTCACGGATCACATCCATACCGACAGCACTTAAATGCCTCAAAGCAGCATGAAGCCCTGCAATACCGTGCATATTCAAAGTGCCTGCTTCCAGCCTTGTCGGCATCTCAGATGGATGCGCATGATCATAGGTATGGATTCCACTACCGCCAACCTTGAGAGGACGTATCTCAAGGTCATCTCGTATCAAGAGAGCACCGATTCCCTGTGGTGCCATCAGACTTTTGTGCCCGGTGATACAAAGTGCATCAATATTCATCTCTTTCATATTAATAGGGAATATACCAGCTGTCTGGGATGCATCCACGATAAATAGCAATCCATGGCGATGAGCAATATCCCCAATTCTTTTTATATCCAGCAGATTACCAGTCAGATTAGAACCATGGGTACATACAATGGCTTTTGTATTAGAACGTATCTTCCCTTCAAAGACTGCATAGTCTACACAGCCTTTTGAATCAGCTTCAAGAATAGTCAGTTCCATTCCGCTTTCTTCCAGCCGATAAAGGGGACGCAACACAGAATTATGCTCGAGCATCGTGGTAATCACATGATCTCCGGAACCAAACAATCCTAAGATAGCTGTATTAAGTGCTTCCGTAGAATTAGATGTGAAAGCAACATTTTCCGCACCATAACCACAGAACAGATCAGACAGCATACAACGTGTCTCATAAGAAAGACGTGACGCTTCCAGTGCAGCCTGATGTGCTCCTCTGCCTGCATTACCCATTCCGCTTAATGCTGCGCAGACTGCATCTATAACAGGCTGTGGTTTCCGATAGCTTGTAGCCGCGTTATCCAAATAAATCATATCTAATCTTTTGTTCCTTTCTCACAGTTCCAGATGATACAAGCCACTCCATTTCAGATCTGCTTCAGACAATCCGGATACTAAAGAAGCCTCATCTTCCGGAGAAGCTTTCCACGCCAGACCGCAGCCTGCTGTTATCTCTCGTGGAATCGGAATAAGCCGCCCCGGCAGGTTATTTGCCATACAATATTTTTCTACTGCCATTGCATCTGTGGTTCTTTCAAAAGACAGTACAATGGCAGGTTTTCTAAGCCGTGCCATTATGGTTTTACGATGAGATCAGCCTGAGTCATCTTCTCAGCAATGACATACATATTAGTTACCCCGCCAACAGCCAGTTTTTCAGTAAGGCCGTAGAAGTTCAGACATGTTCCACAAGTCAGAATCTCAACGCCCTGGGCTTCCAGTGTTTTCAGGTCTTCCAGTGAAACAGAACCTTCACACGGAATAGATGCACCGCCATTATAGAACAGAATTGTTTTCGGCAGGACATCCTGCTGGCTAAGCGCATAGATAAAGCCTTTCATAAGAGCTGTACCAAGCTCAGCATTTCCTTCGCCCATCTGAGAAGATGAGATTACAACAACCACATTTTTGCCCACTGCAGGGATTTCACATACTATTTCTTCCTCTGTTTCCTGTTCAGGAACAGCTTCACCTATTGTCATAGTTACTTTAAACTCATTCTCACCAAGCTTTTCTGATTTCACTCCGTAGCCTTTCTGATTTGCCATCTTGGTAAGATTCTGAACAGCAATCTCATTATCTACCAGTGTCTCAACCACACCGGCACCATTCATCTCTTTAATTGCATTTTTAGTCTTTACTACAGGAATCGGGCATGCATCGCCCATTGCATTTACCTGGATCATTTTATATTCTCCTTACTTTTAAGAAAAAGCTGTCGTTATAACGACAGCCTGCTTCTATATAACCATTTTTAATGCCTGGATATATTCCGGTGCTGTTCCACAGCAGCCACCGACAATTCCTGCTCCGCAGTCCAGAAGCACTCTCATATGCTTTGCAAACTCCTCCGGAGTCATATCATAGATTGCTTCTCCCTTTTCATCGATAAACGGCATTCCGGCATTCGGCTTTACAATCAGCGGAATACCTACTCTCTCTTTCATGCCTCGCACGATAGATTCCAGCTGATCTGGACCAACAGAACAGTTAATTCCAACTGCATCAGCACCCATACCCTGAAGTGTCTCAACCGCTTCGAAGATATGTCCTCCGGAATAGATACTTCCATCTGCCTGGATCGTCAGGGTACACATAACAGGAAGATCACATAAATTCTGTGCTGCCTCAAGTGCTGCCATAGTCTCTTCTACCGATATCATCGTCTCGATCACCAGAAGATCCACGCCTGCTTCCACAAGATATCGGACCTGTTTTTCATACTTTTCTACTGCCTTTTCAAATGTCGCGTTCGGAGAAGAGCCGATCATCGATCCGGAACCGGTAAGATCTCCTGCTACCAGTGCTTTTCCATCCGCTGCAATCTTACTGAGTTCTACAAGACGTTTATTCATGCTTTCCATCTCACCTGCAAGTCCATAGCTTGCAAGAAATGGCTGGCTTGCTCCAAAAGTAGGAGCATATACTATCTGGCTTCCTGCTTCTACATATCGACGTTGCAGATCGATCAATACATCTTCATGATCAAGCACCCACTCTTCTGTACATCCCCCACGAGGCATTCCGGCACGAAACAGATTCGAACCGGTTGCTCCATCGAGAATTACAGTATGCTGACATAATTCCTGAAATTCCTTCTTTGTCATGCTTCCTTTTCCTCTTCAAAAAATACCTTGTACCATACAAGGAAAGTGTAAACCGTCCAGATCTTACGGCTGTTATCACGAATTCCTGCCTTATGTTCATCCAGGAGACGCATGATCTGTTCTGTCTGGAAATAATACTTTGCAGTATCACTTTCAAAAGCTTCTTTGATTCTTCCATATCCGCCCTCTTCCTTCATCCATACACGGATTGGAACAGGGAACCCAAGCTTTTTCTTATTCGTTGTAAATTCAGGCAGACAAGGCTCTGCCACACGGCGAAATGCCCACTTTGTAGTCTTATCTTTCAGTTTCTGACTGGTACGGATCTTTCTTGCAACCTCAAATACTTCCTTATCAAGGAATGGAACACGAAGTTCCAAAGAGTGTGCCATACTCATCTTATCTGCTTTTAATAAGATATCTCCCGGCAGCCAGTTAGTCAGATCGATGTACTGCATCTTTGTAGTATCATCGTAATCCTTCATCTTCTTATACTTTTCCTGTAAGAGCTTCTGTGGTGATGGTGCCTTTGTCTTGATATTCAGAATCTGTTTTCTTTCTTCTTCTGTAAAGATATTGGCGTTACCGATAAAACGTTCCTGTACACTCTGGCTTCCACGAATGATATAGCTTCTGCCCTTCATACCTTCCGGAAGTCCCTCTGCCAGTCTTGCCATCTCTTTTCTCCAGCTCTTCGGAAGCCAGTTAATTCCCTTTAAGGATACCGGCTCATGGTAAATCGTATACCCGCCAAAGAACTCATCTGCACCTTCACCGGATGTTACTACCTTAACATGCTTTGCAGCTTCTCTTGCTACAAAGTACAGCGCAATCGCAGCTGGATCGGCAAGGGGTTCATCCATATGGTACATGATCTTTGGCATCTCACCCCAATATTCTTCTTCTGTGATGGTATGACTGTAATTCTCAAGACCTAAGAACTTTGCACAGTCTTCTGCATACTTTGTCTCATTATACTGATTCTCTTTATCAAAGAAGCCCACTGTAAATGTTTTCTTTCCAGAGTACTTTGCTGCAATATAGCTGGAATCAACACCACTTGATAAGAATGCGCCAACTTCTACATCCGCAAGCATGTGTTTTTCTACAGAATCTTCAAGAACCTTCGTCAGCTTTTCAATCGTTTCTTCCGGTTTATCCTTTGATACCGGTTCCAGTGTCGGGTCAAAATACTGTGTAACGTTAAGTTCACCTTTCTGGAAGGTCAGATAGTGACCTGGAAGCAGACGATAGATTCCTTTAAAGAAGGTCTCCGGAAGATTCGAATACTGGAAGGAAAGATACTCTTCCAGTGCTTCCACATTCACTTCCTTCTTATATCCCGGGAACTCCAGAATACTCTTAATCTCAGAACCAAATACCAGATTGCCATTTATCACTGCATAATAAACAGGCTTGATACCAAAAAAGTCTCTGGCCATGAAAAGTCTCTTCTTTCTGTTATCCCAGATGGCAAATCCAAACATGCCTCGAAGTTCATGTACCAGCTTCTCACCATACTCTTCGTATCCATGGATCAATGTCTCAGAATCGGAACTATTCGCAAAAATATGTCCCTTTTCTTTAAATCTTTCTCTCAACTCCGGGCTGTTATAGATCTCACCGTTAAATACAAGCGCGATCTCACCATCTTCATTAAACATTGGCTGAGAACCATTCTCAAGGTCGATGATACTCAATCTTCGAAATCCCAGCGCAACCTGATTATTCGTATACTTACCTGCGGAATCCGGTCCCCTGTGAATAATGACATTCATCATCTTTTCAAGTACTTCTTCTTTATTGCCCTGTTTTCCAACAAATCCAACGATACCACACATATCTTTTATTCCTCTTTATTATCTATACTCTATTATCAAATTCAACCTGTAGTATAACAAAAATCTCTCGACTTATCAATGCTAGCATGGTTTCATTTTTGATAACACAGGATTTCCTTTGCATCCTGTGCTATCAAAAATGGACAGAGGATATCTCCTCTGTCCACCACATTGCTTTAATAAAATATACTATACAATACCCTGAGCATTCATAGCAGCTACAACTTTTTCGAAACCAGCGATGTTAGCACCAACTACATAGTTGCCTTCGAAACCGTAACGTCTTGCAGCGTCATCAATGTTATGTGTAATGTTAACCATAATCTGTTTCAGCTTAGCATCAACTTCTTCGAATGTCCAGCTAAGTCTTTCGCTGTTCTGAGACATTTCAAGAGCAGATGTACCAACACCACCAGCGTTTGCTGCTTTACCAGGAGCAAAGATGATGCCGTTAGCCTGAAGGTATTCTGTAGCTTCAAGAGTTGTAGGCATGTTAGCACCTTCACAAACAGCTGTTACACCGTTAGCTACTAACTGCTTAGCATCGTCAAGAAGGAGTTCGTTCTGTGTTGCACATGGAAGAGCAAGATCACACTTAACTGACCATACGCCACGTCCTTCATGATATTCTGAATTTGGACGATAGTTCTTGTACTCTGTAAGACGAGCACGTTTAACTTCCTTGATCTCCTTAAGAGCTTCAACGTCGATTCCTTCTGGATCATATACCCAACCTGTAGAATCAGAACATGTAACAACCTTAGCACCAAGCTGCTGAGCTTTCTGGATAGCGTAGATAGCAACGTTACCTGAACCAGATACACAAGCTGTCATGCCCTTGATATCTTTGCCGTTGATCTTAAGAAGTTCTTCTGTTAAGTAAAGAAGACCATAACCTGTTGCTTCTGTTCTTGCAAGAGATCCACCATAAGCAAGACCTTTACCTGTAAGAACACCTTCATAAAGACCTGTAAGTCTCTTATACTGTCCATACATGTAACCGATTTCTCTTGCGCCTGTTCCGATATCACCAGCTGGTACGTCTGTGTCAGCTCCGATATGTCTGAAGAGCTCTGTCATAAAGCTCTGGCAGAATGCCATAACTTCTCTATCTGATTTACCCTTTGGATCGAAGTCAGAACCACCTTTACCACCACCGATTGGAAGACCTGTTAAAGAGTTCTTGAAGATCTGTTCAAAACCAAGGAACTTGATGATACTTGCATTTACAGATGGGTGAAGTCTTAAACCTCCCTTGTATGGTCCAATTGCACTGTTGAACTGGATACGGTAACCTGTGTTAACCTGTACCTGTCCCTTATCATCTACCCATGGAACACGGAACTTAATCTGTCTTTCTGGCTCAACAAGACGCTCTAACAGTGCATCTTTTCTGAACTTTTCTTCATTAGCTTCTACTACTACTCTTAATGATTCCAGAACTTCTTTAACTGCCTGATGGAATTCAGGCTCTCCTGGGTTTTTAGCTACTACACGATCAATAATCTCATCTACGTATGACATTTTCCATATCCTCCTAATAATTTGTAACAAATCAGATTGCTGTATATCTGACCCGTTCAATCCTTTTACATTATATACAAAGTGTATTTTCAGTGCAAACAGATTATATAGATAAGTTTAATCGAAATTATTGATTATAAGAGGCAAAAAGTGGAGAAAGCACTTGCTTTCTCCACATCTTTGACAAATATTCATCAATATGCATACTGTGAATCGTCATAATAACCATACTCATCAGAATAGTCATTATAATATTCATCATATCCGTAAGCAGAATCATCACCATAGTAATCACTACTCTGGTCATCAGTCTGCTGTCCTGAACCGTTCTGACTGTTGAATTCTTCCTCTGTAGAAAGGAATTCTGAACTCACATACGCTTCTGTACCATTATAATCAATCTTATACCAGTCACCTGACTTACCAAGTGCTTCGACATCCTGACCATACATAAGAGCACCAATAACTTCACAATCAGTATTAGCTTCTGCACGTACATTACAGCTGTCATTCGCGATCATCCACTGTCTCTTTGACGGAACCTTATCGTCAGAATCAGCCTTTTCCGGTTCTTTTGTGTCCTTCTCGTCTTTATCAGTACTGTTCTGTCCACTATACTTATTCATAAATTCTTTCAGAACAGGATCAGATGCTTTTGCTTCTTCACATGCAGTATTAACCTGATTGATCAGTTCCTGCGCTTCCTGGCTCTTCTTGGATTCTTCCACAAACTCACTGGCTGCAGCATCTCCTTCAGGATCAGAAATAAAGTAATTGCCCTGAGCATCTGTTCTTAAAAAGAACTGTACAAGACTCGGTACCAGTGTATCGATATCTCTTACTTTTCCGTCATAGCATACATATACAACACAGCTGTTCGCATCCGGACCATTCTTTGAGTATGTCTTGATATTGCTATAACTTTCTACATAACTATTCTCCAGATTCTCAATCTCCTGCGCCTGATTGATCGATGGGTCAAGTTTTACCAATGTCTCGATGTCTTTATTCGTCTTTGCTGTATAGTATGAAGTCATCATGGTAAGTACTTTCGCATCATTCTGCACAAGCCCATTGTTGTTCTCCGGCATAACGATAATATCGGAATCAGCTTCTGTAGTGCTTTCTGTCGTCTTTGCCTGTGTTTCCTTCTTAACATCCGAACTCTTACCATTTCCGATACTGCGAATCGCACGAACGCCAAAGAAACCACCTATCAGTACCACACCTAACAGAATAACCAGAATAAAATACCGAAGATTATCAGATAGCCATTCCATAAAGTTACCCATAGTTCATCCTCCATTTTTAAATTTTAAACACACCTGAAGGGATTCGAACCCCCGACACGTGGTACCGGAAACCACTGCTCTATCCCCTGAGCTACAGGTGCATACGAATATCGAACACAATTGTAGTATAAAAGGGATTAAAAGTCAAGAAAACTGGGATTTTTCAAGACTTTTTATCCCTTTTTTAATAAAATTTTAAGCTATTCTGGTTTCCGCAATCTGCAACTTATGTAAATCTCTTTGATAGACATACAGATTATCTGACAGGTATTCTTCTTCCGAAATATTCTCACAATTCACCTGATAGATCATCGATGCAATATCTTCCGGAAGCAGAAAAACATGTTTCGGAATAATGATACACTCATGCACACTGCTTGGGATGATCCAGAAATCATCGTGAAGGATCTCTCCGATTTCTGCCAGAATACTGTCAAAGATCATATATGCTGCGCCAAAACAACAGTCACTGTTTGTCAGTACATACATCGGAATATCTTCTTCCGGAAGTTCAATTTCCGGATCTCTGGAAAGAATATTGGCGACATTCTCAAATCGTTCCGGCATAAAGGAGCGCATATTGCGGCGTGCCTCGAAAAACAATTCTTCTTCTGATATATTCCAGGCATCCAGATGCTCATCCCTTACAAGAATTGTACCAACTCCCATTACCGGATGTTCTACACGATAATATACAACAAGTGCAAGATTCAGAAATGCAAGATATGGAACTGTCTTTAACAGTTCTCTGTTTCTTTCCCGGTTGATCAGCTTACATGCAAGACCATCTTTAATATTCTCATATTCCGTATAATCACTTAAATCAATTTCTTCTGTTAAACGACTCTTCTTATAGATCTCATATATTGCATCTACAATCTCCGGAATCTCCTTTCCTCTTCGGAACTCCTCATAAAATCCGTTCAGATAAATGGTCGGAGCCACACAGCTTTCTTTACTGTGGATCAGCAAACCGTCCAGTTCGATATCATTATTCTTTCTCACACGATGCACATCTACTGAAACATCCTCTCCTAATAAACTACTTACTCCTGCTTTAATACAAACGATAAAATCTTCGTATCTCAATAGTACTTCCTCTCTCTTTATTAAATTATACTGTAAAAATGTGGAATTAGTGTGCGAACGCACATGGGAAATGGTTTTACATCACATAATATATCACAATACGCATCATATTGCAAGTATTAAAGAAATAAAAAGAACAGAGCATGCGCTCTGTTCTTCTGTATAAACTATCAGTTCTTAAGCTTCAAGTTCTGCGTTATAATCAGCTTCTGTAGCACGGCTGATGTATCCGCCGCCTTCTCTTGTATCGATCTTAACGTAGTCGCCTTCGTTAACGAATAATGGTACACGAATCTCAGCACCTGTTTCAACTGTAGCTGGCTTTGTAGCGTTAGTTGCTGTGTTACCTGCTACACCTGGTTCACTTTCAGTTACCTGAAGAACTACTGTGATAGGTGGTTCTACTGCGAATACCTTTCCATTGTATGAAGAAAGCTTGCAGTTGATGTTCTCACGAACGAACTTCATGTTATCGCCAACTTCTTCTTCTGTAAGACCGATCTGTTCATATGTTGTAGGATCCATGAAGTAGAACATATCGCCTTCTTTGTAAAGATACTGCATCTGAGCACGGTCGATACGTGCTTCATCAAACTTAGCTGTTGGGTTGAAAGAGTTTTCAACTACACCACCATTGATAATATCTTTGTATTTTGTACGAACGAAAGCTGCACCCTTTCCTGGTTTTACGTGCATGAAATCAAGAATTACACAAACTTTACCGTCAATTACTACGGTTTTACCTTTTCTAAAATCACCAGCGGTAATCATTTAATATTTCCTCCTTAAAACGTGTGATACATGTCTCTGACTATTCTATATCATTTTTTCTCATTTAGCAAGAATTTTGTTATATTCATTACTATAATTCAATCAATTCCTTAGGAGAATTTGCAAGATTACGGTATCCATCTTCCGTGACGACTACCATATCCTCGATTCTTACTCCTCCGAATCCTGCAACATAGATTCCAGGTTCCACTGTCTGTATCATATTCGGAAGCAGAATATCGGTGCACAATCTTGATAATCTTGGTTCTTCGTGGATAAATAATCCTACACTATGTCCAAGTCCGTGGCCAAAGCAATCACCATAGCCTGCTTTTGCAATGATATCTCTTGCAACTTTATCGACATCACATCCGCGAAGTCCTGCTTTTAATGCTGCCAGAGAAGAAAGCTGTGCATCAAGAACTACCTGGTAGATCTCTTTTTGCTTTTCATTCGCTTCCCCAAGAACAATGGTTCTTGTCATATCAGAGCAATAACCCTGATATTTACAACCAAAGTCCATGGTAATAAAATCGCCTTTTTCTATCTTTCTCTCCGATGGCATTGCATGCGGCATGGCTGAATTCGGACCTGACGCTACGATTGTCTCAAAGCTTAAGGTCTCTGCTCCATGAAGCTTCATAAAGTACTCCAGTTCTGCTGCGATTTCCATCTCTGTAATTCCAGGCTTGATCACGTTCAGAATATGAGAAAATGCTGCATCACCAATTGCTTCTGCCTTTGCCAGATATTCCAGTTCCCAGTCTTCCTTTACTGCACGCAGAAGATCCAGTTCCTTACCAAGTGAAATGGTAAGACGGTTCTCACACTTCTCCTGAAGCTGTGCAAAGGTCTGGCAAAGCATATATGCATCTTCGTAAGCAACCTGCTTTGCATCATCCTTCTGCATCTGTGCAAATAACAGTTCTCCATAGGTCTGACCACTCTGAATCTCGATTACTTCAAAATCCGGAGCTTCTGCTTTTGCCATTACAGTATATCTGGAATCTGTAAGCAGCACCTGTCTTTCCTGTGTCAGATAAAGATATCCGGTAGCTCCGCGAAATCCGCTTAAATATCTCATATTATTTCCTTCTGACACAATAATGGCATCTGCCTGGAGACGCTTCATAACTTCATACGTTTTCTGATAAAAACACTTCATTTCTTTTTCCTTCATTTCTTATTAATTTACAGATCAAACAATGATAACTGATTGCTCTCCGGAAGTTTCCCTAAGATTCCAAGGTCATCCATTACTTCGATTACACTCTTGCTGACCTTGGTGCGCTGCCAGAAATCATCCTTTGAAAGGAACGGGCCATCCTTTACCGCTTCCACTACTGCCTCTGCAGCTCGTTCACCCATTCCATCGATTGTAGAGAGAGACGCCATGAGTTTGCCATCAATAATCTGGAATCTCTTCGCTCCTACTCGTTCAAGATCGATTGGTATAAACTCGAATCCTCTTGCATAGAACTCCTGTACGCTCTTCATATCCTTGTATGTATCCTGTTCCTTTTTGGACAGGGAATCCATACGCTTTTTATAATCCTTGATATGCATCTCAAGCCTGTCCTTGCCCTGACACATCAGTTCATAATTAAAGTCATCGGCACGTATACTGAAGTATGCACAGTAATAAGCTAGCGGATAATATACTTTACAGTATGCAATGCGCCATGCCATCATAACATAGGCCGCCGCATGTGCTTTCGGGAACATGTATTTGATCTTTCTGCAGGACCAGATATACCAGTCCGGTACGCCATGCGCCGTCATCTCTTCCGGCCATCCAGGCTTTAAGCCTTTCCCTTTACGTACACTTTCCATAATGGTAAATGCAAGCTCACTGTCAAGCCCTTTCTGAATCAGATAGATCATAATATCATCTCGGGTACAGATTGCAGTTGAAATGGTAGCCTTTCCTTCCTGGATCAGAGTCTGCGCGTTCCCAAGCCATACGTCCGTACCGTGGGAAAGACCTGAGATTCGAACCAGGTCTGAAAACTCCTTCGGCTTTGCATCCACAAGCATCTGCATGGCAAATTCTGTTCCGAATTCCGGAATTCCAAGAGAACCAAGCGGTACTCCCATCATCTCCTCCGGCGTACATCCAAGAGCATCTGTGTTCTGGAACAATGACATAACCGCCTTGTCATCCAGCGGAATCTGTCTGGCATTAAGTCCCGTAAGATCTTCCAGCATTCGGATCATGGTAGGATCATCATGTCCAAGGATATCCAGTTTCAGCAGATTATGGTCAATGGAATGATAATCAAAATGTGTTGTAATGATATCTGTCTCAGTATCGTTAGCCGGATGCTGTACCGGTGTAAAGGAGTGAATCTCCTCACCATGCGGAAGAACTACAATTCCTCCCGGATGCTGACCGGTCGTTCTTCGTACACCAACGCAGCCTTCAACGATTCGATTGATCTCACAGACACGCTTTCTCTGGCCACGTTCTTCATAATAATTCTTCACATAGCCAAATGCAGTCTTATCGGCAAGTGTACCGATAGTTCCTGCCTTAAATGTATGTCCTTCTCCAAATATTACCTCGGTATAGCGATGTGCATTACCCTGGTATTCACCGGAGAAGTTAAGGTCGATATCCGGCTCCTTGTTCCCCTTAAATCCCAGGAAAGTCTCAAACGGTATATCAAATCCTTCTTTTCTTAGAGGCGCTCCACATACCGGGCACTTTTTATCCGGCATATCACATCCTGCTCTTCCGCCGAATGCTTTCACATCCTCTGAATCAAAATCATAATAGTGGCAGTCCTCACAATAATAATGTGGACTCAATGGGTTAACCTCTGTGATACCTGCCATGGTTGCAACAAAGGAGGATCCAACCGAACCTCGCGAACCAACAAGATATCCATCATCATTGGACTTCCACACTAACTTCTGTGCGATAATGTACATTACGGCATATCCATTGGAAATAATAGAATTCAGTTCTCGTTCCAGTCTCTCCTGAACAACCGGCGGAAGATCATCTCCATAGATCTCGTGGGCTTTCTGATAACAGATCTCACGCAGTGTCTTATCGGAATCTTCAATAACAGGCGGACATTTATCCGGTCTGACCGGTGCAATCTTCTCACACATATCGGAGATCTTTCTTGTATTGGTGATAACTACCTCTACTGCTTTCTCATGTCCAAGGTATTCAAATTCCTTAAGCATCTCTTCTGTTGTACGCAGATATAAAGGTGCCTGATTATCCGCATCCTTAAATCCCTGCCCCGTCATGATGATCCTTCGGTAGATTTCATCTTCCGGATTCAGGAAATGTACATCACAGGTTCCAACTACCGGTTTATTAAACTGTTCTCCCAGTTTTACGATCCTGCGGTTCAGATTGCGAAGGTCTTCCTCTGTTGTAATATCTTCCATATCTTCTTCACGGATCATAAAGGAGTTATTCCCAATCGGCTGAATCTCAAGATAGTCATAATATTCAACCAGTCTTGCAATATCTGCCTCAGACTTTTCTTCCAGAATCGCCCGGAACAATTCTCCTGCTTCACAGGCTGATCCAAGGATCAATCCCTCCCGGTATTGATTCAGCATGCTCTTTGGAATACGTGGTCTACGATTATAATAGGTCAGATGAGAGGCAGAGATCAGTCGGTAAAGATTGATTCTTCCAACTTCATTCTTTGCAAGAATAATAGCGTGATAAGTTGGAAGCTTTTTTATCTTTTCAATAGAGGTGCTTCCAAGTTCATTCACTCCATTCAGACTGAATATCTCCTGTTTTTCCAGCATCTCCACAAATTTCACAAAGATCTGAGCGGTACACTCTGCATCATCCACCGCCCTATGGTGATGACCAAGATCGATACGAAGTGCTTTCGCTACAGTATCCAGCTTAAATCTGTTGAGCTGTGGAAGAAGAACTCTTGCAAGCGCTACCGTATCAAGATAAGTAAACTCTTGCTCGAGCTTTTGTCTTTTACAGTTCTCTATGATAAAGCTCATATCAAAGTTAGCATTATGTGCTACCATGACAGCATCTTTACAAAATTCCAGAAACTCTGGCAATATATCCTCTATTATCGGTGCATCCAGTACCATATTGTCATTTATGCTGGTCAGCTGTTCAATTCGAAATGGAATCGGAGTCTGTGGATTCACAAAAGTAGAAAAGCGATCCACAATACTGCCATCTACAACCTTTACTGCACCGATCTCAATAATCCGGTTTTTCACAGGACTAAAACCTGTGGTCTCAAGGTCAAATACAACAAATGTTCCATGCAGATCCTGATTTTTTGCATTCACAACAATATCCTGAAGGTCATCTACCAGATATGCCTCTACTCCATAGATAACCTTAAACGGATGCTTGATCAGCTTTAATTCATCTTTGCCAACATCCGGATGTTCTTCTTTATATTTCGACTGATATTCTCTGTCTATATCTTCTATAAAATGATTCGCATCCGGGAAAGACTGTACAACACCATGATCTGTAATGGCAATTGCTTCATGCCCCCATTTATATGCCTGTTTTACAATATCCTTAACCTCAGATACCCCATCCATATCACTCATCTTGGTATGACAATGAAGTTCTACACGTTTTTCCGGCCAGGTATCCTTTCTCGGCTTTCTAAAATCGATGCTCTTCTTGATACCAACGATAGAACCGATCGTCAGCTGACTGTCAAATCGGTCAATGGTAGTTACACCTTTGAGTTTGATAAATGCACCCTTTTTCAGATCCTTTGTCAGTTCCGCTGCATTCTCATTCGATGCAAAGATCTTGACTGTAATGGTATCAGTAAAGTCCGTGATATCCAGCATGAGAATCGTCTTTTCATTACGCAGTTCCCTTGCCTCCACAGAACGGATGCATCCATGAATGGTAACTTCACCCATCTCTCCGACAATGCTATTGATATCAATGGCTTCATTATCAAAATCTCTTCCATAGATAACATCCGGATTATCGGATCTCTTAACAGGTCTTCGCCACTCTGTTTTCTTCTCATCCTTCTTAAATCCAGCCTGCTTTTCCATCTGCGGAACTGCCACTTTTTCAGAAGGGGCCTTCTTACCTGTCTTTTCTTTCTTCTTCTCAGAATCCGTACTACCGGATGCAGCCTCTTCCTTTTCTTCTTCCTTACTTCGATAAAGACGTTCCTTAATAGCCTGCACTTCCTGTTCAATGCGCACATCACTGTTCTTACGCGCTTTGCTCAT
This sequence comes from Marvinbryantia sp., assembly GCA_045598185.1. Lineage (GTDB taxonomy): Bacteria > Bacillota > Clostridia > Lachnospirales > Lachnospiraceae > Marvinbryantia. Next base: position 29,651 of record JAZLLO010000028.1, read on the forward strand.
GGCAGCTTCTTTATGATGAAGATAAATCTTTATAGAAAGACCACAGCGCTCACAGAATATCTTCTCCAGAATACGAATCAGTTCCTCTGCTTTTCCTTCTGTGATCACAGATTCTTCAATGGTAAGTTCCATAGTATCCGGCTTTGAAAACATAATATCAGCTGTTCTTAACAGATTATATTCAAAGATACTGTAATTCTTCAGTTCCAGAAGAATACTATCCCGGTAATCCGGGAAAAAATTCTCAGGTGTATAAAGTGCTGATAACTGAAACTTCTCAATGATCTTTACCCTAATCAGGTTATTCGGAAAAAACTGTCTCTTTATGGCTTCTTCCAGATTCAGAATAGTCTGCTTATGTATCCAGGTATCACTGTTAACAAATACACGCAATATATCTCTGGATGAAGTAACGGTTACTTTCGTAACCGTTACTCTTTCCAACAAATCTTTTATATCATTCTCAAGCTTTAGATTCGGAAATGTCTCCAGAAATCTTCTTTCCATGTTATTCCTACTTCTCCCAGTTTAACAGTTCTTCACGAAGAGCTCCAAGGAGCTGATCCTCCGGAAGTTTTTTCACGATTTCTCCCTTTTTGATCAGAAGACCTTCGCCGACACCACCTGCAATTCCGATGTCTGCTTCTCTTGCTTCTCCTGGTCCATTCACTACGCAGCCCATAACTGCCACTTTAATATCAAGTGGTATATCTGCTACCATATCTTCTACTGCATTGGCAAGACCAATCAGATCGATACTGGTTCTTCCACAGGTAGGACAGGATACAACTTCAATCCCACCTTTTCGAAGTCCTAGTGTTCTAAGAATCAGTTTCGCTGATTTGATCTCTTCAAGCGGACTTCCTGTCAGAGAAACACGGATCGTATCTCCGATACCCTGACCAAGGATCATTCCAAGTCCTACTGCTGACTTAATATTACCGGAAAGAATGGTTCCAGCCTCTGTAATACCAACATGCAGTGGGTAATTGATCTCTTTTGCGATAAGTTCATGTGCTTTTACACACATCAGTACATCCGAAGACTTAATGCTGACAACCATATTGTCGTATCCAAGTTCTTCGATAATATGTACTTTATCAATGGCGCTTTCCACGATTCCTTCTGCCGTAACACCTGAATACTTTCTTACCAGTTCTTTTTCCAGAGAACCACTGTTAACACCTACACGAATCGGAATATTGCGTTCTTTTGCCACATCGACAACTGCTTTTACACGATCTTTGCTTCCAATATTACCTGGGTTGATACGAATCTTATCTGCCCCATTTTCCATCGCGGCGATTGCCATCTTATAATCAAAATGAATATCTGCTACAAGTGGAATATGGATCTGTTTCTTGATCTCACCGATTGCTTTTGCTGCTTCCTCTGTCGGAACTGTACAGCGAATGATCTCACATCCCGCTGCTTCCAGTTTAAGGATCTGTTCTACCGTAGCATTTATATCTTCTGTTTTTGTATTTGTCATTGACTGAATCAGGATTGGATTGCCTCCACCGATTACACAATCACCGATTCTTACTACTTTTGTATGGTCTCGATACATCTCTTTTTCCTCTGATTATTTCTTTTTGTACATCACAAACTGATATTCCAGATCAAAATAGGTCTGTTCTTCACTATCTGCAGCTACATACCATTCTTCCATCTCATCGAGATTCGGGAAGAATGCATCTGCTTCGTATGCATGATTGATCTTTGTAACATGTGCAACATCGCAGTATGGAAGAAGCTGCTTATAGATGCTGTCTCCACCGATTACATAGATATCTTCTGATGGATAATTCTTCAGTTCTTCCATCAATTCATCTACATTATGAACGATAATTGCATCCTTTTTCTGATAATCTGCATTCTTTGTAAGCACGATATTAGTTCTGTTCTTTAATGGCAGGCCATTCGGAAAGCTCTCCAGTGTCTTTCTTCCCATAACAACTACTTTTCCCTGTGTTGTCTGTCTGAAAAACTTCATATCGGATGGAATACTTACCAGAAGCTTATTATCTTTTCCAATTGCCCAATTTTTATCTACTGCTACAATAAGATTCATATGTCCTCTCCTTATCTCCTGTTAGATTCCTTTAAATGAGAAGGTGAATTCCATCTTCTCTTCAACCGGAATCAGATATTCATCATGTGTTCTTGAGCCCCAGCTATCATCACCTGCAATGCCCATCTGTGCTTTTGCAACACGTACAACTGTATAATGAACCTGTGGAAGTTCAAAACTATGACGCGCATTCTCAATCTCATGTGGAGTATATGGAAGTGCTGAGAAGTTCAGATTATCTCCAAAGAACTTCATACCTCTTCCCTTACGGTCTGTAATCGTCGCCCAGCGCACTCCAATCTTATTCCCGCATTCCTGCGGTACAAGATACTGTGCCATATTATCTTCCACCTTATTACTATAGATGCCAAGCTTTGCGCCCTTACAGCGATCGGCATATGTCTCTGAAGGTCCCATTCCATACCAGGTTACATTGTCATAATCTGCATCAAACTTAAAGATCACACCAAACTCCGGCATATCACCAAGCTCTTTTACAGGATCATAACTTAAAGTCGTTGTGATAGTTCCATCTCCATAAACACGATACTGCAGATCACATTCTGCTTCCGGTGTTGTCGGAAGTACATAAGTATAAGTAATCACAGCGCAATCATCCAAAACCTCAAGGCTAGGTGCCTTTGATCCTGGGAAAAGGCTTTTTCCCAGCTGGAACTTATGATTCAGATACATAGAAGCAATCTTCCACTGTGCATAACGCATGCTCATCAGGTTACCTTCATCATTATCTGTAGGTGCTCTCCAGAAATTCGGCTTTGGAATCGCTTCGATCATTTCCTTGCCGCCATAACGGTAAGAAGCAAGTCCTCCATTTAAATGAGAGAATATAGCATCAAAATGTTCCCCTCTAACGCCAAAGTTATGCGGAGATACGACTACTTCAAATGGAGCTTTCTCTGCTTTTGCTTCTGTTTCTACTTTGTAAGTAAACTGTCCAAATGCCACTTCATGTCCTGCTTCTGCCCAAAGCGTATCTTCTTTCAGGCAAAATGAAACTGTAATCGTATATTCTCCTGGTTTCTTCTGTACTTCAAATGGAAGTGGATAAGTCGCAGAAGAGAGAGGTTCAACAGCTGTTTCTATCAGCACCTTCTTCAACTTCTTTCCTTCTTTTTCCAGAAGAACCATACAATCAAACTTATCTGTATTCACAAACAGGTTCTTATTAATAACCGCAACCTGCTCTTTTTCTACAACAGCAGTAATATTCTGGTAGTTATACTTTACTTCCTGCATCTTCGGAGAAGGCTCTCTTGTACCACCATATACGATACCATTACCGCTGAAGTTATAATCGGTTGGTCTGTCATGGAAATCTCCACCATAAGCAAGGAATTCTTTTCCATAACGATCCTTTTTATATATAGACTGATCAATATAATCCCAGATAAATCCCCCCTGATACAGAGGCTCTGTGTCTGTCAGATCTGTATATTTGTGCATAGCACCGCAGGAATTACCCATCGCATGAGTATATTCGCAGCAGATATATGGCTTGCTTCTGTCATTCTTCAGGAACTCCTTGATACTTGCTACTGTCGGATACATCTGGCTTTCCATATCACTTGTCTGATTATATGTTCTATCATGGAAAACACCTTCATAATGAACAAGTCTTGTCGGATCAAGCTTGCGGAAAAGCTGAGACATCTCAAATATTACAGAACCGCCAAAAGACTCATTACCTACCGACCAGATCAGAATTGCCGGATGGTTCTTATCTCTCTGGTAAGTAGAATTGATGCGATCCAGAAGCATCGGTTTCCATTCTTCCTTATTGTGTGGAAGGATACCCGACTTATCCTCAGCATGTTCTGCCAATGCCCAGGTTCCATGTGTCTCCATATTATTCTCTGCGATCATATATAATCCATATTCATCACAAAGATCATAAATACCCACATTATCAGGATAATGACAGGTTCTGATCGCATTGATATTATTCTGCTTCATGGTAACGATATCTTTGATCAGATCTTCGGTAGATGGAACACGTCCCTGTACAGAACCAAATTCATGTCTGTTCACACCCTTAAAGACAATACGTTTTCCATTCAGCTGCATGATTCCATCCTTCATCTCAAAACGACGGAATCCCACTCTCTGTACAAATACCTCTGAAAGAACATCATTTTCATCAAATACTTCTACCAGAAGATCATATAGATTCGGTTCTTCCGCACTCCAAAGCTTTGGTGTCTTTATCGGAAATGAAAAATGGGATTCTTTTGTCAGATCCTTCTTTTCAGAAAATACAACTGTTTCTTTATCTGAAAGTGTAAGTCTGATCTTACCCTTCGCTGTTGCAGCAAAAGTCAGATCAAGATCAGCGTCCGTATAGGCATCATCCAGTAATGTAAGAACCTTGATATCCTTTACATGCACTTCCGGAATTGCATAAAGATAAACATCACGGTAAATACCGGAAAAACGGAAGAAGTCCTGATCTTCACACCAGCTTCCTGCTGTCCACTTAAACACCTGCGCTGCAAGCTTGTTCTCGCCTTCCTTCAGGTAATCTGTCAATTCGAATTCTGAACAGGTAAAAGTATCTCCACTGTATCCGATATAGTGTCCATTAAGCCATACTGCGATTGCACTTTCCGCTCCCTGAAAAGAGATGAATACTTTTTTTCCTTTGAAATGATCCGGAACTTTAAAATACTTTACATAGCTTCCGACCGGATTAAACACTTCCGGAACTTCTCCGGATGCCAGCTGTTCTCTTCCTTCCCACGGATACTGTGTATTCGCATATTGTGGTGCATCATATCCTTCCATCTGAATATGTGCTGGAACACGGATCTCATCCCAGAAGTGACAATTATACTCTTCTTTTTCGAATCCGGGAATCGTACTCTGGTAATTCTTTGCATAGTGGAATTTCCACAGCCCATTCATGCACATTCTGAAATCATTGTCTTTTTCTTCCATCTTTTCAACAGAAGAATAGTATACATGATCAGATACCTTTTCCTCCCTGTTCTCGCTAAAATATAATGGATCCTTTACTTTTTCATAATTAAAAACAGCCATCTTTGTTACTCTCTTTCTTGGTAAAACTTAAATTGCAACCGGAATATTCTTAATCTGTTCTCCGGTAATATAATCTTCTACGATCAGATCATCTGTCGTAAAAGCATAGAAATCCCTCACAGCAGGGTTCAGTGACACCTTCGGTGCAGGGTGCCCCTCTCTTGTGAGTAATTCTTCTATCATTGGTACATGTCTGTCATAGATATGACAGTCTGCTATAATGTGAACCAGTTCTCCCGGAACCATATCATTCACCTGTGCGACCATCATCAGGAGAATTGCATACTGAGCAACATTCCATCCATTTGCAGCCAGCATGTCCTGACTGCGCTGATTGAGCACAGCATTCAAAACCAGTCTCTTATCCTCACTATCCTTTGCCGGTGCTGTAACATTATATGTCATACTGTAACAGCATGGATCAAGCCCTCCGGAATGGAGATATTCAAACTGATACATGTTGGTCATGATACGACGGCTATATGGATTCTCGCGAAGCTGGCGAAGTACATAATCCATCTGATCTGTCTCCTCTCCTTTATAGAGGAACTTTCTTCGAATCACATCACCATAACAGGTACCGATACTTCCTGTCTCATCAGCCCAGGAATCCCAGATATGACTATGCAGGTCATGAACATTGTTGGACTTCTTCTGATAGATCCAAAGAATCTCATCCATTGCACTTTTTAGTGCAATTCTTCGAAGTGTGATAGCCGGGAATTCTTTCCTTAGATCATAACGATTCACAACACCAAACTTCTTGATGGTGTAAGCAGGTGCCCCATCCTCCCAGTGCGGGCGAACCAGTTCACCTTTCGTATCTGTTCCATTCGTCAGAATATCTTTGCAGGTTTCCTTGAATAATTCATCTGCGTAACTCATGATTCCCCCTGTCCACTGGCAAGTGCCAGTTTTGAAATGCTTGCATCTGTCGCAAATCCAGATGCATTATATAACAATAAAATATCTGTATAATTATTATTCAACATATAGTCATTAAGATTCTCATTCAGGTATCTCAGATCAATAATATCGATTGCTGATAAATCCTGCACTGCAAAACTCAGGAAACAGTTTGCATAAGAGTCTTTTAACACCAGCAGCTTTCTGTCATTGTCTGCATCTGTTCCAACCTGGATCAGCGGCTGGTTGCCACCAAAGAACACCGCATACTTATCTCTTCCTTCCAGATAAGATACGTCATAGAGACTATCTCTATCTTCTGATTGATTATACTTTAAGTTATAGTAAATTGGATTCTTCGGAATATATGCTTCTATCGTATCCGGTTCTACCTGTGTACTGACCTTGGCATCGATCGTTCCATAGAAGGAATCTGTAAGAACCTGTCTGTCATAAGCATCTGCCGGAAGGATCCTGATTCCCGTTTCCTTCGCCCACTGTTCATATACAAGACGGGCTGCGGGAGTGGTCCAGTGATGATCTGTACGATAATAAAGCTGTTCCTCTTTATGTTCCAGAAGTAGTTCTTCAACATCAAGAAGGTATTCCGCCGGAATCACGCTTTTCATCTGTGCGAAATATTCCTGTTCCACCAGATTCTCTGCAAATGGCGGAAGCTTCTCCTGATAGATTGCAACTGCATTCGGAACCAGACAGAACTTCAGATGCTCCGGCGTATAAACATCTTTCCAGGTATCGATAAAGTTCTTCACAGTCTGAAGATTATTCCTTGCTGGTGCACCTTTGAAATCATCTTTATGTGTTTCGATCAGAAATCCATCTTTTGCAAAATATACGCCGTTTGCTTCCTGTTTTCCCATTGCCCGGTCAATTCCAGTCTTTACAGCGATCCATTCATCACGTCCGAAAAACTGATCCGAAAGATACTTCTCATATTTACTTGCAAAGGTTCCATCCAGAATATCATCAAGCTTTACTTTTGGCATCTGCTGCAAAGCTCTGTTTTCTTTTTCTGAAAATTCTCTGGATGGCCAGATCAGACTGCCTGCGGTAAATCCGAAAATCATAAGCAGAAACAGAAAAATAACACTTTTATTTTGTTTCTTTGTCATAAAAATCTTCCTTTAAAATGTATTAAAATCTAAAATACAGGAATGGATTATAAGTTGCATCTACAAGATAGGCAACGGAAATCAAAAAGATTCCAATATAAAAGAACATACGAAGTGCAACTGATACTACTGAGGAATCGCCAAGCTTTCCTGTAAGCTTCTGCGCGGCATTCTTCGGAAACTGTGTACTTCCGAAAATCAGCAGTACAAAGAGTAATGCATTATTATAGAAATAATAGATCGTATTGCTATCCAGAAGACCATTTCCATATCCTCCAAACATGGTTCGGATAAATCCAAGTCCTCCCATCACATTCCCGTCAAAGGCAAAGATGACCCAGCCAAGTATAACAAGGAACATGGTATAGATACTTTTTACAAATCCCGGAAGCTTCTTCAGTATATGAGATAAAAAGAACTTCTCAAGAACCAGAAGGCATCCATAATAAACTCCCCATAATACAAAGTTCCAGCTTGCTCCATGCCAGATACCAGTTAGCATCCAGACGATCGCAAGGTTTCTGATCTGCTTAAGAATACCTTTTCTGTTGCCTCCAAGCGGAATATATACATATTCACGGAACCATGAGCCAAGGGAAATATGCCATCTTCTCCAGAATTCCGTAATACTTTTTGAAATATACGGATACTGGAAGTTCTCCAGAAAATGAAAACCAAACATCTTACCAAGACCAATGGCCATATCCGAATATCCGGAGAAATCGTAATATATCTGCATGGTGTATGCGAGTGCACCGATCCATGCTGTAAGTACAGGCATATTACCGGAACCGAGCGCAGATATCTCTGTCCATACCTTTCCGATATTATTGGCAAGCAGAACCTTTTTTCCTACACCGATCATAAACCGGTTAATGCCCTCCACAAAGTCTGCTGTATTCTCACGGCGATGCTCCATCTGATGTGCGATCGTCTTATACTGCACGATTGGTCCGGCAATCAGCTGCGGGAACATAGAGACATAGGTTCCGTACTTCAGCCAGTTTCTCTGAACCTCAGTTACTCCGCGATAGACATCAATAGTGTAGGACATTGTCTGGAAGGTAAAGAATGAAATGCCGATCGGCAATGGAATATTCAGCATAGGAATACTCATTCCGGTCAGAGAATTGATGGTTCCGATCAGGAAATCTGCATACTTGAAAAATCCAAGTACCGCTATATTATATACCACAGAAACCATAAGCCATCGAAAAGCTTTCTTATCTTTCCGTGCTTTCTTTTCTTTCTGAATCTTTCGCGCCACAAAGTAGTCAACTGTGATGGAGCACAGCATAAGAAACACATACTTCGGTTCTCCCCATGCATAAAAGAACAGACTGAATAAAAACAGCACTACATTCCGGCATGATCGCGGCAGTATATAATATAGAAATAATACCACCGGAAGGAATCGAAACATAAATAATAAACTACTGAAAACCACTTTTTCCTCCCCTATATAACCTGACGCAAAGCAACAGGAATTGTTAATTTTTATTTAATTTTTGTAAAAACTATTTACAATCATACCAGTTATTATATAATAGAGGCTGTTAAAACTCAACTGAATAATGAGGGGATTGAATGGCACAGAAAAAGAGAAAATCTTCTGCGAATGAGAGACGCAGTGGGTTTGTTATTAATGTCTTAACGCTAATCGTTCTTATCCTTCTTGTGTTCGAAGGAAAGAGTCTGATTAGCTTATTTTCTCGTGTGGACATTCAAGCACAGATCAGAAAGGAAGAGGAAGAAGTTTTTGCCAGTGCCGGTCTTCTGAAGGCAGAAGAACCAGAGACAGAGGCAAAGAACGAGGTAGACGCTGACACCACAGAGAATGCTGATCCTTCCGCTTCCCCATCAGAGAAGACTTCTACCGATTCCACATCTTCGGAAAAGGAATCTGCCGTTGAGAAAGAGAGTAAAGAATCCCATGCATCTTCTGTTGTACCGGGCGATCAGTCTCGTTCTATCGGCATACCAGAAGGCTGTGAATCCTATGTAAGCTGTATCGTTCCTGCACAGGCTACTCCTGTTGCAGATTCTTATTTTTCCGATGCTGTTTTCGTAGGGGATTCCCGTCTGGAAGGTTTCCGTAACTTTTCCGGTATCTCCGGTACGAATTTTGCCACTGCAGTTGGTATGCAGTTGGAGAACTTCTATGATGAACCACAGATCAGTACTGCATCCGGTCCGGTTCTTCCACTTCAGGCTTTGAAGGGAATGAACTATTCTAAGATTTATATGATGATTGGTACGAACGAACTTGGTGCTTATGATATGAGTGCAGTAAAAGAGAATTATGAAAGGGTCGTAGCCGATATTAAGGCTTTAGCTTCTACGAAGGATCCTATCGTATATATCTTCGGTGTCTTCTATGTAGATGAATATCTCTCCGAAACAGACTATGTTAATAATACAAATGTCGATCTGGTTAATGCAGAAATCCTGCAGATGTGTTCTGAAAACGGATATCATTACATCAACCTGAACGAAGCGCTTTCTGACGGTCACTCTATGATTCAGGGTGCATCAGAAGACGGTGTTCACCTGAATGCAGAATACTGTAAGAAATGGCTCGAATACACAAAGACTCATTACTTACCGCAGGTATAATAATACAATTACATAATGGAGGTTTTCTATGAAAAAGTTTTTAAGCCTTGTGATCATCGCTATGATCGCAATCGCAGCTTTTACCGGATGTGGAAAGAAAGAAGCGAAATCAGCTTCTATCGACATCAAAAAGTTATGTCAGGATCTTCAGGGAACAATCGAAAGCGAAGTGAATGAAGTGAATGCAGATCTGATCGCATCTACTTTCTGGGTTGATATGGATCAGATTGAAGAAAGCATTGCAGTTCTTAACTCAGGCGCTTTTGCACCGGAGATTGCAATTCTGAAGTGCAAAGACAGCAAATATACTGCTGATGCAGAAAGACAGTTCAAGCAAAGAGTCAGCGATCGTACTACTTTATTTGCTGATTACAATGCACCGGAAGCAGAAAAGTATGAGAATGCAATTATCAAGTCTAATGGTAACTACACTGTATTCTGTGTAACAGATGATACAGAAGCTGCTGAAAAGATATTAAAAGAAGCTGGATTTTAATCCAGCTTCTTTTTTATTCCTGTTCTATATGATTCTTATTCGTTACAGATTCTTAAAATCGCATCTGCAAAGATCTTAGCACTCATGACCATCGTGGATATCTCCATGAATTCGTCATCACCATGCATATGATTATCCACGTCAAATGACATACATCCAAATGCCACTCCTCGTTCCAGATGATGTACATAAGTACCACCACCAATTGCAAGTGGTTCACCTCTTACACCTGAATAATCTTCATAAGCATCCAGAAGCTTCGATACCAGTTCCGAATCAGCCGGCACATAATGTGGCTTAGACATCGGTTCTGTGTCTACAAGAATACCGTGCTTTCCAAACGCCTCTGCAACTACCTTTGTCACAGTATCATCTGTTCCGCAGATCGGTACACGGCTATCGATCTCTCCTGTAATCTGCTCTCCATCAAATGAGAATACTCCGAGATTCATAGTAAGCTTTCCTGAAATCTCATCTTCCATCTCAATTCCAAGTGCTGTTCCGGAATAGTCATGCATTGGGAACAACTTTGAAAGACCTGTCAGCTTTCTTGTGCTGTCACAATCATCCAGCGGAAGTTCTGCAATCAGGCTTAACAGACCTGCAATCGCATTCTGTCCCATATCAGGTGTAGAAGCATGTGCTGCAACACCCTTTGCTGTGATCTTTAATCCGTCTGAAGTCTCCTCTGTCAGGAAAGTAATGCTTTCATCAAGCTTTCCGGCAGCTTCTGCTACCTGTCCTTCTGTAATGCCAGCAACAACTGCGATTGCTGTATCCGGTACAACATTGGCTTTTGATCCGCCCTTTGCGCAAAGAACCTTAATCGGTACATTACAAGCCTCAACCTTTGCTGTGTAGACCTTGTGAAGTCTTCCCTTCTCAATGTTGATAACCGGGAATTCCGCATCCGGAGTGAAAGTCATCTCGGCTTCCTTTTCCTTTGCATAGTAGTATTCAAGATCAGAAGATCCACATTCTTCATCTGAACCGAGAATCACACGCACGCTTTTCTTAAGTTCAATGCCGCACTCCTTGATTGCTCTGAGCGCATAAATTGCAGCAATTGCCGGACCTTTATCATCTGCGGTACCACGTCCATAGATTCTGTCGCCTTTTACCACAGGTTCAAATGGAGAAGTCTCCTTCCAGTTTTCTGTTACCGGAACAACGTCCAGATGTGCAAGAATATCCAATTTCTTTTCTTTGTCACTGAAATCTCCTGTCACTACATAATTGTCATAGTTTGTGGTAGCAAAACCATACTTCTTAAGAATCTCTTCTGCTGCAGCGATTGCCTTCGCAGGTCCTTCTCCATAAGGCATCCCTGGCTTTGCTTCCTGGCGCTGACTATCGATGCGCACAAGTACCTTCAGGTCTTCAATCATCTCGTCAACATGAGTATCGATAAAGCTATCGATCAATTCTCTATTCATCATTCATTCCTCTTCAGTCACCTAAAATTTCTGTTTTGGAATAGCAATCTTTAATGTATCAGGATTCAGCATAATACCTTTTACTTCTTTGCTGATTGCATGAACCATCTTTCCACCATCAACAACGATCATTCTCATACCATTGTTCTTATTGAAACGCATAAATTCTGTTACATCCGTACATACAGGCTGATATGCGTCACCATTAGGAAGCTTGAGGAATGGGATTCTGCAATCCTTTAATTCCGGCTTTTCTACACCTTCTGGTGGAATAACAGGAATGATCAGTTTTCCTCTTCCGATATTAACGAGCATCTCTTCTTCGAGTTCTTTCAACTTCTCTACATTCCTCTTTTCTTCCGGAAGTGCGAGTTCCTGTGTGAAATAGATTGCTGTCAGACTCAGTTCAGGATTAGAGATTGGACGCTGAGCCTCCGGAATCTGTGAGTAATCCGGCTCTCTTACCAGTCTGCGAAGCTCAAATGGCATTGGATTGAATCCTCTGTCAAGAACCAGCTCATTAACGCTCATAGCGAAGAGACTTGTAAAGAATCTGAGGAAATCCTTGTTGTCAACCTTAATTGGTACAAGTTCAACCTTATCATCTCTCATCTTCAGTACTGCTGCCTGTGCAAATCTTTCATTAGAATAGAGCCATACGCGGTCATTCATAGATTCTTCATCGAGTTCGATATAAGGAGTCTTTGTGTACTTGGAAAATACACAGTAAAGAGTATCAAGTGTAGGAAGTTTCTTTAAAATAAGATGTAAGAAAAACTCTTCTCTCTTTTCAAAGAAATCTTTATACTTTTCTTCTGTGTGAATCTTTGTCTGCTGAGCAGAGTTCTTCAGAATAACAAGTTCCTGTATTGCAAGCTCTGCATAAGATTCATCCTTGAAATCTGTTGATACCAGTAATCTCTTTAATTCTTCTTCTCTTTCCTGAGGAGTCTTTGCTGGCTTTGCTTCTTCAGCAGCCTCTTCTTTTACTTCTTCTGCTTCAACGTTCTTTGCTTCTTCTTCAGTTGTAATATCATCAATCTTTACTTCTTCTTCGTTTGCCATCTTGCCGATCCTTTCTTTATGGTCGTCTTTTTGCCCAAATTGCATAAACCACTAACCTATATGATATAATAAATTGTATAAAATTTCAAGATTAATCATCCTATTTTCTGCTTCAGGCGGCTTACTAGTTACTGTTCACGTACACTTCGTTCCCGTTCCAGTAACGGTGAAAAAGTCATGCATAATCACCTTCGGTGATGGCTTTTTCACTGCAGCGACATAGGTAGCTGTTTTAGAAATTAAACCTGGTTCAAAATCAACAACCTTTACCTCTATTACAACATAACGGTGCTGTGTCACATTATAAAAAGCATATCGATAAATTGCTCCGTGTTTCCAACTTGAAGACGATACTCCCTTTCAACAAATGAAAAACCTGCACCTAATTCTATCAATTATCCAAAAGTTCGCATAACTACTGGAAATTGCTTCCCTTCAAAACATTTCCTATATTCCCATATCCGGAAGATCTCGCTTCAAGTCTATTTCCAGGAATTCTGCGACACTATTTTCATCACAATTAAGAATCAGCTCCTGCGGAAACCCAGTATCTATAAGTAATTCCTTCGCTCTTGTGAATTCTCCGACATAGAACGGGTCGTGCGCATCAGAATCCACAATAATCGGTACGTTTAACTCCTGACAAAGGCATAGCATTTCACGATAATTCTTATAACAGTTCCATCTATGTTCTTTCTTGATCAATGAACTGTTATTAACCTCCAGTGCCACGTGATATTCTTTCGCTGCCAATACCAGTCGCTCATAATTCAGCGGTGTATGATCATCATCCGGATGTGATACAAATTTGATTTTTTCATGCTTCATGCAGGAAATCAGTGCATCTGTATTTTTTTCTCTCCCTTCATCCCGAAAACAAAGAGTGTGAATTCCTGCAATACCGTAATCAAGTCTTCCGATGAATTCTTCTGAAAGAGAAAGGGTTCCGTTATTCAGGACATTTATCTCACTTCCATAAAGCATCTTTACTCCATAAAGTTCTCTTGGAAGAACTGCCAGATTACAGTAGTAAAACTCATCACAAGTTCCCGGAATTCCTGGTGCATGCTCTGTAATCCCAAGAATCTTCAGATTCCTTTCAGCTGCTGCCTTTGCATTTTCCCTTATCGTTCCATACGCATGACCACTGACAAGCGTATGTGTATGAAGATCTGCTATCAGTTGCATAATTCTCCTCCCAACTTAAACATATCCCAGTAATGCTTTATCTCACAAGCAATCCTCTTCCCTGTAAATCTTTAAAATCAATATTTTTGTTTCTTTGTTCATCACATACCACTCATCTAATAAAACCAAATTTCATGTAAGTGAGCCTTTATCTACCCAAAATATTGCCGCATAAGTGAATCGAATAACACCTGTGCTTCATCCAACGTTTTTGAACTACAACTTTTGATTTGTCGAGCTGTATGATGAATTGCTCAAATTCATTTTGAAGTGCAATCGATGGCAACGCAAATCGAAGATTTCCTAATCGCTCTTTTGAGATATTGGACATTGATTTTGCCGAGCCAGTCGCAACACTTTCAATTTGACCCCTGTATAGATCGTGATTGATAAGTTGCCACAAAAAAACTTTGTTGCAACTTGGTCTAGTATTGAGCCTAAAAAACAAATCTGGCATCATAAGTTTCTTTGGAGTTGAGAATACATATGCGGCCATTCCGACTAATTCTGGGGTGTTTTTACGTGTAAAAAGCAAATCCCCATCATGCACTTCTGCATTCTCAACGAAATCAGATGGATTGATAATAGCCTTGTTTTCTTCTGGTCTATATACCCCATATGTCGCTGCGCTCAACTTCAGAATTGCAGGTGCTTCGCCTATTCTTGCAGAAGAATCACACACAAAACTTTTACCGTTTTCGATACTTGTTAAGCAGTCATTAAACGACACTATTTCCCACCCATTTGGATTAGTAACGGGGTCCCCAAACATCTCGACAAATCGGGCTTTGATGAGCTCATCCAATTTCAGCAGTTCTTGTTTTCGGTCATTGATCACAAGATTTACCCTATTCAACACATTAACTATTGCATCTTGCTCTTCACGCGGCAACACTGGAACTGGATACTCTGCAACAGCTTTTGGCTGTGCTCTTGTCAAAGATCCACCAATTCCTGTAACTTCGCTCGTCATAAGCTTTTGCAAACTTTGGATTGCGAAAATACCATGCAAGAAATTCTGGGTTATATTCAGAATTTCGAATAACAATCCACTCTGATGAAGCTATGTTCTGATATTCAGATTCGTCTCCAACAACCCACACGCGATTAATTCGTGGATTAATTTTACAAAGAAGAATATCATTTTTCCTAACAATTGCTTTATTTGAGGCAATTTCATTTCCCTTCAAATATTCTGGATGCCCCGTATCGTAAATCGGCACACTATACATCTCGAATATTTTATCGGGAGTCTTCATCGGATTAATATTCTCACTGACATATTCATTTATATCTTTAATCTTCGTATATTCCATTGTTCATCCCTACAAATCTTTCTTTTGCAAGGTCTTGCGCTTCGAACATATGTTTGTTATAATAAATTCAGGCTCATGCCTAAGGTGCTACCATAACGGTAGGCGGTTAGTCCTTCTACGGAGGACTGTGACCTCCGATTACATAGAAATCCATTTTGGAAATCTTGGAAAGGAGGATTTTGTTTATGCTTACTATCGAAAGCTTAATAGCTGTACTTAGCTTTGGCATTGCCTGCTTTGGTCTTGGTTATACTTTCGGTAAGAGAGATAACAAGACACAAAAATAACCGCCCCGGTCTGGAAAACTAGGCGGTCATTTTTGACTTAATAATATTCTGGGCTAACCATCTATCGGTAGCACCTTCTATATATAGATTTTACCGCAACCTTTCCAATATGTCAAACATCTATTCGATTTTCAAAGTCCCTTACAAATCCGAAGTTGCATTACGCAATATATCGTTGATGGGATGATTTTACATTATTTTGATTTACGATAGCATATTGCATTGTCGTATCGATTTGTGAATGACCAAGTATTTTCTGAACCTGTTCTATGGGCATTCCTTTATCAATAGCTCTCGTGGCCATGGTCCTTCGGAATTTGTGGGGGTGAATTTTATTCAAATCAATACTGCGTCCAAGATCACGAATTCTAATTTCCACCCCACTGATTTTTAGTCTGGTATGCGGTGCGTCAAGCGTTACAAACAAAGCTGGATCATTATCCTTCCTTGAATTCAGATAGTCTTGTAAATGCAGTTTTGCCTTTGCATCAAAATATACCCGACGTTCTTTATCTCCTTTACCAAATACAACACATTCTCTGGCTTCAAAATCAACATCTGAAATATTCAGATTCACTAATTCCCCGACACGAATGCCCGTTGAATACAGTAAATCAATCATTGCCAAATCTCGTGAACAACTGCAACTATCTCTCAACTTTTCAATAGCTTCATCTGAAATGATTTCTTTCACCTGCTGTTTTGTTTTGATTTTATGTATTCTTCTCATCGGGCTTTTAAGGATGTAATCCTCCTCTTCAAGCCATGAGAAAAAACTGGAAATATTCCTGCGAATATTATCCACTGTAACCTTACTACAATTGTTGATTCGCTGATGCTCAGAGAGGTATGTACGAATTTGTTCCGTATTAATCTTACGAATCGGATCTACAATCTTATCAAGAAGTTTTTCAATAGTTACTCTATAATACCGAAGAGTTCTTTCAGAGCATCCCTCTATTCTCTTTGCATCCAGAAACATCTGTAAATATTCCAAATTGCTTGTTGTTCTTTCTGGAGCTGTTGCCTCACTTAAATTACGCAGCAATACTTCCTGCAGCTTTTTCATCTGGGCAATAGTCAGCACCTCTGCCATATCATTTAAGATATTCACCATTTTTTCTTCCATGTCGATATACTCCTTTCATATGTATACCGACATCCTTCACCGGCAGTAAGCCTCCTTTAAAGCAATTTTTATTTATCATGTCATTTTATTTCAGGCTGATCTATCAATTTCCGAGCCAGCGGCTCGGAAATCCTATCTACAGAGGCCAAATCATATTCTCAATACAATTGATCAATCGGCCAGTTCCTTCTCTATCTCTTCTATAGTAGGTAATGTACCCTTATAGTCTTCTGGTAATAAACGATTCAACTCATATTCGGAAATTCCAATTGGTTCTGTTGAAGTTTCGACTGCATACTGTGCAAGGACATTATCTTTTGTCTTACAAATTAAAAGGCCTATCGTCTGCGTATCAGCTTTGCCTTTAAGAATATGATTCACTGCAGTAACATAAGTAGCTGTTTGGGAAATAAAACCTGGTTCAAAATCAACAACCTTTACCTCTACTACAACATAACAGTGACGTTTTATATTATAAAAAAGCATATCTATAAATTGTTCCGTATTTCCAACTTGAAGACGATACTCTCTTCCAACAAATGCAAAGCCTGTACCCAGTTCCATCAAGAATCCCTGAATATTATCCATCAAAGCTTCTTTTAGTTCTTTTTCATCGTATCCTTGCCTGATTGCAATAAAATCAAAATTATAGGGATCTTTTGTCAGTTCTTTAGCTAAATCACCTGTCTTTTTCGGTAACGTGTATTGAAAATTATTAATTGCTTTACCCTGTCTTTCATATAAATCTGTATCAAGGAAATTCAGCAACACGGCTCTTGACCAATTATTCTCTATAACTTTATCTACATAAAAAGAAAACTTTTCTTTATTATCATGGCATTTATCAATCAACAGCTTTATATGCCCCCAAGGAATCATAAAAACTCGATCGGAAGCCATTCTGAATTGTTCCTCAACTTGGGGAACAATATTAGTTTCTCCAGCACCATTTTGTTCCTCAAGTTGAGGAACATCTACGCTGTTATTGTAAATCTCATAAAATCTCATCATATACCTGAGATTTGTCGGAGAAAATCCTTTTACATTGGAAAGCAAATCTGTCATATCTGTACTTAATTTAGAAAAGAACTTATTTCCCCACTTACTTTCAGCATATTTCAAGGATATTTCTTTTCCAATCGTCCAATATAACATGAGCATTTCATTATTCACTTTAATAGATGCCTTAATCTGACTATTTCTGTATCTATTACTTAATGAAATAACCCATTCTCTATACTCTTTATCTAAACGCATTAAATCGCTCATATATAACCTCACCCAAAATACTGTTGCATCAAACTATCAAATAGCAATTGTGCCTCATGCAATGCTTTTTGAACAACAACTTTTGATTTGTCGATTTGTTCAATAAAGGCTACAAACTCATCTTGCTTCGTTTTATCAGGAACTATTACCTTTAATTCACTAAGGATTTTCAGATTAATATTCTTCTGAGCAGATTCAGGAGCCTGAGACTCAAGAATCGCCTGAAAGAATGAAAACCAGTAGTGAATGAAGATATTACTTGTTTTTTCATTAGCAGTGAATCCTACAACGCTATCAGGAAAACATGCATCAAAATCAAGAATAGCTGTCTTTGCAATATTGGCGGCTATTGTGATGCACAGAGTACCTTTATGCCACATCTTACTCTGCTTAAGTCCAAGTTCAGAATAAGTGCTGTTATAAGAAGTGATGTATAAATTTGCAGCTGCAACATCTCCCGTTTGAATCAGTGGATAATCACCACCTAACAGCTTAGGATCATTACGTGGTCTATGCTTAGATACACCTCTACCAAATTCTCCAAGTTCTGGCAATGTAGCTTCAGTCAATCCAAATGAGTTAGAAACAGGATCTCCAAACAGCTCGACAAATCGGGCTTTGATGAGTTCGTCCAGCTTTTGCAATTCCATTTTTCTATCGTCAATAATGCTCTGTACTTTAGATATTACATCTGTAATCTGCGTTTGCTCCTTCATCGTTGGTACTGGAAACAATTCTGCACCTAATGCTTTTGCAGATATTGCCATCTTAATTCCACTACCATTTGCCTCCGCTTCATGCCCCTTTAATCGTTTTTGAAGTAATAAATTGAAATAAAACTTGTCGTAAACTCCATCTTTTAATCTTATTTTCATGATAGAAGGATGCATTATTCCAAGCGGAGCATCCTCTGGAACTACAAATGTCTCTCCTATCGTTCCTCTACACGAGACAATAATATCACCGCCACGAACATTGAATCTTTTCAATTCATTATATTTTTTCTCATCGACAAATCGCGTATCAACATCCATTGTTTTCTGAATGGCATGTTTTTGTTCATATACCATACAGAATCCACTCTCTTCATCAACAAAGCAATCATTTTTCAAACTGCTTCCAAATGGGCCAATGAACATTTCTTCAACATTTTCAGCCAATGGGAACATTGTATATTCACTCATCATTCATCCCTACAAATCCGAAGTATCATTTTTTGTTATTTTTCTTAATTCAATTATTCGTTGAATTATATTTTTACTGACTCCTGTTTCCCAATCCTTATCATAGATACCTCGTCTATTCATATACAGCATATAATTTAAACACTCATCTAACGTCATATTTTTGATATGATCACGAACATCCTTCATATAAATATATTTACATGGATGCCCTGGGTTCCCTTTATAATATGCATGTATCATACAATACAGATTTTTAGCACAATAATTACGAATTTCCATATAATCCTGTGGAAGAAACTTTGGAATATTCTCTGCGATTATATTGGTATAACCGCTTCCCTTCGGATAGAAAGTAATATTATAAGGCTCAAAAAATAATAACAAGTATTGAAATAACTCATCCAAAATTTCTGAATTCTCATAATATTGCTCATCATAATGATTTAACGTCTCGCAGTTTGATAAATATTTCATTTTTGAAAACAAATACATTGCCTGTTGTATTTCTTTATCTGTCATTGTTCTAAATCTCCTGGCTGTTTCATAATGTATAGTACCTCTACAAATTTTTATTTACTCAGCAGTTTTCGTAATTCAGCCATATTTTCAGCAATCTCTTTTTCAATCGCATCGATTTCATCCAGAATTTGCTCCGTTGGTGGATACTCAACTGCAACGTATTCCACTTCTTTATATTTATTGATCGATAAATCATAATCATTGTTTATGATATCTTCTACAGGAACCATAAAGCTCTGATCTGTTCTCTTGCGATCCACTTCCTGGTCAAGATGATTAAATCGCTCAATAATATCCGGAATGTCATTATCTTTTACTACTGTTCTCTTATCATCTAGTGAAAATCCATCTGCTTTCATATCATAAAACCAAACTTTATCCGTTCCACCAGTTCCTGTCTTTGTAAATACAAGAATAGCTGTTGATACTCCGGCATATGGTTTAAATACACCACTTGGCATGGAAATAACTGCATTTAATTTGTTATTCTCAATAATCTCTTTTCTGATCTGTTTATGCGCGCCACTGGATCCAAAAAGAACTCCATCCGGAACAATAACAGCTGCACGTCCACCCTTTTTCAAAATACGCAGGAATAATGCCAGGAACAACAACTCTGTCTTTTTCGTCTTTGTTACTTTTAAAAGATCAGCGGATACAGCATCATAATCCAAGCTACCTTTGAATGGTGGATTAGCTAATACCAACGTATATTTTTCATCATCAGTATTCTGCTCAGATAAACTATCTCTATAGGAGATATTGGGATTATCTACACCATGAAGCATCATATTCATAGCCCCGATACGAAGCATAGTTCTATCCATATCATTTCCATAAAACATATTATTATGGAAATGCTCAAGAACATCTGGCTTCATTAAATCATTCTCATAGTGTTCGCGGATATATTGCTGAGATTCAATCAGAAATCCGGCACTTCCCATGGCAGGGTCGATAATCATATCATTCGACTGCGGTTTCACCAACTGAACCATCATCTGAATAATATGTCTTGGAGTACGGAACTGTCCATTTGTACCAGCTGTTGCAACTTTACTCAGCAAATACTCATACAGATCGCCTTTAGTATCGTCATCTCCTAAATCCAGTTTTTCAATTCCATCTACAATCTTTGACAACATTGATGCAGTAGGAATCTTAAAGATGGCATCACCCATATATCTGGAATACGCAGATTCTCCATCTTGATGTAAATTCTTTATGAATGGGAACACGCCATTGATCACAGTTTCATACATCTCATCTGCAGAACCAAGGTTCTTAAATTTAGACCATCTATACTTCTGACACTCTCCTGGAAACATAGAATCAAATGGAATTCCAAGGAAGTTACTCTCATTTTCATGAGTGATTTCAACATCATCCAACTGTTTAATGAACAGTAAATATGTAAACTGCTCGATCACATCTAAAGGATTGGTGATTCCACCCGTCCAGAATGTTTCCCATATACGATCAATCTTATTACGTAATTCACCAGTAATCATATTTTCCTCCTATATAAACGCAAAATAATATGATAATTTTGCATAAAAACCCAAAATTATCATATCATAATTATTATGCTATTTCCAAAAAAATATAGAAAAAGTCGCACCAGTAAAGGGAGGTCACATTATAGTTCAAGAGTTACTGTTCCTCTTAACATCCTGGTTCAGCTTTACTTTAGAACACTTTTTTGTTATCATGAAAGAAATCAGACAGAAGGAACTGGTTTCATATTTATTCGAAGCAATATATACTTCCACTGTTCCGTCAGCAGGTCTCGTGGCTTGAACAGTTTAGCTTCATTTCCTGAATCCTAACCATTGTTTACAGAGAAAATGAATAAAATTATCAGGTGATTTTTTACGAAAATACGAAAAATAGTAGCAAAAGCAGTTTCGTTTTAAGTAAAATCCAAAAAACACCTCGAAAATGTAAATTGTTAAACAATTCATACAATAACGTGCAAAAATGGCCTCCTCAGCCCGCTAAAATCAAGGGCTCCCAGACTATACCGTAGAAATGGATGTTGCCCGACCAAGGGCATTGACACATGATGATTTTTTTATTCATTATTTTTTCCCTTTCGTAGAAATGTTGCCCGACCAAGGGCATTGACACATACAATATTTTCTAACGTACCATGAATAGATACTAAAGTAGAAATGGATGTTGTCCGACCAAGGGCATTAATGTAATATGCTTTGCTGTGTAGTGAAGCTATTCGGAAGACATGAAAAAAGTCCTTTCGACAATTAGTCGTCAGGACTTTTTGTAATTGATACCATTCTTCTATCGTATCTATCGTCTGATGATTATTCTTAGGTATCTACTTGCTTTCAGTTCTTTCTTATATTTGAAGAATGTAGCCCTGCTGATTCCCACAAGTTTCATACAATCCGGATTAGATTAGATAAGCCTCACAAAAAGATTTGCTATGTTTCAGGATAATATCTTTTGCAGGATCCTTCTTCTTTACATTAATGACAGTTCCTTTCGTCTGCCTAATCCGTTTTCCATTGGTGCTTGTGGTTTCATTACCTTCATGGGTTCGCTGGCAAGTTCGTATCTGTTTTCCGGCAACTTCCAGAAGGTAATCATTTAATATGACCACTAAGCAGATGGCTTCAGACGCCAGTCTTTCTTAAAATTCCCAAGATTACTTATCGTGACAAAAAAGACCTGGCTTTTATCGCCAGGTCTTAGTATAACCATAATAAGATTTACACGTTTGGATTACTTATATAAACGGTGCTTCTATCCGGGGTAATCCATGCTCCATTACCAAGATATTCAAGTGGCTCACCATCTAAAGTAACAATTGTATTTCCATCGCTCAGGATTCCAAATTTCTGCCATCTTCCATCTTCGTAACACAGGCTGATAGCAGAGGTAATGTCCGCTTTGTCATATTTACCCGTTTCATCTATATAATAAAAATAATTGTCTTCCCACTGATCATAGCTTGTAGAAACGAGTTCACTCCAGATATAACCTGTACTTTCTCCGCCGTATGCCTTGTCTGTTGTAAATACCTGATACCATCCGTTTGATGTATATCCTGTGATTTCGACACTTTCCCCGAATCCTAATGTATTCAGGATTCTGCTGTTCGTAGATGGGCTGACTCTTACGTTTGCTCCAACTTCTGAAATAATATATGCAGGACCATATGACTCAGATACAGTTACGTTCATTGCATCAACTCCCATACCATCGTTTGCTGATACTGAAAATGCTACACTTGTAAGTGCGATAGTTGCTGCTGCAAATGAGATTGCAGCCTTCTTTAAAAATTTGTTCATCATGATTTTATTCTCCTTTTTTCATCTCTCATATTCTTTTTCAAAGGATTTGTGTTCCTCTTGATGATGTAATGGTATCAGGAGATATTTAAGACAAAACTCGTTTTACCTTAACGAAATCTGAAATTCAAGGTCATAAGAATTTTCGACAGGACTTTTTCTTATTAATGCTGTTCCTCTATCTCATCTGTTGCATGTTGGACATTCTTAGTTATCTGATTTCAGTTCTTTCTTATATTTGTAAAATGTCGTCCTGCTTACACTAGCAAGCTTCATACAATCCGGATCTGTTCTCTTGTCAGTTCCAGAAGGTAATCCTATACCCCTTTTAGAATCAGATTTACTGCAGTACCATTCATCGGTATTACTGTTTTCATAGCCTTCCGGAAGGTCTCTGTATTTGCAAGTGGCTCCTTCAGAAACACAAGATAGAAAAAACAAATACATAGTACCTTTGCACTGCTTTTCAGCCTTTCTCAGGATTCATATGCAATTTTTACAGAAACACATAATTTACATTTTTCTCGAACTTCGTCTATCATTCATACACCCCTTAATCCGAGTTATAAATCTAACGAGCGTTAGTTTTATAATTATATTTTAACTTATTTTACTTTGATTATAGTCACATTTATTACGCTTACCTGTTAGGTTATGGTGTTATCTTGCCGTTCCTCTTATCATCCTGGTTCAGCTTACTTTAGAATAATACTTTCCCAATTCTTCGTACTATAGAAAACACCCTATAAATTCGATATTCAGGGAATATTTACAGTTATTTACATCGAAATCAGGAATCTGACCTCAAAATGTCAGGAAAACCGCCTGTTTCAGATGATTTTTCAG
>JAZLLO010000029.1:0-6639 GCA_045598185.1 Marvinbryantia sp.
AACGGTTAAACTTCTGAAATCTTGCTTTTTATACGTTCTTACTACCAGTGCAGTAACGGTTAAAGCTCTGAAATCTTGCTTCTTATACGTTCTTATTACCAGTGCCGTAACCGTTATACCCCTGAAATCTTGCTTCTTATACATTTTACTACCCGTATAATAACGGATAAGAATCTGAAATATAATTTTTCACTACAGACCTCTGGTTTTGCTTGGCAAAACACCTCGCGGAACATTGGCACCTGAACAGTAACTATGATTATGAAAATGCAATAGAAAAATACTTGCTTTTCAATTGTTATAATGCTAAAATGATATAGCTAAAAAGAAATGACGATGCGTGGCTCAGCTTGGTAGAGCGCTGCGTTCGGGACGCAGAGGTCGTGGGTTCGAATCCCGTCGCATCGACTCCTTGGCAGGGGCAAATGCCTATAAAATAAAGGGTTCTGGGACTTCCAGAATCCTTATTTTTTTACAACCAATCAAAGCTGATTGGGAGATAAAATAGAGACGAAAGGAGTAATCTCTTGTATATATGTTTGATATTTGCACCGTCAGAAAACTGGCGGTGTTTTTTTAAATATGGTAGTATAATGTGTAGATAAATAAGCTTATAGGGAGGGTGGTGTTATGCGGAAAAGAATATTTGAAATCATAGAAGTAGGTGAGGATGGCGATTATATAAGCAAAGCATATGATGTCTTTATGATGCTGGCTATTGTAATCAGTATTATCCCATTAATGTATAAAGATGATAATCCAGCATTTATCTTGATTGATAGGATTACGGTTATTATATTCATAGCCGATTATCTTCTAAGATTATATACGGCTGATTACAAACTAAAGGCTGGTAAATTGTCTTATATCAAATATCCAATATCATTCATGGCAATCATAGATTTGTTATCAATCCTTCCGTCTATAATAGTTATCAATCCATCTTTGAAACTGTTGAAGGTATTCAGATTGTTGCGTACTTTTAGAGTATTCAGAGTATTTAAAAGTTTTAGGTATTCAAAAAATATAACGATTATTGTGAATGTCTTCAAACGTCAGAAGGATAGTCTGATGGTTGTATGTGTTCTGGCATTGGGATATATTCTTGTAACAGCCTTGGTTATGTTTAATGTTGAACCAGATACCTTTGAAACATTCTTTGATGCAATATATTGGTCAACAGTGTCGTTAACCACAGTCGGATATGGTGATCTGTATGCTACCAGTCAGATTGGAAAGATTATTACTATGATCAGTGCATTATTTGGAATTGCAATAGTGGCATTACCAGCAGGTATTGTAACAGCTGGGTATATGGAAGAAATAGAAGAAATCCATAAGAAGGATAACCTGTTGTAAGTGATTCAAAGTGGAATTGTGATTCACAAGTAAAGAATTGTTGTTTATAATTGAGTTTGAAAAATGAATTTTGATTATTCGTGGGAGGAAGAGTATGGAAAATGTAGCAATTATATTAGCCTTGTTTAGTTTTTTTCTGTTCTTCAGAGCAATATATATGCTTTTGACAATAAGAAAGAAACATCGTAAATTTATGAGTATTGTTAAGACGGTTTTACTCAGTGGTGTGGTTTTTGTAGTGGGGCTATTTATTATGCCAACGCAAACGGATAATATTGAAAGAGGGATAATTGAACAGACTGATCAATTATCAGAAGTGCAGACTGAGATAGTTACAGAAAGCGAAACACAAACAGAGACTGAAATCGTAACAGAAAGTGAAACACAGCCAGAAACTGAGATAACAACTGAAAGTGAAACGCAAACAGAGATTGCAACAGAGCCAGAAACAGAGAACAAACCTAAACAGTTTTCATTAATCGACACAGTCGAAGTAAAACCTATAATGAACGGATTAAAGACAGAACAAGTTGGAGAAGTTAGTATTGCAAGATGTAGTTCTGATCAGTGTACAAAAGAAGTTCTGGAAGACTTTTATTTTAACTATGTTGACAAGAATGATCACAACTTTGATATGGTTCTGTTTACAGATAAGAATGATGAGGAAGGCATCCATATTATTAAGGGACTGATTGAAGTTGGTTCTAAATTTGAGAAAGATGGCAATATTTATATGGTGTCTGGTCACTCAGATGATGCTGTTTATTTTGCACCAGATACGGATGGAAAGACTCTGAAAGAGATATTCACAGAAGAGGAAACAGCTACTGAGGCTGTTACAGAAACGGAAAAAGAAACTGAATTTGTATATACAGATTCGGATACTGTAATGAAAGCTCAGGAGGCTCTGAATGCGCTTGGATATGATTGTGGTGTTGCTGATGGAATGGCTGGAAAAGCAACAGCTGCAGCAGTTATGGCATATGCTGATTCAAAGGGACTTACATCTTCAGACGGAAAACTCACAACTGGAATTGTGGATAGTCTTACAAAAGATAAAGCGGCTTATGATAAAGCACATCCACAGACAGAAGCACAAACAGAAAGACAGACAGAAAGATCAGTTCCACTACATGACTATGTTGTAAATGCAAATAACGATAAATTACATGAGACATGGTGTGGTTCCGTGAATCAGATGAAAGAATCTAATAAAAGATATATTTCAATGACAAGAGAAGAAGCTGTTAATAGATATGTTCCATGTAAGAATTGTAACCCATAGATAGAATGAAAAGAACTCTCGGATAAGCTGGGAGTTCTTTTACATAATATATATTCTGGGAATTGAAATGAAGAAGAATCCTTTTATAGAAATACTTATATATATATCTATAATATTCATAATGTTTTGTATGCAAGTAAATGCTGAAGAGATGTCGGTTCACTTTCTTGATGTTGGACAAGGATTATCTATTTGCATCGAATCTGATGGAGAAACACTTATCTATGCAACATTGTGTGTCTGGTTGTCTGGACATACAATGTTGTGGTAAGTAAAATGAGTTCTTTTACTGGTACTAACTATTTCTGTTAAAAAGAAGATAATATGTATTGTATTTAGTACAGTGATCAATAACAACGATAGGACAGCAGCTTATTTATTTGCAACTTATGGAAAGTATCTGAGAGCAATCGGTGGTGAAGATACAGATGAAAACATTGTTATCAATTTCTTTGATCCAGCTGGGAATCTGATTTTAACGATTAACTCTATTGATTTAAATGTACAAAAAATCAGAGATTAACATGGATGCGTGTGAATTAAGAAGAATTATAGAAGTAGAAGAGTTGTAATGTAATCTGAATGGTCCGGACTTCCTGTTTTTTGGGGATGTTGCTCGGACCATTCAAGCAATTCTATCATTAAAAGAAAATCTAGTTATTGACAAATGACTCATGCCAATATAGAAATGAGTACATGAAAAGGATGGTGTATGTGTTTAGAATAAAAAAAGCTATTCGGAATAAAATTCAGAATTCCTTTGGGAAGAATCCACTGGACGGTGTCCGTTATCATAATGCTTCAGATCGTCTGGAAAGTGTGAAACGCTATCATCAAGCAAAAGACGAGAACAGTCAAGAAAATGCGATTCTTGATGAGATTACATGGGAAGATCTGGAGATGGATGAGGTATTTCTGCGTATTAATCATACCAACAGCTTTATTGGCGAACAATATCTGTATCATAAACTGCATGGTGGTGGAGATGAGGTGACAGAGCAAAGACTTGAATATCTGGAAGAGAATGAAGAGTTGCGTATTCACTATGAAGCGAAACTCCGACAGATCGGAAAACGTGATAATGCGTATTATCTGGTAGAATTTTTACAGAACACTGGACTGTGGAGAATAGGAAGCAGTTTGATTCTGCATTTACTACAGATACTTCTGATTATATTCCTTGCTGGCACCCTTGTGACAAGGCATATGTTCTACAGTTCAGGTCTCTTTGTCATTGCGCTAATAAATCTTACAATCTATATGACTATGAAAATGAAATACGAGGTATACATAGATGCTCTAAGTGAATTCCTGACAGTCTATGATACTGCCAACTGGTTTAGTAAAAATGATGAAAAGGAACTTTTTACATCTCAAAAAGTAAAATCATCCCTGAAATCATTGAAAAATTTATCAGGTGGCATACTTGGTCTAAGTGGAAAGAAACGATCTGCTATGTCCGGTGATGCCTTTGCCATTTTATTTGATTACATTTGGGGAATTACTTTGCTGGATATTTCTTTGTTCAATTATATTATGAAGAATATTCAGGATAAACAAGATGCAGTTATCAGTATCCTGGATTATATTGGAGAAATTGATTCTGAGATAGCAATAGTTTCTTTTCGAAAAAGTCTGAAAAAATGGTGTATCCCGAATTTTATAGATGAAGGAATTGAAGCGTATGACATTGTTCATCCATTGTTAAATAATCCTGTGGAAAATGATTTTTCACTATTTGACCGTGCAATTATTACCGGTGCAAATGCTTCCGGAAAATCCACATTCATGAAAGCAATTGCTATTAACTGTATTTTGGCGCAGACAATCCATACATGTACAGCGAGTTCTATGAGCGTTGGAAGAATGAAAATTATGACATGTATGTCTCTGAGGGACGATATTCTTTCTGGAGAGAGTTACTATTTCCGTGAAGCTAAATACATCAAGAGAATGATCGACAGAATCGATACCGAAGAACCGATTCTATGTGTCATAGATGAAATCTTAAAGGGTACCAATACAAAGGAGAGAATCGCTGCATCTATTGCAATTATGGATTATATCGTAAACAATAGCAGCCTCATATTGGTGGCAACACATGATATGGAACTGACTGAGACAGCCAACTATCAGAAGTATCATTTTGAAAGTGTTATAGAAGAGAATGACATTTATTTTGATTACAAAATTCATACAGGAAACAGCACATCATCTAATGCAATTGCACTACTGGAATTGCTGCAATATCCAAAGCAGATAACAGAGCAGGCTAGAAAAAATATAAATTGATCATTAAGTTTTAACGATTAATTCTAATGATTTTAAATGGATAACAGTTGACAACATGATAAGAGTTTGCTAGCATTATTATACAGTTTGGTGATTCTCTACCATTTCAAAGTGAGAGACGATATAGTTTGGTGATTCTCAGCCAATAAATGAGAGACGATAAAGCTCGGTGATCAGCGACCTGAATAGCTGATATGATAGGGAAGCCTGGTGGCTTCCCTATTTTTACAGGAGTATGTAATGATTTTTGAAGATTTTTGTTTTGTATATATTTCAACTGATTATTTAGAAGAACTTCATAGAATTGATTCTGAGGTGTTTTGTTCCAGTGAAACAGATTATTCTAAAAAGCCACATCTTGGAATTCTTACAAATCTTAATGGAAGGAAGTATGTTATTCCACTTACGTCAGCGAAACCCAAACATGCAGCGTGGAGAGATATAACACCAACTAACTATAGGGTGTATGAAGAGATAGACATAAGAAAAACGGTTGTAGATAGATTTGATGTTATCGTTGATGAAACCGATGTCAATAAGTTAAGAAGAAAGGGAGTTTCAGAGGAAGAGTTTGATTTTCATAAAAAACGAATCTTGTCGGTTTTGGAGATAAAGAAAATGTTTCCGGTAGTAGAAGGTGTTTATGAAAGAGCTGATTTGAGTACACCATCAAGTAGTACTCCGGAAGAACAGCGACGAATGCTCATGATAAAGGAGTATTTTTTCTGCAAGAAATATAAGAATCAGATAGAGACAAAGGCTGCAAGAATATATGAAAGACAGATGGAGACTGGAGTTGTGGCACCTTTTCATTGTAATTTTAGAAATTTAGAAGAAGCTGCTGATGCGTATAGAAAAACAATGTAATGTGGCATAAACGGTCCAGACCTCCTGCATTTTCCTTTCTTAATAGTGCAGTGACCGTTATACTATCATTTACAATTATAGGTATTCAAGGTATTCAAACCGATTTTGAAAAAATCCTTTATTCTCAATACTTTCAGGGATTTTACCGTGGGTTCGAATCCCGTCGCATCGACTCCTTGGCAGGGGCAAGAACACTTGAAAATAAAGGGTTTTCAAGTGTTCTTTTTTTGCCTGAATGTATTCGTGATTGGCTGTCACGAATTTTGTCACGAATTTTTTGGGAAAATTTATGATTCTATCTTAAACAATGCATATCAGAATCATTCAGTATGAAAAAGGACAGAAGATTCCGAGAGAAAAATCTCTGTCAATCCTTGCAGATGCTTTAGGTGTTGATGATACTGCTTTATTTGACGCAGATCTGTTTAATTCGGATAGAATGCATCATGCACTGTTTGATATCGAAGATGGACATGGATTACATCCGATTGAGATCGACGGAAAGATATATCTGGAATTTGCTGGGACTGATGTTACCGGTAATTTGGTTGATCAGGAAGAGTACCAGGTATTTTTAAAAAACTGGTATGAGATGTATAAGAATAGCCGGCCGGAAGAAGGGGACAGTGAAGAAGCCATTAAAGCAAAGGCTGACGAGTATGTAATGTGGAAGTTTATGTATTCTATGATGAATTAGCCTACGATATGAGCAAAAGTAGAACTACACCAATCCGTGAGTGGTAGTTTTCATTGTATTTGCTAGCTTTTTTAACATATCCTTGTCATTAAAGTGACTTTGATGTATAATAATTGTAGTTCTACGTAGAATTTTTTGC
>JAZLLO010000030.1:0-31252 GCA_045598185.1 Marvinbryantia sp.
CATCTTCAGAGGCTCGTTGTCAAGTGGATCGTGGAATAAATGCTTCATAACCAAAAACATCCGCCACATCTCTCGACATAGCGGATATTTATACACTTTTTTTAGATATTTGCCTTGTCTACTTGACAAGGGGCTGATCATGATCCCAATGGCTTGTTAATTGCTAACTCTTTGTTGTTACGCTTTTCGATGTCGACCAATCTGAATAATACACAGTATTACCAACGTTCTTATATGAACGAATTCTCACATAGTATTTCTTTTTTGCCTTCAAATTGTTTATGGTTTTAAAAGTGGTTTTAGCAGAATTGATTTTCACCTTTTTATTATTGTTGTTAAAAGACTTAGAAAGTGAATATTGTACCTCATATCCTGTAACCTGTGAAGATTTTTTGACCCAATTTATTTTAAAAGATTTTTTTGCTCCCTTTAATGAAGAAATTGAGGTTTGCGGAGGATTTATTATATAGTTTAAACTCTTTGAACCGCTATAATTTCCTTTAAAAACAATATTAACGGTATATTTTCCAACATTCTTCCTTCCAGCTGTATAAGTAACCGTATAATAGGATGTTGGAATCACTTCCCCTTGACTATTCTTTACGGTAACTGTAGGTTTCTTTTCTTTTCCATCATATTTATACTTATTACCAGAAATAGAAATATTCTTTGCAGCATAAATAATTGATGTAGAAACTGTTGTATTGCATAAAGAACATTTCTTGGATATATTACCATTTTCAGTTAAAGTAGCTTTTTTTACACTGGTAATTAAATTCTCGTGAGTTGTACACTTAATATAAGATACTTGATAACCAGCAGACCTTGCATACGTTTCTGCGGTACTTCCTTTAAAACAATGAAATGTTAAAAATGGTGAACAATTAACGAAACTATCACTATATGTATTATATCCTGCAAATGCAGCATATTTTGACATAATAACCACTTTTTTCAAGTCTAAACAATTATTAAACGCAAAATCGCCTACTTTCACCACAGAATCTGGAATAGATACATATGTAACATGCGCATATGTACGAGAATTATTTTCAAAAAGACAAGTAGGAATATAGCGCACAGAAGGACCAAATTGCACTTCTATTCCTCCACTATATTTTCCAGCATTGACAAAACAAAACCTACTAGCATCACTTCTCGTATATGAAACATGACAATCAACTGCATTCCATACTATCGACGACAAATTATAACAATTCTTAAAAACAGCATAACCCATTTCTTCCAATGTTGCAGGAATTGTAATGGATGTTAGTGAATGACACTCTAGGAAAGCTTCTGACTCAATTTTCTCGATATTCTTCCCAAATTTAACCGTTGTTAAATCAAAACAGTTTGAAAATGCATATGACCCAATATACTTTACTGAATCCGAAATTTCAACAGAAGTAACTCGTGCATAATTGCTTTCATTAGATTCAAAAAGACAATTTGGAATTCTTTCAACAGAAGAACCAAATGTTACTTTTAATCCAGATGAATATTTTCCAGCATTTACAAAGGCATGCATAGATCCCATTTGAGCTCTAAGAAACTCAACTTTACAGTTCTTTGCATTCCAATATATATTCGATAAATAGTAGCAATTCTTGAAAGCGCCATATCCAATGTACTCCAAACCAGCCGGAACTGTTAATACCTTAATATTTGAACCTTCAAACACATAACTTTCAACTGCAACAACATGATATTTATTAAGCGTACTTGGTATTGTAACATTAGTTGATGTCCCTAAATATTTTGTTATCCTTGCTTCTCCAGAAGAAACCGTATATTCCCAATCACCATATACTTCTTTTGCTTCAACGTTTATAGTCAACATAAATAAACAACACAAAATCAAGAACAGAAAAATTTGTAATTTTTGTTTCATAACGTAATAACAATCACTCATAACTAGTCTCCTTTTCATATTTGTAACATAATAATTCTAAATAATGAATTTCAATATTTGTCTTTGAACTTAAAATGACTGTATAGATATTCAAATTTCTATCACGCTTTATAACTCTTTACGATCTCTTCTACCTCTCCCAGCAGACAGTCAAGTTTTCCGTAAAATGCGTCATTATGTGTCGGGTCGTCCATCTCTTCTTTTAATTCTGAAAAGAACTGGATCAGGTCATCCATTCTCTTCTTACCATTCCCGTTCTTATAGAGAAGGTATCTGCTTCTTTCATTCTCCTCTGGTGTCATCTTCTTAAGCACTACTTCTACATTCGGTTTTTCACCGATATAACGGTAAGTGATAGATGGAGATGCGTGATTCAAAAGGTTCTGCAGATAATAGATATCACCGGTATGATGGTAATATCTCCATGCAAATGTCTTTCTCATGGTCTGTGCTCCGATGGAGTTAAGTCCCAGATCTCTGCCTACGCCCTTGAATACACGATATGCCTGTTCTCTTGACAGAGAGCCTGATGCACCTGCATGTCCCTGAATCAGGAAATCACTCTCAGGCTTCCCTTCTGTGTAATTGTGGATGATTGCCTTTAATTCGTCGTTAATGGTAAATACACGTTTGATATTCTTCGTTCCGATGCTTGCTTCGATTCTGTCTTTGTCACGAACATCTCCGTTCTTTAACTTCAATATCTCCTGAAGCTGCATACCGGTTCCTACACCGATTTCAAATAAAATATAATACTTATCATCTACCTTACGAAGTTCATTCTTAAACTTCTGTAATGTTTCTTCATCCTTAATTGGTGCAACCCAGTTCATTACTGTTCCCCCTTATCATCATCAGCTTTCTGACTAAGCTTCTGTTCCAGTTCCTGTCGGAATGCGATATCTCTTGCACGCAGTTCTGCCTCAATCTGTGCTGCAGACGCACGCTCGATCTCCTCTTCCATCTTCTTTCTCTCGATCATCTCCTGAACACGCTGTTTGATCATTCTCTTGTATCGGATATGTCTGCTGATCATAAGAATCAGAAGCGGAACAAAGATGAGCAGAAGGACACCGCCAAGGATCGGTGCAATATACTCATTGCCTTCCATGAGTTTTTTTGCTACACCGACGCCCTGCTTTGCCTGAGTAATAACTTCATTCACCTTACCCATGAAACCTTCCTGTACTGTACCAGCTTCAGTCTCTGCTTCTATTGTTTCAAGTTCTGTAGCTTCTTCAGATATCTCCTCTGTCTGAAGCTCAGTCTCTTCTTCCCAGATACCTGTATAGGCAAACTTCGAACTTCCGACCTTCTGGTCACTATAGTAAAAATTCATGCGTTTCTTTGCAAAATCCATCTCGCAGGTTAACTCACTAAGTTCTGTACCCTTCGGAAGTGTAACTACAGCCTTCTTAATAGTAAATGGTTCCTGTGTCAGGTCTGCTTCTTTAATCTTCTTTAATTCTTCCGGATCCTCAATCCCCTTATACTCAATCTTCATTCCTGCAAGATCTTCCGGCTTCACCTTATACTGCTTAAAATTATCAAAGCCGTAATCAAGGATCGTTCTTGTATCACCATACTCGCTCTCAATACCCGGTGCATGAAGTACAACGGAAATCAATGTCATACCGTTACGCTCTGCAGCGGTTACAAGAGTATTAAACGCCTGATCTGTGAATCCTGTCTTCCCGCCGATGATGCCATCGTAAGACTCATCCATCAGCATCTGATGGTGATTCACAAAATATCTGTCTTCTTTTACAAGGTTGGTTGGTGGATAATGATATTCGTCTGTGTTGATGATCTCACGGAACTTGTCATACTTTAATGCTTCTTTCATGATCAATGCCATGTCCCTTGCTGAAACATAGTGATCCTCATCATGTAATCCGTTCGGATTCACAAAATGTGTATTCGTACAGCCAAGAGCCTTTGCCTTCTTGTTCATCATCTCGGCAAATGTATCAACATCGCCGGCAACATACTCTGCAACTGCATTGGATATCTCGTTCGCAGATGCAAGCATAATTCCGTACAGACACTGCTCAAGTGTAAGTTCTTCTCCTTCAGTCAGCCCAAGATGAGCACTTCCAAACTCAATACTGTAAACCGCATATTCTGAAAACTTAACCTTGTCCTCAAGGTTACCATTCTCCAGTGCAAGAAGCACTGTCATGATCTTCGTGATACTTGCAGGATACTTTCGATCATCCATATGCTTCGCATACAGGATCGCTCCTGTCTTCGCATCCATAACAACTGCTGCATCCGCATCGATGCTATCACCCTGCGGCCACCCCTTGATCTCATTAGTGTCTACAGTAGGATCCTGTTCAAAATGATAGGAATCCTCATCAGAATCTCCCTCTTCTGAATCCCCCTCATCATAATCCTCCTCAGCATAATCTTCTTCATAATCCTCGCTGTAATCTTCCTCTGCATAAACAGCTGCAGGAGGCACAAAGACAGCAGATAAAGAAGATAAACCTAATGCTGCTGATAATAAAATAGAAGTAAACCAGGTTGCTTTCTTCATTCTAATCTCCCCTCTATAACCATATGATTAAGATGCCACGGATTTCTTCGCATTTCATGCTTTCGACCCTAGCATTATCACACATTATATCACGTGTGTTATATTTTACAAGTGCATTTATTGTCCTGTAATAATTATCCCAGTAATCCAATCAGTTCATTTTTATCGATCATGATACTTGCAATACCTTCTCCGGACAGGATATCCTCTGCAAGCTGTGCTTTTGTTTTCTGAAGAATCGCAATCTGTTCTTCGATAGTCTTTTCCGTGATGAGCTGGTAGACAGTTACCGTATTCTCCTGTCCGATTCGGTGTGTTCTGTCGGTTGCCTGATTCTGTGCGGCAATATTCCACCATGGGTCGTAATGGATTACGATATCTGCTGCCGTAAGGTTAAGACCTGTTCCACCGGCTTTCAAAGAGATCAGGAACAATGGCACTTCATCGGTGGCAAAGCTTTCCACCTGTCTCATACGCTCTTCTTTCTTCACGCTTCCATCGATACGATGATACTCAATCTTCTCTTTTTTAAGGGTCTTTCCCAAATCATCCAGTACCGTAGTAAACTGAGAAAACAGCAAAATCTTATGCCCACCAGAGATAGCCTGACGAACCAGCTCCATACAGGCTTCTTTCTTCGCATTTTCCCCTTTATAGTTCTCAAGAAACAGATCCGGACCACAGCATATCTGACGCAGACGGGTAAGCTCCGCCAGAATCTCCAGCTTCTTCTGATGGAATTCCTCATCACTTTGCTTATCCAGCGACAGACGAAGTCGTTCTGCGTAGGCATCGTAAAGCTTACGCTGCTCCCCTTCCATACTGATCGTTACGGTCTCTTCCAGCTTATCCGGAAGTTCCGTCAGTACATCCTTCTTCAGTCTGCGAAGAATAAATGGATGTACCATGCTGCGAAGCCGCTTCATGATCACTTCATCATGATCATTGATGATCGGTGCCTCATAATCTGAGCGAAATCTTGTATATCCATACAGAAATCCCGGCATCAGATAATCAAAGATACTCCAGAGCTCACTAAGACGATTCTCAATCGGCGTACCGGTAAGTGCCATACGAAATGCACTGTCAATCAGTCGCACCGCTTTCGCAACCTGTGTATTCTGGTTCTTGATATACTGTGCCTCATCGATAAACTGATTTTCGAAATGAATCTCTTCATATAATAAGATGTCGCGTTTTAACAGATCATACGATGTAATATAGACATCAATATCTCCATCTTTAATCTGTCTGATATCAGCCTTTCTCTGTCCGATACTGCCTGCTATGATCTTACAGGATAATTCCGGTGTAAATCTCTCGATCTCCTTTTTCCAGTTATAGATCAGGGATGCCGGTGCAACGATCAGTGTCTTCTCATTTTTTCCTTTCTGCTTTTCAGAAAGAAGAAATGCCAGTACCTGCAGTGTCTTTCCAAGACCCATATCATCTGCAAGAATTCCGCCAAATCCATTCTTTTTCAGCATGCAAAGCCAGCGGTATCCTTCCTTCTGATACGGACGAAGGATCTCTTTCAGAGAATCCGGTTCCTGATACTCATTCGGGTCATCATGCTTTAATTCATAGATCAGATTCTGATATTCCTGTCCTTGTTCTAGCTGTAGATTATCTCTGTCCTGCAGACATTCCTGAAGATAAAGCGCGCGAAACAGCGGAAGTTTCATCGCCTCCGGATTCTTCTTTCCATAATTCTTATACGTATCAGAAATAGTATCCCAGATACTCATATCAGCCTCAGACAGCACTACGAATTCACCATTTTTCAGTCTGGTAAAACGCTTTTTTGAATTGTAGCTGCTGAGGATCTCAATCATTTCCTCCTTGCTCAGCGTATTGGACTGAAGTGACATCACAAGACTTCCTGCTTCTACCTGAAGACCGACAGACACTTCGCCCACCGGGCGCACTTTCAGTTTTTTAAGCTTATCGGAGATGAATATCTCTCCAATCTGTGCTAATGCCGGAATGGTATCTGTAAGGAAATGATACAGTGTATTCTCATCGCACTCCAAGAACATCATCTTTTTCTCTTCGTCAAATGCAGAGAAATACTGCCAGATTTCTTCTCCTGCATACTGTTCTGATAAGATATCACGCTTGCTTTTATCTTTTCTCTGATCGAGTACGTTATAATCTTTATTTAAAAATGTATAATGTGCTTTTACCTCGCAGGAGATCAGATCGTCCTGTGGATGATCCAGATAGATCAGAATCTCAGGTTTTTCTGAAAAATATTTTTCTGGAAAAAGACCCTCCAGCTTCAGCTGTTCCTTCTCGATTCCCATCATAGACAAGCTGTCACAAAGTGCCGGAAGATCCTTTTCCTGAACGTACAGCTCTGTATTCTGTCCGAATGCTTCTGCCAGTCCTTTTCTCTGTTCCCACTGACTGGACGGCAGACGCATAACCGTATTATTCTGGACAAGATACATGTAATCCATACCACAGGCAAGCGGAATCTCCTTAACAGACTGGATCACAGCGCCGAATTCCTCTTTTCGAACTGTCAGTGCCTCTGGCTCCTTCTGAAAATCTATATCATAATTCTGAGTCTGGTTATTGTTAATGGATATCTGAATTCTTTGCTGATCCAGCATCTCCATAAAAGCGTCCAGATCACGGCCAGTCAGCTTCAGATATCGATAATACTCATTGCTTCCTGAGCTATAGACAGAATACCCCAACACTCCATTCTTATGCTTCTGGACAAGCTGACCGATAAAATCCAGCACCGGCCATGCAGAAGGGTCATACTTTGCTCTGCCTGCATAGCAGGTAATATTATTGGTAAAACTAAAACGTCCATTCTTTATATATGCAGTTAAAAGATTCTCAAGATTACGAATGACATAATGACGCTTCGGACCCGCTTTCAGTTCCAATGATGCGGAATATCTGATAAAATTCAGGATTGTCTCAATCGAAAGTTTCTCATCAACCTTTTTCTGTGACTTCTCCTGCATCCAGCCTGGTTTATCCGGTTTTATATGCTCGTGTTTGCCTGATACAAGAAACGTCTGAAGTGAAGCGTCTGTTTTTCGCAGAATCCCCGGAATAAATGGATCTTCGACCTTTGTAGTTTCCTGAAGCACTCGATACAAATCGGTACCCTTTAGTTCCTCTTTTTCTTCTTCCAGAATATATTTTCCAAGGACGCTCAGGATATGAGAACAGGAAAAATAATCTCTCTGGAACTCACTGCATTTACATTCTGTCTTTACTAATTCTCCTTCTTCTGGGTCAATCCAGATAGAAACCACCGGCGTACTGCTGTACGATGATTCTGCACGAAATTTTGCTGTCAACAGTAAAAGTCCGTCCCTATCTGCATTTCGTACTACATCAACAGGTTCTGCAAGCATCTCTTCTACACCATATGCAATCTTACCCAGAGAAAAATCCATTATCATGCGTTTATGCAGATATCTTCTTTTCACGCTTACATTTCCTCCTTTA
This sequence comes from Marvinbryantia sp., assembly GCA_045598185.1. Classification (GTDB taxonomy): domain Bacteria; phylum Bacillota; class Clostridia; order Lachnospirales; family Lachnospiraceae; genus Marvinbryantia. The sequence goes on from JAZLLO010000030.1 coordinate 7,935, forward strand.
TCTCAAGATGAAACAGTATCTTTGCTTCTTCGCCGGTGTGACCGCCAAACAGGATCTGACGTACCTCACCTTTATACTTCTGGAGTGCTTTCCTTAGTTGCTGATATTTCGTTGCCTGTTTACTCAGACGATATCTTTTCATCAGAGTATTCACGATCTCATTGATCTTATAATTCATATGGCACATATTATAGATGTCAGCAATGATCATATCATCCTGGTTGTATCCATATCGATCGTGCAATGCAAGAATCAGTCTGCGCAGTTCTCTCTCCGCATTCTCTGAAAAAACAAGCCCTTCTCTTGCTATGGAAAAAGCTTCTTTTTTTGTTGGCAGATAATATGGAATATTGGCTTCTGATCTAGTCCTCCAATACTTTTTCGCATTTCCTTCTTTTATATTCAAAAAATCGTACATAACCTGTATTTCACCCAGTTGTTCTCCATTCCTGTTCTGTTCAACAGTCGTTAAACCAAAGAACGCATAATCCCATTGTTCTCCCATTGCCTGGTCTGCATCCAGCTCTGGGTACATTACCATGGCAAGCTTGCACAATGTATCAAAATCGAACACACCATAGAGTGTATATGCACAAACCATAACCTCCTGTGCCTTCTTTCTCTCCAGGATATCCTCGTCTCCTACTTCTAATAAAAAGTTTTCATAGAAGCTCAGGAATTCTGATGGGAGATATCCTTTGTGTGGTGAATTTTCTCCCAAAGTGATTCCATACCTTAAGAATGTACCATTATTTTCCAGATGTCTTTCATTCTTCTGGACGCAGTTGGAAAAACTTTCATATTCTTCCATAGTCATCCCTTCCAATATCCTTATCCAGAAATGCGGATCATCAAAATACTCTGTCAGATCAGCTACGAGATTCGCTTTTCGTTGATACATATTGATATCCAGCTCATTATCATCAATGATCTTTTTCATTTCGTTGACAGTATGCCACTCCATCATTGATCTAAGAGGCATTGTCCATTGATAATTGATCTCGACCTGTTTCAGATCGGTACGTATAGCCCGAAGAAGTTTATTTCTGATACTTGATGAATTCACGCTGTACGCCTCTTCTCCAATATACCCTTTGTTATATATATAGATAGAGCCTCCGCCCATCAATTGTCTTACACACTGATTCCATGTCCTTACTGCCCCAAATGAATAGTCAGGATTCAAACCACGGTATCTGAGCAATCTTGGAACCTCCTCTTTATGGTCATTTTCCCGATAATCTTCTACCTCCAGGCGAAATACCCACTGCTCTTCCCTGTCAAGAGTTCGCATAGTGCCGCCTTCCAGACGAAGTTCCCACACATCATCCTTTGTCTCTTCGCTGAAGAGTTCTTTAATCGTCACATCACTTAGATGTGTAATGACCTTATCATTTCTCCATATTGTCAGCCCGCAATCCATGTTCCATTCATGAACTGCCTCTACAGCTCTTGTGATAGTCTTTGCTTCTCCCTCTGCATCAAGTTCAAACACTCGAATGACCTGTGGATTTGACATAAGTAATGTTGTTTTAAAAATCAATGTTTTCGCCCTCCTTCGGACATACTATTTTCTTAGTTTACCACATTTCGGTCCTGGAATGTATGGAGAATGTCATTTTTTCTATCTCTTGCAAATAGATTGTGTTATGATAGATACGATTTGAAAATCTATAGAAAATGAGGAGATAATTATGCTTGGCAAATGTCTTGAAAATGTGAGAAATACCGTACCTCTGGTACACAATATTACAAATTATGTTACTGTGAATGATGTCGCGAATGTTCTTCTGGCTTGTGGCGGAAGTCCTATCATGTCTGATGAACCGCTTGATGTTGCAGATATCACTTCTATCTGTGGTGGTCTGAATCTGAATATCGGTACTCTCAATGAAAGAAGCATTCAGGGTATGTTCGTTGCCGGCAAGAGAGCCAACGAACTTGCTCATCCTGTTCTTCTTGATCCTGTTGGCGCAGGTGCAAGTAAGCTTCGTACTGAGACTGCTGTTAAGATCATGGAAGAGATCGACCTTGCTGTTATACGTGGCAATATCTCTGAGATCAAGACACTTGCTCTTGGAAACGGAACTACAAAGGGTGTTGATGCTGATTTGGCTGATGCCGTAACAGAAGAAAGCCTTAACGAAGCCGTTGCATTTGTAAAAGCATTTGCCAAGAGCAGTGGAAGCATCGTGGCAATCACAGGTGCTATCGACCTTGTTGCTGATGCTGACAGATGTTTCGTTATCCGTAACGGTCGTCCTGAGATGGGTAAGATTACAGGTACCGGTTGTCAGTTATCCGGTATGATGACTGCATTCATTGTTGCAAATCCTGATCAGAGGCTGGAAGCTGCTGCAGCTGCTGTATGTACTATGGGTCTTGCCGGCGAGATTGGATTCTCACGCATGCAGGAGGGTGACGGCAACTCTACTTACCGTAACCGCATTATCGATGCCATCTACAATATGACACCGGCCATCTTAGATGCAGGTGCTAAATTCGAAATCAAATAATTATACAGATATTATAGGAGTTTTATTATGAATTGTAAGAAAGAAGACCTTTTACTTTATGCTGTTACAGATCGTTACTGGTTAAATGGTGAGACTCTTTACAGCCAGGTTGAAAAAGCTCTCCAGGGCGGTGCTACCTTTATCCAGCTTCGCGAGAAAGAACTGGACTATGATGCATTTTTGGAAGAAGCTAAAGAAATCAAGGAATTATGTGCAAAATACCATGTTCCTTTTGTTATCAATGATGAGGTTGACATCGCTGTTGCCGTTGACGCAGATGGTGTTCACGTTGGTCAGTCCGATATGGAAGCCGGCAATGTTCGTGAAAAATTAGGTCCGGACAAGATTATCGGTGTTTCTACCCAGACGGTAGAACAGGCTATCCTTGCAGAAAAGCGCGGCGCTGATTATCTTGGTGTAGGTGCTGTATTCCCAACCGGTTCAAAGGCTGACGCTGTAGAAGTTACTCATGAAGTGATTAAGCAGATCACAGATGCCGTATCTATCCCTGTTGTCGCAATCGGTGGTATCAGCAAGGACAATATCCTGGAATTATCCGGAAACGGTCTTTGCGGTGTTGCTGTTATCTCTGCGATCTTTGCCCAGAAGGATATCAAGCAGGCCACTGCTGATCTTAAGAAAAAGACGGAAGAGATGGTTAACGCATGATCCAGGCAGCTATTTTTGACGTAGATGGTACCCTGCTTGATTCCATGCCTATCTGGATGGATGCAGGTGTCCGCTACCTGAAAGGCATTCACGTTGTTCCGGAAGAGAATCTTGGTGCTACTCTCTGGGAGATGAGTATCCCGGAAGGCGTTGCCTACCTGAAGGAACACTACCATCTTCCATTCTCCAACCAGGAGATCACTGACGGTATTATCGCCAAGGTGCGTGACTTCTACTACAACGAAGCTCCGTTAAAGCCAGGCGCAAAAGAATTTCTGGAAAAACTGCACCAGATGAACGTTCCAATGGTAATCGCCACTTCCAGTGACAGAAGTTACCTTAACGCAGCCCTTACCCGTACCGGAATCGCACACTACTTCCAGAAGATCTTTACCTGTGCGGAAGTCGGAGCCGGTAAAACTCAGCCAGTTATCTACAACGTGGCCGCAGAATTCCTTGGTTATCCACACGAATCCACCTTTGTCTTTGAAGATGTCGTCCACGCCGCCCGAAGCGCCAAGTCGGCAGGCTTCAAAGTCATAGGCATCTACGACGAAGCCAGCGCCAAAGACGCCGCTGCCATGAAAGACGTCTGCGATCTCTATCTCCACGACTTTTGTTCCATTGGGGACGGTTCCCACTGGCTCATCTAAACCATTGGGATTATATTATTCGAGGTGAAAAATGGGAAACTCAGTTTCATTAAAAACAATCTCTATTGTAGTCTCTGTCTTTAATGAAGAGGCTGTATTAAATAAATTCTTTGATGCGTTTCTGGAATATAGGAAGAATATCTCCTGGAATGTTGAATTATTATTTGTAAATGATGGAAGTACTGATAGAAGCAGAGAGATCCTTGATTCTTTTGCTGTTGCATATTCGTTTGTAAAAGTAATACACTTCTCACGGAATTTCGGTCATGAGGCGGCAATGATCGCGGGTATAGACCATGCTTGTGGGGATGGTGTCATCTGTATGGACGCAGATCTTCAGCACCCGCTGGAATGTATTCCTCAGATTATCGATAAATTTGAAGAGAGTTACGAAGTAATCAGTATGGTACGTACAGCAAACAAGTCTGCTGGTTTCATCAAAAATCTGACTTCAAGTGCCTTTTACAAACTGATTAACAGGCTTTCCACTCAGGCACAATTTGAGGAAAATGCATCAGATTTCTTTGCTGTCAGCAATAAGGTAGTACATGTTTTAAGAAATAACTACAGAGAAAAGATTCGCTTCCTGCGAGGTTATGTACAAAGCGTTGGTTTCAAGAAGACCACACTGAATTATATCGCTGCAGAAAGAGCCGGAGGAACAAGTCATTATAGTCTGAAAAAACTGCTGCGTTTCTCTATCAGCACAATACTTACCTTCTCAGATCTTCCCCTGAAGCTGGGAATCTACGCTGGTTTATGCTGTTCCTTATTAGGAGTCATTACATTGATCTACACCTTCTTTACCTTCGAAGGTGCACCTAGCGGTTATGCTACAATCGTAACTCTGATCAGCTTCCTGTTTGCCGCACTGTTTATCGTTATCGGTATCATTGGTGAATATATTGCAATTCTTTTCGCAGAGATAAAAGATCGTCCGATCTATATCATTGATGAGATTAAAAATTCATGAACAAACTAAATTGGGAGAGGTTTAGACCGGCACACACAATGTGTTCCGGTCAAAACCTCTCCCAATGGCTCACTGACTTTCTCTGATTCGTTCTATCTCTTCCTGAATGATTTCTCCAAATGTCTTATCATCCATGCTGTCCATACTTTCTGCAGCAGCTACTGAGGTATCTGCAAATGCATCAAAGATATTCTGCTTTTTCTCAAGCCGCTCCATAACCTTTTCATCCACCGTATCCTGACAAAGCAGACGATACACCAGTACATTTCGTGTCTGTCCCATACGGTAAGCTCTGGAAATAGCCTGGGTTTCGAGAGACGGTTTAAGCTGTGGTTCGCAGAAGATAATTACGCTGGCGGACTGGATATTCAATCCTGTGCCTCCTGCCTGAATCTGAGCCGGAAGTACCGTACCGGCTGGTGCTCTTTCAAATTCGTCCAGAATCTCCTGTCGTCTTGCCGGTGGAACGGAACCATTGATTGGCGGCATGCATCGATTCCCAAGAAGATTGCATATCTTGCGAATCGTATCAAGGAAGAAAGAAAATACGATGATTTTTCTGCCATCCTCTTCTGCTTCGTTGATTAATTCCAACATACGCTGTGCCTTACATGATCCCTTCAGGTCATTCGAAACATTCCAGGATAACTGGCGGATATTGGCATAATTCTTCGCACAGACGTCAGCCTCATAGATCATAGCCTCCTTTGGTGATAATTCACACCATTCAATAGATTCCATAAGTTCCGGAAGTTCTGAAAGTACATCATCCCTCTTTCTTCTATAATAAACCTCTGCGATTCGTTCCCGGAACTGCGGTGCTGTCGAAAGGAAGGACATCGTTCTTGCCTTTTTTGCAGCCGATGGATTCAGGATCTCAAGAAGAGACAACATCTCATCCACCTTATTTTCAAGTGCGGTACCTGTCATGAACAGCATACGATCTGCATGTGTGGACAGATTCTTCACATTTACCGTACGTGCCGCCTGCGGATTCTTGATATAATGTGCCTCATCTACAATCAGAAGCGTAAAACGGAAGTCCTCCTCCAGTGCAAAATGTCCGGTAGTTTCAAATGTTGTAACTGCAACACCGCCATTTTTCTTCCAACTATCCAACGCCTCAAGACAGGAAGGCCCATGAACCTTCACAACGTGAAGTTTACTCTTGGTAGAAATTTCCTTACACCAGTTCGGAAGAACGCTGGCAGGACAGACAACCACAAAATGCGTCGCACCGACATTTTTCAGGGAAACCATGGAGGCAATCGCCTGAATCGTCTTGCCAAGACCCATCTCATCACCAAGAAGTACATTTTTCTGATGAAGAACATACTTCACACCCATTTCCTGATACTTTCTAAGGGTACATTCCAGACCATCTGGGAAGAAACATTCATCCTGAATCTCTCTGGCAAGTTCCTCCGGAAGGCCATAAAGCACATCCCCATTTCCAAGTTCCGGAAGTAATTCCTCCACCACCTGGAAATATTCGATCGACCGCTTTTCAAAATCTTCCCAGATCAGAACATCCTCAGCATTAAGATTCTGCAGCGTACCAAGGATTCTTGCAACCAATGCAAATATCTTCGGCATGTCATGCTGCGCAAGGAGATCTTTCATGCCAATATAGGAGTCAATCAGCTCCGTCTTCTCATCCTTCGTAAGGCAGAACCAGTTCACACAGTCCTTCACCTTTGCAAATGGACGGAACAGCTCCTTGTATTTCGTCTCAAGTCGGTGATACTGATCCGATAATTCAAGATAATCCTTTCGGACAGTCAGGTACGGATAAATGCTTCGCAGGATTTCTTCCGCTTCCGGCGTTCTGTCATCCAGACTCAGGCGAAGCTTCAGGCCTTTCTTGCTTTCCTGCGCAATGTATTCTGCGTCTGCTTTAATCTGGTCGGCACCCTCACCGCTAATGCCTGCAATACTTTCCAGTTCCCACTTTGTCGCCGTATAGACATCCGCAATGTTCTCATAACCATAGTCACGTAGGGTCTTTGTTCGAATTCCACGCTTATCGCGATTCAGTTCTTCCACCGGAATGCCGCGCAGAATATTCAGAAGCTCTGGTACCAGCGACTTCCTGATAATATCCCTGATTCCATCCTGAAGCTTTTCAAGCTGACTGATCGTTCCCTGCAGATTATCAAGCGTCTCATCAATATCGTCCTTCGCTTTCCTGATTCCATCAATCCCAAGAAGACTCGGAGCAGTGGCCGGATAACGAAGCTGCAGTTCATATGCATAAACATCCGGGTGCTCTGCAAAATGCTCCATCGCTTCTTCTCTTGAAATGGATGGAAGTGATTTCAGTTCACTGACTGTCTGCTCATAAACCTCGCGTTCCTGGTACGGAAGCGCATCCAGCTGCTGACAAAGTGTAAATACCTCTCTTTTCGTATCCGGACTTGCAAAATACCAGCTAAGACAGCTACTCTGAGACAAGAGTCTGGCTATTTTCTTTTGAATATCCTCGGATTCTGAATAAGACACGGGAAGCTTTTGGGTTATCTCATCTGCAGAACGATACTGATAGATACTACTGATCAGCACCTGCTCTTCTTCTATATAATCCTGCTGCAAACCCGCATGCTTGATGATTTCTTTCTCTGCACGATTCTGGAACAACTTTGAAGCTGCTGCAAGATGAACCTTCGCGGACGCATCCCCGTCATATCTCTGACAAAGTGCCTTTGCCGCATACATGGTGTCCAGAAGTCTCTGTGCATGCTCTATAGTCTGCTTCACATCCCTGATCTGAGACATACTGCTTTGATCTGAAAATGCACCTTCGATATATTCCCGAAATGCATCCGGACCATTTTTATAAAATATAAGTCCATTTTCAGGTGTAAAATATCCGACAACATCCAGAATCCTCTTACACTCAGCCAGCTTATTCCCAATCTGCCTTCTGTTAAGATCAAAAAGATAGCGATAACTCTTTTCCGCCTGTTCCCTTGCCTGACGCCCCGCAAGAAGCCACGAAATCATTCCAAGTCCAATCGACAGATCATCTAATGCAACACGCATGTACTCTGCCTGATCAAGAATCTCCCAATACGGAAAAAGGTTATTCTGCGCATATTGATAGCGGTAAATCTTAAGAAGCATATCCTTCTCTTCCTCATCAGGACTATATCCTTCCAAAATCCTACTCTCAAATTCCCTCGCCGCAAGACAACTGAAAGTTCCCTTCGCCTCTATCTTCAGGACAGCCTCTTTCGCATCAGAAGAAAGCACGTTCAATCTCTCCTCTAATCCCGTTATTTGATTCACATAATCAGTAGATAGCGCAAAAAGATGTTTTGCTTCCTGCACGGTAAACAATCTCGCCATAATTCACCTCAAATCATGAGCCATTGAGAGGTTTGGACCGGAACCGTCCCCCTATGACTTAAATATCTTTAACTAAAGCTTCCTCTTTTATCCAACTTCTCAGTTCTTCCACTTCTACGCCAGCTGCTTGTGCAATCACACATTCATCAATTCCCTGTTTATGATATACTCGCTGCACTGATTGCATACTGAAGGAGTTAATTCTCCTCAAGCCTATAATCCCGAAAGCGTACAGGCAACACATCCTTATTGATATACTCCAACTTTTACTTCATCATTTTCTTTAATGATACCACACCCTTCCTTTTACAGTCAAACTTGTTGCATAGGCTTACTGTAGCAAAAAATCTACGCGATTCCTGTCGTTTTTATATACACAAAAAGAGCAGGGAACCGTAGTTCCCTGCCCTGTCACATCTTATGTTCTGAGAATCTGATTAACCTCTTCTTCTCTTCTTGTAGATAACTGCTCCTGACATGCATGTGATTGCTGCAAACAGTGTAGCCATCAGACCTGCGATTGGTGTGTTATCACCAGTCTTAACATTTGATGTTGTCTTAGATGGTGTTCCTGGTTTACCTGGTGTATTAGGTTTGCCTGGTTTTTCTTTATTGGTAATTGTTACCTTAGCAACAGCCTTATCCTTAACAATAACCTGTGTACTGTTCTGGCTTACTGTGTATGCAAATGTTGAAGAGTTAGCTGCAAGAGTCTTACCTGTTGCATCTGTTACTTCCTTCACATACAGAGTAACTGGCTGTTTGTTAATAAGTACTACACCAATTGTTTCTGAAACTTCTGAAGCATTGTTCAGTTTCAGTTCAACTACGTTGCTGTCCACAATATCAAGTGGTGCAAGCTTTGTACATGCTGCATCTGTGAAGATACCTGCAAAGAATGTAGCATTAACTTTCTTAGCTTTGCCGTCTGCTCCTACTACCTTCTTGGTGATTTCAAGCTTGCCTGTCTTCATATCCCTTGCAGGAATATTATTGAAGTCAATTTCATCATCGAACAAGTCAGTTTCTTCTCCATATAATTCAGAGTAGCTGCTGATATCTGTAGTGATATCATATTCATCACCAACTCTTACTAATGTAGCTTCTACTGTGTAAACAATATCATCGTACAGGATGAAATCCTTATACTCGCCACCGTTTACTTCGGAAATCTTGTAGTAATGTGTTACATCAAGATCCTTAATTGTGTAGATGATATCCTTGAATACAATTGAACCATCTGCTGCATTTGTAGCTGTTTCTGTGTATCCACCTGGAAGAACATTACCGTTCTTATCTGTTTCAACAAGAACAAACTTGAACTGTCCTGCCTTCTGATCAGCGAAACGTTTTGTACCGCTGAGCTTCAGTGGGAACTTGGTATAATCATCGATCATTGTGATTGTATCATCATCATGATCAACAACCTTACCATCTTTGATTGTAAATTCAATCTCTTCAGCAACTTCGTAACCATCTGGAGCTGTGATTTCAACAAGCTTATAATCTCCATCCTTCAGACCTTCGATTTCATGTTTATGAATTCCATCTGTCTTAATGTCTTCAATCACGTTGCCGTTTACATCCTTAACCGGATTGCCATCCTTATCTGTAATTCTAAGAACTGCATCTGGGATTTCTTCTCCGGTGATATCTGTCTTACTGATGATAACCTTACTATAGTCATCTACCATTGTTACAGTATCATCGTCGTGGCCTACAACCTTACCATCCTTAATTTCGAATGTGATTGTTTCAGCCTTAACGTATCCGTCTGGTGCTGTAATTTCTTTTAACTGGTACTTGCCATCCTTAAGACCATCGATTTCGTGCTTATTCACTCCATCTGTCTTAATGTCTTCGATAACCTTACCTGTTACATCTGTTACCTTGTTGCCTTCTTCATCTGTGATACGAAGGACTGCATCTGGAATTTCCTTGCCTGCGATATCTGTCTTACTGATAACGACCTTACTATAGTCATCTACCATTGTTACAGTGTTGTCATCGTGGTCAACTACCTTGCCATCCTTGATCTCAAATGTGATAGATTCCGCCTTTACGTATCCGTCTGGACGTGTTTCTTCAACTAATACGTACTTGCCATCCTTCAGACCGCTGATTTCGTGTTTATTTACTCCATCAGTCTTAATGTCTTCAATAACGTTGCCATTTACATCTGTTACCTGGTTACCTTCTTCATCTGTAATCTTAAGAACTGCATCAGCGATTTCCTTGCCTGCGATATCTGTCTTACTGATAACAACCTTACTATAGTCATCTACCATTGTTACAGTATCGTCGTCATGTCCAACAACCTTACCGTCCTTGATTTCAAATGTAATTGTTTCAGCCTTAACGTATCCGTCTGGTGCTGTAATTTCTGTTAACTGGTACTTGCCATCTTTCAGACCTTCGATTTCGTGTTTGTTTACTCCATCAGTCTTGATATCTTCGATAACCTTACCATTTACATCTGTTACCTTGTTGCCTTCTTCATCTGTGATTCTAAGAACTGCATCAGGAATTTCCTTGCCAGCGATATCTGTCTTACTGATGATAACCTTACTATAGTCATCTACCATTGTTACAGTATCGTCATCATGTCCAACAACCTTACCGTCCTTGATCTCAAATGTGATTGTTTCAGCCTTAACGTATCCGTCTGGTGCTGTGATTTCTGTTAACTGGTACTTGCCATCTTTCAGACCTTCGATTTCGTGTTTGTTTACTCCATCAGTCTTGATATCTTTGATAACATTACCATTTACATCTGTTACCTGGTTTCCTTCTTCATCTGTAATTCTAAGAACTGCATCAGCGATTTCCTTGCCACCGATATCTGTCTTGCTGATCACTACCTTACTGTAATCATCAACCATAGTAACGATACCGTTTGCAGAATCTTTCACCTTACCGTTTTCAATTACAAATGTTACTTCTTCCGCCTTAACGTATCCGTCTGGCTGTGTAATTTCAACAAGCTTGTAAGTACCATCAAGGAGACCTTCGATTTCATGTTTTGTCTTTCCATCTGTAGTCCATTCTTTGATTTCCTTACCATCTCTGTCAGTTACTGCCTTGCCTTCAAGATCTGTGATCTTAAGAACTGCGCCAGCAATTTCCTTACCGCCGATATCTGTCTTGCTGATTACAACATCACTGTTGCTGTCAACCATTGTTACGACATTATCCTTGGAATTCTTCACCTTACCGTTCTCGATTACGAATGTAATCTCTTCAGCGATTGCATAACCGTTAGGTGCTGTTGTTTCAACAAGTTTATAAGTGCCATCCTTCAGACCTTCGATTTCATGTCTTGTCTTTCCATCTGTGGTCCATTCTTTGATCTCTTCCCCCTTGATGTTTGTAACTGCATTGCCCTTTTCATCTGTAATCTTAAGAACTGCATCAGCGATTTCTTCACCGGCGATATCTGTCTTACTGATGATAACCTTGTTATAGTCATCCTTCATTGTAACGATACCGTCTTTAGAATCCTTCACCTTACCGTTTTCGATAACAAATGTGATTTCTTCTGCAACTGCATAACCATCTGGAGCTGTGATTTCAACTAACTTGTAAGTACCGTCTAAGAGACCTTCGATTTCATGTTTTGTCTTTCCATCTGTGGTCCACTGTTCAACTGTCTTACCTGTTACATCCTTAACTGCATTGCCCTTTTCATCTGTGATCTTAAGAACTGCGTCTGCGATTTCCTTAGAACCGGTAATTTCTGTCTTGCTGATAGTTACCTTGCTGTAATCATCAACCATTGTTACAGTACCGTCTTCAGAATCAACAACCTTGCCATCCTTGATTACAAATGTTACTTCTTCTGCCTTAACGTATCCGTCTGGCTGTGTGGTTTCAACTAACTTGTAAGTTCCATCTACAAGACCTGTGATTTCATGCTTCTTGCCTGCTTCAGAGGTCCATGGTGCAACTTCCTTGCCAGTTACATCTTTAACTAACTTTCCGTCTGCATCTGTAATCTTAAGTTCAGCACCTGCGATTTCCTTGCCGGCGATGTCTTCCTTGCTGATGCTTACCTTGCTGTAATCATCAATCATTGTTACAACATTGTCCTTAGAATTCTTAACCTTGCTGTTTTCAATTACAAATGTTACTTCTTCTGCCTTAACGTATCCGTCTGGCTGTGTGATTTCAACTAACTTGTAAGTACCGTCTAACAGACCCTCAATCACATGTTTTTCACCTGCTACAGAGGTCCACTGTTCAACTGTCTTACCTGTTACATCCTTAACTGCATTTCCGTTTACATCTGTGATCTTGAGGGTTGCGCCTGCGATTTCCTTACCGTCGATATCTTCCTTGCTGATGCTTACCTTATTGTAATCATCCTTCATAGTTACGATACCGTCCTTGGAATCTACAACCTTACCGTCTTTGATAACAAATGTGATTTCTTCTGCTACTTCATATCCTTCCGGAGCTGTAATTTCGACTAACTTGTAAGTGCCGTCCTTCAGACCTAAGATTTCATGTTTTGTTACTCCATCTGTAGTCCATGGTGCAACCTTCTTACCTGTTACATCATATACTGCATCACCGTCTTCATCTGTGATCTTAAGGGAAGCATTTGCGATTTCCTTAGAACCTGTAATATCTGTCTTGCTGATTGTTACCTTACTGTAATCATCAACCATCTTAACGATATCGTCCTTAGAACCTTTAACCTTACCATCTTCGATTACGAATTCAACTGATTCTGCCTTTACATATCCGTCTGGTGCTGTAATTTCAACTAACTTGTATGTGCCATCCTTCAGACCCTTGATGTCATGTCTTGTCACGCCATCTGTTGTCCATTCTTCGATGACTTTACCATCTTTGTCAGTTACTTCTTTACCATTTACATCTGTGATCTTAAGGGTTGCGCCTGCGATTTCCTTGCCGCCGACATCTGTCTTACTGATTACAACATCACTGTTGTTATCGATCATTGTAACGATACCGTCCTTGGAATCCTTAACCTTACCATTTTCGATTACAAATGTTACTTCTTCTGCTACCTTGTATCCGTCTGGTGCTTTTGTTTCAACTAACTTGTAAGTACCGTCTAAGAGACCTGCGATTTCATGTTTTGTCTTTCCATCTGTGGTCCATTCTGCAACTGTCTTACCTGTTACGTCTGTTACTGCATTACCCTTTTCATCTGTGATCTTAAGTTTAGCATTAGCAACTTCCTTACCGGCGATATCTTCCTTGCTGATGATAACCTTGCTGTAGTCATCCTTCATAGTTACGACACCGTCTGCGTGACCTGTTACCTTACCATCCTTAATCTCAAATACGATGGATTCTGCTACCTGGTAGCCGTTTGGTGCTGTAGTTTCTGTTAACATGTAAGCGCCATCTTTCAGACCTGTGATTTCATGTTTGGTCTCTCCATCTGTTGTCCATGCTGCAACTACATTACCGTTAATATCTTTTACTTCTCTTCCATTTACATCTGTGATCTTAAGTTCAGCATTTGCGATTTCATTCTTGCCTGTGATATCTGTCTTGCTGATAGTTACCTTACTGTAATCATCTACCATCTTAACAGTACCATTCTTAGCATTATTAGATTCAACAACCTTACCGTCCTTGATCTCAAATGTGATAGATTCTGCCTTTACGTATCCGTCTGGACGTGTCTCTTCAACTAATACGTACTTGCCGTCTTTCAGACCTTCGATCTCGTGTGACTTTCCTTCTTCAGATGTCCACTGATCTACTGTATTTCCTGTTACGTCTGTTACTGCATCGCCCTTTTCATCTGTGATCTTAAGAACTGCATCTGCGATTTCATTTTTGCCTGTGATGTCTGTCTTGCTGATAGTTACCTTGCTGTATGCATCTACCATCTTAACTGTTCCATCTTTTGCTTCCTTGGAATCTACTACCTTACCGTCCTTGATCTCAAATGTGATTGATTCTGCCTTTACGTATCCGTCTGGACGTGTCTCTTCAACTAATACGTACTTGCCATCCTTCAGACCTTCGATCACGTGTGACTTTCCTTCTTCAGATGTCCACTGACCTACTGGCTTTCCTGTTACATCTGTTACTGCATTGCCCTTTTCATCTGTAATCTTAAGAACTGCTCCGCCGATTTCCTTTGTTCCGCTAATGTCTGTCTTGCTGATAGTTACCTTGCTGTATGCATCTACCATTGTTACAGCATTACCATCTGTACCTTCAACCTTACCGTCTTTGATTACAAATGTAATTTCTTCTGCCTTTACGTATCCGTCAGGCTGTGTAATTTCGACTAACTTGTATGTGCCGTCTACAAGACCCTTAATTACGTGTGGTTTTTCTCCGTCTGTGGTCCACTGTTCAACGACATTACCTGCTACGTCTTTTACTTCATTACCGTCTTTGTCTGTAAGCTTAAGTACTGCGTCTGCGATTTCATCACCGCCTACGTCCTGCTTGCTGAATGTAAATTCGTTATAATCGTCTTTCATGGTAACTTTGTTATCATTAGTTCCAACAACCTTACCATCCTTGATTGTAAATCCGATAGATTCAGCCACTACATAACCCTGTGGTGCTGAAGTTTCAGTAAGTACATACTCACCGTCTTTCAGTGCACTGATTACGTGTGATTTTCCAGCTACTGATGTCCATGGCTGTACTACTTCACCATCGCCATTTGTAACCAGGTTACCAGACTTGTCAGTAATCTTAAGTTCTGCACCTGCGATTTCAGTACCACCAATATCAGTCTTGCTGATTGTAACCTTGATACTTTCATCAGATACATTATAGATTCCACCATCTGCATTAAGACCAGCTACTTCTTTAACTTTCCATGTGTAAATTGTGACTGTTACATCATTAATTTCTTCTTCTTTTGTTCCTGCACTTTCTACAGTAACTGTCCATGGACCAGCTGCCTTATAGCCTTCTGGTGCTTTTGTTTCTTTCAGAGTGAATGTCTTGGCAGTCTTGTTTGCTCCAAGGTAATCCTTAGAAATATCTAATACTGCGATTCCATCCTCTCCACTTTCTGCTGTTGAGATCTGAGATTCTCCTGCAAAGAGTGCAAATGCTGCGCCCTTCAGTGCGATACCGTTATCACCTGTCTTCTTTAACTTCAGGCTTGTTCCTTCGCTGTCATCTCCGGTCTTCTTTGTATACTTATTTGTAGCTTTAACTGTAATAACCTGTCCATCTTCTGTAAGGTTAACCTTCTTACTTGTCGGATCAAATGTTACGCCTGCGTAATTATATCCTTTAAAGTCAGAATGTGTTGTTTCTTCTACTACATAAGTACCAAGTGGAAGTGTTACTTCCTTTGTTTCTCCAGCTTTTACAGTAAGATTTGCTGCTGCTTCACTTTCACCTTCTTTTGTAAGAGTGAATGTAAATGTTGCATCAACTGTGTTTACTGTATCTGCCAGGCCTTCAAGTTCCTTTGTTACTTTGATCGTTCCTGTCTTAAGTGTATTTGCTACACCATAAGCACCATCAGCTTCTACAAGATCACCTACGCTATCAACCTTCCACTGGTAAACAGTAGTAGCCTGTGCGTCAGTTGATTCTGTTCTTGTTCCAGCAGTTACAACTTTTACTGTCCATGGGCCAGCTACCTTGTATCCTGTTGGAGCCTTTGTTTCTGTCAGAGTAAATGTTCTTTCAACAGTATCTGTTCCAAGATATGTCTTATCAATTGTAAGAACTGCGATACCGTTTGCGTCTGTTGTTGCTGTTGCGACAGTTGTTGTTCCTGAAGTAAGTTTAAATTCTGCTCCCTTCAGTACTGTTCCGTTTCCGTCTGTCTTCTTTAATGTCAGACTTGTTCCGTCTTTGTCTACACCAGTATTTCTATTGTTTGTTACGTCGTATCCGTTTACTTCAGTTGTGTATCCAACTACGGCATCTTCTGTGATGGTGTAGACGATATCTTTTCCGTTTGCCTTCTTGTCAAGGTCTGCAAATGTCCAGCTCCAGCTTTCTGCTGCTGTTACTGTCTTGCTGTCTACCTTTCTTCCGTCTGCAAGCAGATTGATCGTGATGCTTGTTGGTCTCTTTCCGTCCTGATTATTTGCATCATTCCAGGTCTTGGTTCCGGATACGCTTGTCTTTTCTGTTGTGTGAGTGTTTGCTACATTGTAGCTTTCAACCTTACTTGTGTATCCTTCTACCGCATCTTCTGTGATGGTGTAGACGATATCTTTTCCGTTTGCCTTCTTGGCAAGGTCTGCAAATGTCCAGCTCCAGTTTTCTGCTGCTGTTACCGTCTTGCTGTCTACCTTTGTTCCGTCTGCAAACAGGTTGATCGTGATGCTTGCTGGTCTCTTTCCGTCCTGATCGTTTGCATCATTCCAGGTCTTGGTTCCGGATACGCTTGTCTTTCCAGGTGTATAGCTGTTTGTTACATTGTAGCCTTCAACCTTACTTGTGTATCCTTCTACCGCATCTTCTGTGATGGTGTAGACGATATCTTTTCCGTTTGCCTTCTTGGCAAGATTTTCAAAGCTCCAGCTCCAGTTTTCTGCTGCTGTTACTGTCTTGCTGTCTACCTTTGTTCCGTCTGCAAACAGGTTGATCGTGATGCTTTCAGGTCTCTTTCCGTCCTGATCGTTTGCATCATTCCAGGTCTTGGTTCCAGATACGCTTGTCTTTTCCGGTGTATAGCTGTTTGTTACATTGTAGCCTTCAACCTTACTTGTGTATCCTTCTACCGCATCTTCTGTGATGGTATAGACGATATCTTTTCCGTTCGCCTTCTTGGCAAGGTCTTCAAAGCTCCAGTTCCAGTTTTCTGCTGCTGTTACCGTCTTGCTGTCTACCTTTGTTCCGTCTGCAAACAGGTTGATCGTGATCCTTTCAGGTCTCTTTCCGTCCTGATCGTTTGCATCATTCCAGGTCTTGGTTCCGGATACGTTTGCCTTTCCAGGTGTATAGCTGTTTGTTACATTGTAGCCTTCAACCTTACTTGTGTATCCTTCTACTGCATCTTCTGTGATGGTGTAGACGATATCTTTTCCGTTTGCCTTCTTGGCAAGGTCTGCAAAATTCCAGCTCCAGTTTTCTGCTGCTGTTACTGTCTTGCTGTCTACCTTTGTTCCGTCTGCAAGCAGGTTGATTGTGATGCTTGTTGGTCTCTTTCCGTCCTGATCGTTTGCATCATTCCAGGTCTTGCTTCCTGATACAGTTACCTTTTCTGTTGTGTGGGTGTTTGTTACGTTGTAGCCATTTACTTCAGCTGTATATCCAGCTACGGCATCCTCTGTGATGGTGTAGACGATATCTACCCCGTTTGCCTTCTTGTCAAGGTCTGCAAATGTCCAGCTCCAGTTGTTATCTGCTGTCACTGTCTTGCTGTCTTTCTTTACGCCGTTTGCCAGAAGATTAATTGTAATGCTGTCAGGTCTCACGCCGTCCTGATCGTTTGCATCATTCCATGTCTTGATTCCTGATACAGTTATCTTCTCAGCATTATGTGTATTGGTGATAGTAAACTTATCAGCACTATATGTTGTTGTGTAACCAGTTACTTCAGTAATTTCTTTTACTGAATAAACAATATCTGTTCCGTTATTGGCCTTAGGAAGATTATTCCATGTATATGACCATCCATTGTTAGCATTCAGTTCTACAGTAGTGCCATAATTTGAACCATCTGCAAGAAGCTGAACATCAATCTTTGTTGGTCTCAGACCATCCTGGTTGTTATTATCATTCCAGTTCTTTGTTACAGTCTTTGTAACATAATCAGGATATGTGTTAGTAACAGTCACTGTTGCTCCATCTGTAGTTACATTAACCTTACCATTTGTAAGTCCTGTATATGCAACTGTAAATGAGTCATTAGCACCTGTTGTTTCAACTACTGTATAATCTCCAACCGGAAGATTACTTAATGTTACACTCTGATCTTTAGAAATACTAAATGTTACTTTATTACCACTTGGTACTGCACTAACTGTTCCTGTTGAAGCTGTTGCTGTTACACCAGAAAGGTCTGCTGCAGTATTTGAAGCAGTTACTACTATATTATATGTAGTATTTGCAGTAGGCTGAGAATTACCTGAAACACTCTTTGAAATTGTAAGACTACCATATTCCGGCTCTGTCTTCTTATTAGTTACAGTAATTACAGGAGGTGTCTTGGTAGTATCAAATGCATACTCTGCTTTATAGCCAGTTATTGGTTTTTCCACAACACTATAAGTAATTGTTGCTCTCTGATTTACACCATTAACCTTAATATACTTAACCTGCTGTAATGACTCCCATTTACCTTTCCACTGATTGCTGTCATTCAGAGTCTTAATACCATCAGCTTCAGAGAATCTACTGCACACCTGATAAGCAGGCTTTGTAACAACTTCTGTTCCATCGAAATAAGAAGCATATAATTCGACTTCTACAGAATTAATACCAGCATGATCATCAGCTTCTTCCCATTTCTTCTCAACTTCGAGTACGTTAGTATATACACCTACTTCAATACCTTCATCATTTGACTGAGATACTTTAAATTCACTCGTTTCTGTTGTATTCTGAATACCAACAATCTTAGCTGAGTTGGTTGCAACTGCAACTCCAGAAGCAACTGTTGCATAATAAGTAAGTGTAAGAGGTGCGTTATCCGGAAGTTCAAACACTAACTTACCATTCTCGTTTGATGGTGTAATTGTTACTGGCTGCCAAACATTGTCAACCACATACGTTCCCTGACCATCAATATAAGTTAAGCCAAGACCAAGTTGATCTTCGATCTTGATTGTATCTCCAGAAGGATTCAGGTCAGCTCCTGATAACCTGATAGTATATTTAACTTTTGTAAGGTTATTATATTTTCCATCTGCATCTGCTTTCTTAGAGATAATATCCGGAGTTTTAAAAGTACCGGTTACTACATTAGAAAGCTCTGTTCTTGAACCACTCGTAACTGTTGCAGTGTTCGTACCTGTCCATGTGAATGATTCACCATATGTTCGAATGGTCTCATCCGTTGGGAAAAGATAGTAGTAGAACCAGTATGTAGCATCCGCCGGATTAAATCCAAGTTCATCCTCAGTTGGAACTGTAATGTTAAACGTTACCTTTCCGTTATCAATCTGAGATAAATCAATAGCTACATTATCTGTATAATTCTTACCTTCTGTCCATTCAGTTCCTTGTCTGATATTAAGCTGTAAGCTTGCCCATGGACCACCTTCTGATTCAGGTACAGTCAGAAGTTCAAGCATTCCCTTAGAGTCACTGAAATCATCCGTGATAGTAAGTGTTCTCTGGGATGGATCAACACCTGCAATCAAAATCTCATATCTGGATCCCAGCTTTCCCTGATAGGATACATTAGAATCCTCAAGTGATTTACGAACACTTAATACACTAGACTGTTTAAATACAGATGCCTTAGCATCAAGATTAACCACACCGGTAATCTCTGCCTTGTTCTCAAGTTTTTCACCTGTAGAAATATTTGGGTCAATATCCGTCGAATATGAAATAACAATGTTATATGGTTTGTCAGTTGTCTTTACTGCTGATGCACTTTCGTTATCTGCATTAAAGAAAATCTTAAACTGAGCCGCATTATAAAAATCGCCCCACGTGTGTTCTGGCGGTGTATATTGAACATGTGTAGCCTGTCCACTAATGGCAGGATCATCGCTGATAATCTCAACCTTGATTCCGCTTTCTCCACCAATAACAGTGTCACCCCAATGACCTATTGCGGTATCCTTCTTCACTGAATCTTTCTGGTCACCACTCTCAAGGGTATCTTTAACTGCCAGAGCAATATCTGTGTCTCCTGCCGGTACACTGACAATAATCTTCCAGTCAGCTTTCTGAGGATTCTCTGTCTTCAATGCACCAGTCTTTGCAATATTAGGTGTAGCTCCTGTTGTCCCTACTGATCCATTTGCAGTTCCTGATGTACCATTTCCGCTGATACCAGCCGAATTCTTATGAGTAGTTGTACCAATTGGTTTTGACTTTGTAATATTTGTATAATAAGTAAACTCAGCGTAATACTTCTCATCTGTCAAATCGATTGTCTGTCCATTATCAAGAGTCAATGTATTGCTAAATGTATAAGCCCATGATTCACCGCTTACAACAGCAGACATTGGAACAGTTACTTTACCAACTTCCTGATAATTATTAGACCAATCTTTGATTGTGATAACTAATGGATTTTCTGTGTCATATTCCTGCTTGCTGTCATCTTCATTCTGAAGAGTATCAGTTACAGTCGCACCGGAAAGGTGTGCATAACCCTTTGCAACAGTGACTGTCCATATTGGATGTTCTGGTTCAGCATGGTTATTTCCACCCTTTTCAACAGTAGAATACCAGAACTTACCATTGTTAGTATCATCTGTCTTAAGATTACCAACTACTACATCATTACGTATCTCATCACCAATTTTAATCTCAGCTTCATTTTTAACATCTGGATTTATCTTACCGGCAACCTTTGCCTTATAAGTAATAGTAAGGGTATCATTCTCCTTGAGATCCCATGACTGACCAAACAGAGAAGCTACGTCTTCGTCTTTGCTAACTGTGCCATTATCATTCTTGATGTTGATATGATACTGACCAACCAGTGTCTGATCATCAGACATGGAATCCTTAACACTAATCTCCTTAAAATCACCCTCACTTGCACGAGCAGTAATGGTATATGTCATGGTTCCTTCTGAAGCATCAAAAGACGAGTATTTATTTGTGTAAAGCTTTGGATTCTTTACAGATGCTTCAGGTTCCCCTTCACTGGATCCTGAACCTGAACTTACATGACCCTCTGTATCTTTACTCTCATCATAATGACCTTCAAACTCAATGAAACCATTCTTTAAGTATCCACCGTGTTCAATGTCTACAAGCTGTTCATATGCAGTCTTATCAATTGTTATTGTAAGGGCTCCCTGCTGAATAGTATAAGAACCTATTACTGTGTTACCAGACTTGAAAGGCGCATTTATAACTGGATTCGGAACGATATACGATGGAAGCTCATATGTCATAGTTGTTCCTAGTGGGAAGTATAAACCGCCATCTGGTTTTTCTGAGAATGTGATTCTGAACTGGTTATCTGTAAAGAAAACGCTGTCGATAAATGCATCGTCGAATTCTTCTCCTGCAGCTCGTGTAGTTCCCATATCTGCTTCATCATCAAGGCTAAATGTTCTTACCGTAAACCTTGCACCAAAAGTTGAGAAGCTAGTTGTAGAAAAACCCATAGAAGTTACTTCTCCATCACCATTTGTGTTAATGAAGTCTGTAACTACTTCTGCTACACCATTATTCTTAAGGTGTACAACTTCCTGGTCAACGATCTCACCTTCAATATCTGTTGTCTGTGCAGACTTGAAAGTCATCTCAACCTTTACTTTTCCGTGCTCAGGCTCAATACGGCCTTCTGTTGCAGAAAGGAAATAGATGTCATAAAGAACATAATCCTGTTCTACTTCATCTTCTGAATAATCAGTCAGACGATCAAGCTGAGCATTCAGTGCTGCAACAGCCGCATTATACTGAGCACTTCCAGGAACAAGATAATCAGCTTTGATCTCTGCATCCTCTGGAAGCGCAGCCTTTTTAGAAGCCCTTGCTGTGATAATAACTCTGCTATCCTCATAGCGGAACTTCGTCTTAACTGGTGCTTCTGTCTCTGTCTCTGTTTCTGTCTCTGTAATCATTTCTGTTTCTGTTGATTCTATGATTACATCAGTTTCAGGCGAACTTGTCTCCTGAATCTCTGTTTCAGGGACAGTTGTCTCCTGAGCTTCTGTCTCAGGTGCCTGTGTTTCAGGCGCACTTGTCTCAGGTGCCTGTGTTTCAGGCGCCTGTGTCTCTGGTGCCTGTGTTTCAGGTGCCTGTGTCTCTGGTGCCTGCGTTTCTGGTGCTTGCGTCTCCGGTGCACTTGTTTCCGGCGCAGGCGCCGCTTTCTCTTCCTTCGCAGGTGCTTCCTGTTCTTCTACTTCCTGGACGATCTGCTCATCAGATGATGCCAGTACGACAAAACCTGACTGCTGTAAGATCATCGATAAAGCAAGAATAAAAGGAAGTACACGTTTGCGAAACGTTTTTAGTCTCTTCATACTTTTATACCCTCCCTATAGATAAAGTATTGACAAGATATCATTTTAATTATACGCTTGTGTTTTTTTGTATTCAATACCTTTTGTGGCTTTAGTATTTTTTCGTCATTTTGTCGCATTTTTCAATATAATTTTATACTATTTAATACTAAAAGGGCTTTTCCTTCTATATTATTGGCTTGAGTATCTTTTTCGTATTTTTCGAAGTGGATGTTGTGGTAATATCCATAGATTAAACGTGTTTTCACACATTCTATTATATGATTCGCGATTATTTTGTTTACGTTTCTGTAACGGTATAGAATATACATATTCGAAAACCAGAAGAAAGGGCACGGCAGCCACAGCTGCCATGCCCTTTCTTCTGACATGGGAAAATTTCTCTCTCTTTTATTTGATGTGATCATTATAACTTAGCTATATACTTGCTTCGCTCCGCAGCAGAAATTCCAAGATTCTCCATTGCCTGTTCAAATGAAATACCTGTATTGTTTGCAAGATTCTTTATCATCTGAATTGTATTCTCAAATTTCCCCTGTGCGATTCCACGTGTCATTCCTTGTTCCATTCCTTTAGCTATTCCTTGTGCTATTTCTTTTTCAATTTCATCTTTCATGAGTTCTCTTAACGCTTCACACATCTCCGAATCACCTCTTATCTTCTCATATAATTCTCTGTTTGCAGTTGCGCTTACCTGCAGAACCGCATCAACATTATTGCGGTCTCCAGGTTTTGTCATCTTTCTGGCTTGTTCAATAAAACTTCTAACATCTTCTTCCCTTGCATGATTAGAAAGAATTCTTAAACTGGTATGTTTCTTATCCAGTCTGCTTGTTACAATAATCTGTGCAGGAAAGGGTATATTTCCTGTCACATAATAAATACCTTCAAACCTCTCTTCTACTATCATTTCGGAACGTTCCAGATATACAAACAATTCTCGAGGATATGTATCACGAAAGATCGAAATCGTAATCTCATCTTCCGGATACTCATCTACATTTTCTCCTAATCCTTTTAAAAGGCAGGCATACCCAAGTGTTTTGAAAAAATCATCTACGGACAGTCCATC
>JAZLLO010000031.1:0-117909 GCA_045598185.1 Marvinbryantia sp.
ACTCATCACAGATGACGCGGACATGGATCGGAAGACGACCACCATATACATCATCTGCTTTGTCGCAAAGCAGGTTAAATAGCTGTGACTGCAGCATGGCAATCACAAAGTTAAATGTCGTATCGGTATCCGACATAATGAGAAATAGCGCCGTAAGCCTGTCGCCGATCTTATCCAGTTCCATCTCGTCATAAGACATGATCTCCCTGAGTTCGCCGATATCAAATGGCGCCAGTCTGGCACCGCAGCTCACTAATATCGATTTTGCAGTCTTGCCGGCACTCAATTTATATTTTCGGTATTGCCTTACAGCAAAGTGATCCGGGTCTTTTTCTTCCAGATCTTCAAACAGAAGATCCACCGGATTCTTATACTCTTCATCTTCCTCTCTTACTTCGGATTCATTTAACAGATCCAGAAGTGTGGAGAAGTTCTTTTCCTCCTCTTCACCTTCATACCAGATATAAGCAATCAGTGCTGTGTACAGAAGCTTCTCTGCTTTATACCAGAAATCCTGCTGCTCCTTTTCTCCTTCTCCCTTGGTATTGGCCATGATAACCGTAACCAGTTTCAGGATATCCTTCTCTGATTTGATATAGGCAAATGGATTGTAATGAAGACTCTTTGAAAAATTGATGGTATTTAATACCTTGATCTCATAGGGCTGATAGATTGGTTTTCCATCTTCACCCTTGATGATCCTTCCCGTGTCATCCCTTTTCGGTGCGCCGCGCTTTAGCATCTTGCCGACCTCACCTATAAGTGTACCCTTCGGATCAGTAAGCACATAGCTGCAGTTCATCTGCATAACCGACGGCTTTACAAAGAACCTCGTTTTACCGGATCCGGAACCACCGATAACCAGAATATTCTTATTTCTGGCATACTTGGGATTCTTCGGCCTGCTTTCCATCGTGATGGATTCAGTTGCCGTCAGAGGAACATTTAACCAGGGATTGTCTGCCATATATGGCTTGATATCTTCCCTGTCACCCCATTTAGCTGAACCATATTCCACACCTTTTCGGAATTTCTTGGAATCCTGCTGCTTCTGCCAGATTAAGATCTTGGCTACTGCAGCCACACCGATACCGATGAGCAAATCCTTTCCCTGAAAGCTAGGAATGACACCAAGTACCTGATTGGAGTGCTCCATCAGATACATAATCTTTTCGCCAGCCTTCTCTCCCGGACTGATTTGATACAGATGGGAAATTCGGTTGGCAATGATAAATATGAAAATATAGGGCAGGTTCATGATGATCAGCTTCTTTATGTCTTCGGCGGACAGCTTACCTTTTAGCTGACCAGTCAGCTTATAAAAGAATGACTTTACAGAAAATGAGGACTTTGTCTTTGATCTGTTCTTCGTTGTCTTTGAACTCATCGCGACTGACTCTGCACCTTCTGTTTGATCTTGCTTCTCTTATTCTGAGCAACCATAGCCCTGTATTTCTGCAGCCTCTTACGAATCGTATTCTTATTGGCTTTCTTAATCTGAGCCGATGAAAAATCACGGAATGCTGCATGAATCGCATCCTGATCACGGCCTTTGAAGAATACCATATACACCGGAGGATCCTTTGACTTATCCTTCTTCACGGCATAATTCACGCCGTAGTATCTGGCATAGCGTTCAAAAGACTTGATATTTTTATTATCGATCTCAATGTTGGTCATGCCTGCATTCTGGGAGGCAAGCTCCTTCACAGTAATCTTTCCCTGCTTCGGCTGGTTCTTCTTCGCCGCTTTCTGCTGCATTTTGATATTCTTTTTCTGTGTTTTCTTCTGATCATGGTGCCTCAGATAAGCCTTGATAGCGGATAAAAGCACACCACTTGTCAGCTTTGTGGCACGGATCGCCAGGGTCACAGTTTTATTAGTAACTTCTTCCTGCATGCATTTTGTCCTCCCTTCCTACTGTACTTAACTGCTGTCCTCTAGATAAATCATGGTAATCACTCCCCTCATCCTGATTCCCTACTGGGATTCCTGCAGTTTCATCCATTCCATCTTCAGATCCTGCTCCTGCATTCTCTGATCGGAACCTTTATAGATCACCGGCAGGCACATCTCCATCAAACGGCTGTAAATGCGCTGATGCTCCATATCCAGATCTGACCTTGTCATATCCTGATAAGACAGATTGGTTGTCACTATAAGTGGCTTTTTGGTACAGTACCTGCGGTCAATCACGTTGTAGATCATCTCCAGAGCAAATTCAGAATTCCTCTCAATGCCCAGATCGTCGATAATCAAAAGCGGATAAGATACCAGGTTCGCAATGATCTGATTCTTATCCGCATGCGGCTTCGTTAATTCATTTAATATTCTGGAGAAATTGGTCATCATGACGCTAACTCCCTGCTCCATCAGAGCATTGGCAATACATCCGGCAAAGAAACTCTTACCGGTACCAACAGGGCCAATGATCACATAACCGATATTCTTCTCCTGCATCTCCTTCCAGTCCTTCACATATTTTCTGGCAAGGTTCAGCTTGGGATTTTTCCCATTATCATTTTCAAAACGCCATTCATGAAAGCGGTTCTCGGTAAGCCCGATGGTCTTTAAGCTCTGAACACGAATAGCAAATTCGCGTCTGGCCTCTTCTTCTTTTCTGGCTTCCATGATTGCCTGATCACATTTGCACAGACAGGATACGACCCTTACATTTCCCAGGAAGTTATATCTGTTCTCTTTACGTTCCTTACAGACTCCGCATCTGCGAAGTCCATCTTCATCGTAATAGTCTGAAGGCCTCCTGGTGGAATTCGCCTCTACCCTGCCTGCAATATCAGAAATAATATCTTCCACACTCATAGTCCTTTTCCTTCCGGTACATCATAATTCTTGGTGTTGCTACGCTTTGATTCCTTGGCAGCCCAGCTGCAGATCGTAGCATAATGATTATGATACTTTTTCCCTGTGGATTTCATATAAGCGGACAGCTTCTCAATCCATTCTTTCCAATCATATGGAAATCGTCGCTGCAGCTCTTTTAGTTCCAGCTCTCTCAGGAAAACATTGTGAAATGCTCCATAGTAATACTGTTTTTCGGACTTCTGCTCATTACTATACTCAGTATTATTCCTCTCAGTATTACTCATATCAGTATCATTAGTGTCTGATGGGCAGACATCCATAAATTCGTCTGGCATACTTCCAGTCGTCTGTCTGGCAGATGTCCCTAAATCTGACTGTTCAGACTTTGGGAAGTCTGTCTCCCGTACTATGGGAGCTCCCCGATTTCTGTTTAGTATAGAAGCAAAATTCTTTACATAGATTACATTGGGCTGATTAAAACCAACTCTTTTTCTCTCAATCAGGCCAATGCCTTTCTTGGTATCCAGCTCATCAAGCAAATGAAAGATTCGATACCTGGACCACTTCAGATAAGCCATCATCTGCTCGATTGTGAAGTAGATAAAGACATTGCCATCCTCATCAATCCAACCGTTTTTAACAGATAGCCCAACTCGATCCAGCATCACTCCATATAGAATCTTTGCTTCAGAGGAAAGAGCTTCAAACCGCTTATCTGAAAACATGACCTTCGGGATACGAAAAAAAGAAAACTGCTCGGAATCCTGCTCCTGAAAGTAAGCAAATTCCTGCATAATTACTCCTGGTCTTCTCCATCAAGAATATCAGCTGCCACCTTATTACTGATATAACATACACCTGTCATAAACAGCTTCTTAGGATAGCCAATACAACATTCCATCGCATCTACATATTCATCCAGATCACCACATAACAAAGCAATTGCCTTCATGATGGCACAAATCTTATTCAACTTTCCAGCCTTATAAAGCTCATGCACATACATAAAAAATCTATCCGCATCTACATCGTGATTCATTGCAAGATAAGCAATTTTCTCTCCAATTTCCTTACCAAGATAAGTTGCATCTCCGATAATCGTTTTATCATCTGGCACATTATTTTCATCGATATAGCCATAGTAGGTCATATCAATCAGTCTCTGCTTCTTACGAGGAAGTGAGTAATATGCACTGTCCCTGTAATCGTAGTCAATTTCCTGCTCCATATCTTCCTGATCTTCAGCTGATGCTTCTTCCTGATCAGTTTCTTCATCTTCAGTTTCAAAAGCTTTCATAAATGCCTCAGGATCAAAAAATACCGCTACACCCTGCATTCCAGGAATTCCCATACACGGTCCCATCATCGGCATTCCATTCTTATCATTCATATCTTTCATCATCATACACATTGGCTTTTCCTCCATATCTCTCATCATATTTCCTGTAATATCCTTCACATAGATCTGGCATGGTCTTCCGGGATTCGGCTGTGTTACCACAACCATCTGTCCACATTTCTCCAGCTCATCAAGAGCCATATCCACACGATATCTGGAAGCATTCAGGTTTTTCTTCATTTCGCTTTTCGGATAAATCACATAGGCAGTGCCATACTGATCAACCCAGCCATTCATCCTGGCCACATTTTTTCGATCCAGAAGAAGAGAATATAAAAGCTTTGCATCCGCAGACAGCTTCTCGAATGGCTTCTCCTGAAATAACATTTTGGGAATGTTCACGCATTCCACAGGTACATATTCCGATCCGTTAATCATGATCATTTTTCCTCCGTCTTTCTATTTGCAGGGACATGCATCACTGGTTTTTCCTGAGTTACCAGATCAATCAGTCCTCTGTGTAATTCAATAGTCTTTCTTGCTTCATTCATGTCGCTCACCAGTTTTCGAAGATACAAAGTGAAGTACAGTGCATAACCCTCCAGTGTTTCCTCATGAAGAGAAGCTACATAGAAGTTATCCAACTCACCTCTGGCCCTGCTATCTGCAAAACAGCGCTGCACATAAAGATGAATGTGCATGTAATGCTTTTTACTGGCCAGTTCTTCGATATACAAAGAAGCTGTCATCAGCTTTGTCAGATCCAGATTGGTATCCAGAATCGCACCGGCAAATACAGTTGCTTCCATAAGTGCAGACAGTTGAATCTGCATATCATTGACCAGTTCCTTTTCATTCATAAAGCCCTTGCTGATCAAGAGCCCTTTATCTACCTGATTCATTGGTATTCCTCCTATCGAAATGGTAATTCTTCGTCGATGCCATCCGGAATATTCATAAATCCATCATCATCCGGTGCAGGTGCAGGATTTGTGTCCTTTCCATCGGCAAATTCCAGACGATTTGCAGTAACTTCTGCAGTTCGCATCGTCTTTCCTGTTTCTTCATCTTTGTAACTGCCGGTCATCAGCTCACCGGTAACCGCAACTCTCTTTCCTTTTTTGAAATAATCTCTTGCAAATTCCGCCTGACCGCCAAATGCTGTTACCTTGATGTAATTCACATCCTTGCCATAATTTCTTGGCACCGCCAGATAAAAGGAAACGATCTTATGTGTTCCATTTTCATTCTGGACTTCGCTGTAGCTGGGATCTCTTGTAAGTCTTCCCACGAGTGTAATTACATTCATTGTGGCTCCTCCTTCCTTAACTCATTTCATTCGGATCAACAGGATGAGCTGTCATCTGCTGATAGCAAAATCCAATACAAGGTGCATGACTGCTATATGCGCAGTTGTAACAAGGATCTTTCTTTTTCTGTTCTTCTCGAAGCTCATCTGCGAACATCTTGTAAATCACTTCTTTACGTCGTTTCGCTTCCAGGTACTTCTCCTCAGCTTTCTGGAATTCCTCTTCAATAATCGGAACCATACTCTTAAGAACCGGGGAAAAGATCTCGTCCTCATCATCCCAGGCACAATGACGCTGCATGCAACGGGCCTTCTTATCAATTCGTCCCGCATAATACGGACACTCTGCACAAAAATGCTCTTTGAAGGTAACCTCATCGATCACCGGTAACTGTCCTCTGATATCCTTTTTAATTTCTCTTGCTTTCAAACATGGTCTCATCTGTTTAATCTCCTTTTCTTGGTTGCTGTTTTATTGTTTTTTACTGGCAACACAAGAATGTGGCAGAACCATAATTTCAAATGAAACGGTCAGCTCTGCCACACGGCTTCTATTGTCAGTCACCCCGGAATGCACCGGGGTAATCATATTTTTCGTACAGTGCTCGTTTGTCTTGTTTACACGTGTATCCCATCTCAGGGAACACCCAATCCGTTAGCGCCATCGCAGGCAGCCTCAGCCATATCTTGTATGGTCTCCAGGAACCTCACTCATCCTGGCCGACATCATTCGGGAGTCTCATTGTTAGTTCGCCGCTTTGCTCAGAAAGCCATCGCCGTAGCAATGCTTAAATGCAAACCTCTGTTTCTGTTCATCCTCGGACCGATCGTCTTTGGACTTATCCGGAATCCTATCTGGCAGGATCCCAGCGGACTGGCAAGCTCATTCAGTTTTCAATGTGCTTGAGCGGCTATCCGATTTTGATTTTTTTATCTGTAGCCTTCTCATCTTCTAAATACAAAAAAGTCGGAAAAAGTTTAGGCAGATTTGAAAAAAATTTTTGAAATTTTAAAATTTGTGGGAAATGGCCTAGAAATCGGCCTAAAGAAGGGTAAAAAAATAGCCCTACCGGGCTGTGGGTAAGCCGGTAGAGCCATTGAAAATTAGATTATCAGTCTATTTTACTTGTATTATTATGTGGAAGGCGACATGATACTCTTTCTTAAATCATGTGCCTCAATAGGAATATAACAGGAATCTACGACAAGTTCTCTTCCAAGGATTTCTTCTAATGCCACTGTCTGCCATGTTTCTAACAATTCGGGATTGTTATTTAAGACGGTATTAATATTTTCCAACATTAGTGGACTACTTAATTTGTCAATCATAGCACGACCATCAATAATATTTCCATATGCATCAACAATATTGGCATGTGCAATCTTCCAGAGTTTTTTCTCACTAAGAAGTCTGAGAATAAAAGCATCCACAAACTCTTTCTGTGCTTCTTCACTAGTCATATTAATACTGTAATTCTCATATGCGGCATCGATTTCATCTGGCAATTTTGTGGTTGGCGCAGACACAATTTCTGTATTTCTCTGCTCACCGTCAATTTTTAAAGTCTGATCCTTTCGAATGGTCGATTTTGCAGCTTTATGTTCAGCATATTTTCTTTTGCCGAAATTCACAGCTGCATTTATACCCTGTCCAGCCAAATAAAATGCCCCATCAACCACATATGGAATAGCAATCTCTGCTGCTCGATAAATGAGCTTCTGACCCAAAGGCAGATCTTCGACGCGCTGTGGCTGTCTTTCTACCTCAACAACCTCACGTCGAACGATAACCTGTGGCTCTGGTGGTATCATTTGAGTTGGATCTTCATCAACCACTTCCAGATCATAAGCAACGGCTGAATAAGTACCATCATCACGGTGACGGCCACCTTTACCAATACGGTCCCCAGTAGTATCATTACCGTCTTTATCTTTTCGTGGCAGTTTACCTATCACATAATCAAAATCTCTATCTTCAGACATTTTATTTCTCCTTAATCTCTATATGCTCGGAATCATATGCTCCAAGAGGATACTCCGTTATACATCCTTTTATCTGGAAAGAAATTCCACAAGCATCGCATTCTATATTATCGCATTCAAACCAATGCTGTGTTTCAGGACCCATCTGACGTTCTGTTGTATAATCACCCGTACTATAATCTTCAAAATCAATAGCATTGGGAGCACCACAATATGGACATTCGATTACACGTTTCATACTGATTCCGTCAATTTCCATTGCATCATATTCATTTTGGCTGTTTAACTCATTAAGTCGAACATTCATATAATATTCAGAAAGCGCATTTCTAAAAATCTGCGACTTCGGTTTTCCCGTTGCCTTACTACAATAAGTAAGCATCTGATCTTCCTCATCATTAAGACGAACTCTATACTGATTGTTACGTTTATCTTCTATAGTTGGTCTTCCTTTTCCAGCCATTTTTGTACTCCTTTTATTTGGATATCCATTTAATCTTTTTCCAAATTATATAAGCTTCGTTTGCTTTTGTCAATGATTAAATGTGTATCCATTTAATCTGCTCTCTATGTCAACATAAAAGAGCTTGGTCTATCATCAACCAAGCTCTCCACCTACAATATTAAGTTATGACATGTATCTCGGAGTTTCTTCTTGATCCTCTAAGAACAACATATACATTCCAAAAAGTGCTTCCGACATTCTTTCATCATCAGACAAAAGCGACTCTATATCCTTGCCTTTCACAAAGCACTCCTCATAAACATACTGGGCCAAACCTGCAGCTTCTCGAAATAATTCAGCAATTACTTTCTGCATATTCTTGCCAAATTCCTCTATTTTTTCAGGATTGTCTGGTCTGACTACTACAGCCTCAACCTCATCTACTGTTCTGGACTTATCGCTTAAAACTCTGTACTGTTCAAAGATATTTTCCTGTTCTTTCTTGGGAAGTTTTACATACTCCCAAATCAATCGAACCATATGTCCATCCCATTCTTCAGGAATTGGCGGTAACTGTATATATTTTTCTTTCTCCATTTCTTTAACCTCCGATAATAAATCTTCCGACACCATCTCTTGCTTCTGTCACAAGTGCCAGGATAAATGCGCCTGCAACTAATACTCCTACCAACATGAATTCAGCAACACCCAACAGGATATAATTCATGAACTGGGTTCGGTACCAGATAATAGTACACACAAGCATTGCTCCAAGAAGCAGGCCAACGAGTCCCTTTGCAACGCAGTAGAGATTAACTACTGCGCTGACACATACTCCGATAAAGGCAAGGATCAGCCATACCGGAATGAGTAATAATCTTCCAATGAGTTTTAAGATAAATAAAATCACTCTCATAAATTCTCCTTTCAGCCAGCAAACTGTGGCATATCATGATTTACTTCGGCTCTGTAATATCCATCAATGGTCGATGGAGCATTAAACAGAGTCGCCAGTAAATACTTCTTGATGTTTTTGACTTTCGTCGTGTTCTTCTTCATGCAGCTGATCACATAATCGATATGCATGTAATTCAGCTTCAGGAATTTACTCTTTACCAGAGCTGCCGGATATCTTTCACTGGCAATCAGGATTGTTTCACTCTGACTTACCACTGTCTCCAAGATCAGTTCAAAGATGCCCTGTACCAGTTCTTTATCATACTTATTTGCCTGAAGAAGTGCATCGTATTCGATATTGCCCTTAATAATCTCCGCATAAGCTTTGATGATATCGGTTTGATCTGAATCACATCGCATCTCATCGCCATCTGCAGATAAGATATGATTCGATTTAATCTCACTCTGGTAAATATTGTTTGTATTAGTCTTATTATTTAGAGGTGCTGATTCCGGCACCACCAGAGGTGTCGATTTGGTAACCTCAGAGGTGTCGGTTTCGCTACCTCTTGAGGTGCATTTTATCGCATCAGAGGTGCTATAAACCGTACTTCTGGAAAGTATCTGTTTTGTTACAGAAGTTCCGGTTTCGATACTTCTGGAATAATCTTTCTGGATCAGAAAGCTTTTCACGTAGATAATGCTTGGTAATCCAAATCCCCTCTTTTTCTTCTGCACCAGTCCGAATGTTTCAAGTTCTGCCAGATAATCCATGGCTTTTCTCTTGGAAAATCCTAAGTCCGACTGGATTTCTGATATCTGATAGATGATGTACACTCTATTTTCTTCATCGAACCAGCCATTCTTCATGGATAAAGACATGCGGTCCAGAAGTACCGAATACAGCATCTTGGATTGCAGTGTTAATGAAGAGAATGTTTTCTCTGTCAGCAGTATCCTTGGAATCCGTATGAAACTGAACTGATCAGCCTGGGATCCATAGTAATAATCAAATTCCATATTATTCGGACTCCTTTCCCTGACTCCATTGTTCCAGAAGTTCCACAATAACACTTCTCATATCTTCCTCAGTGTAATCGGATGGAAAATACTTTCTGAGTTTCTTCTCTGAAATCAGATTCTTGGTACTTGGAATTCTGCCCGGCTGGCTATCATTCAGGATAGCGATCAGCTTACCTTCCGTCATGATTCCGGTTTTGCATGCTTCTCTCAATAATGTAATCTGCTTTGGCTTTACCAAACCATTGTCTCTGATGTACTCAAACAGCCACTTCTGGATTTCCTGATCAAGGTAAGAAATCTCGACTGCTGATGTAAATGGAATTCTTTTCAGGTCCACGTATTCAAGCAAATCTGGAATTAATTCAGTAAGTCTGATATATCTTTGTACTTGCCTTCCGCCAAGTCCGGATCCTTCACCAACAATTTCAGCTGACTCGACACCTAACTTCCCGACATTATGTCGGGAAGTTCCCTGATGACGCAGTGCTTCCAACTTCATCTTAAAAGCAAATGCTCGCTCACTCGGCAGTAACTCCTCCCTCTGGATATTCGCGTCCACCATCGCGATTACTGCTTCATCATCTGTCATCTCTCTAATAATAGAAGGGATTGCTGTCAGTCCTGCCAACTGCGCAGCATGTAATCTTCTGTGTCCAGAGATCATTTCATAAGTATCCATACCATTCGGTCGGATCAGAACAGGTGACAAAACTCCATTTATCTTGATGCTTTCCACCAGTTCCTGCATCTTTTCATCATCAATGACTTTGAATGGATGTCCCTTAAAACCACTAATCTTATAGATTTCAATATCCATAGCTGCTTCTTCATTTACTACGCCAAGCAGTTCTTCCACGCTTTTGAAATTTAATCTATCGCTCATCTTACTTGCCATCACTTAACACCTCCTGAGTCAATTCTTTATAAGCATTAGAAACTTTACAGTTTACGCAATGACCATAGATACTGATTCCTTCAGCACTGGCCTCTGCAGCTTTTACCGATACCGGAATAACACTTTCAAAGATTGGAATGTTGGTTCCATAGGTTTCTCTTACCTTTGTAGATACGTCCTTCGCATAATTGGTTCTAAAATCTACCATTGTAAGAAGAATTCCTTCGATCATCAGTCGTCTGTTCAAACGTCTCTTTACCATAGATATAGTTTTGATCAGCTGTTGAAGCCCTTTGACCGGAAGGTATGCAGCCTGAACAGGAATGAGTACACTATCTGATGCAACCAAAGCATTGATTGTCATGGTTCCAAGGGATGGCATACAATCGATAATGACGTAATCATATCTTTCTCTCTGGATTTCGATATACTCACGCATGATCATTTCCCTGCTCATCACATTGGCCAATGTCAGTTCCATAACAGATAATTCGATGTTACCTGGGAGCAGATCCACACCTTCTTCATGATGATAGATACCTTCTTCCGGATCAATCGTTTTCTCATTTACGATATTCATAAGAATCGTTGCCAATGTTGTCTTTATCTCATCAGGCTCCCCGATACCAAGACTGGCACTTAAAGATCCCTGCGGATCCGCATCGATCAGAAGCACTTTCTTACCTTCCCTTGCTAATCCAATTCCTAAATTCACTGCTGTGGTGGTCTTGCCGACTCCACCTTTCTGGTTTGCGATGGAAATAACCTTACACATTTTTCTTTTCCTCCTTCTTTCTCTGGCGTTCTTTACGTTTTAAATCCTTCTCTAAAAGGGCAATGATTTCTTCCTTCATCTGCTCGGCGCTGTAATGCCGTGGAAAGTATTTGTACATCTGAGAGTTCTTGAAGATAACTCTGCTCATATCTGACTTCTTGATTTCGCTCAGGATCTCGTTGATTTTCTGCTGAGTCAGCATCTTTTCCTGGCTCAGGACCTTGATGCGCTTTGCCTGTGATACGGAAGGCGTTGCCTGTGCGTAATCCATACCGTTCAACACCCATTTCTGCTCAACTTCAGATAAAAAGGAAAGTTCTACAGCCGGATTAAATGAAATCTTTCCTTCATCCAACATATCCAGTAGCTCCGGCACCAGTAACGTCAAGCGAATATACCTGAGTACCTGTCTTGGACTTTCACCGGTTTCTTTTCCAATTAACTGAATTGTCTTGGTTCCTTTAATAGATTCCAGCTGACCTTCCTGCGTTCTTCTTCGCTTTCCAGTCTTCCTCTTCATCGCTTCATTCTTCATGTAATAAGCAAAGGCCTTCTCACTGAAGAGGATCTTGTCCCTGTGAAGATTGGAATCCACCATAGAAATAATCGAATCATCTTCCTTCATATATCGGATGATCACCGGCACCTGGGTATATCCAAGCTTCTCAGCACAATATTTTCTTCGATGACCGGATACGATCTGATAGAAACCTTCCCTTGTCGGCATCACGATCAGTGGATTCATAATCCCGTATCTCTCGATGCTCTCCAGAAGTTGGGACATGGCTTCATCTTCTTTGACCTTGAATGGATGATTCTCAAATGGCCTTAATCTTTCAATTCCGATTTCGACAACCTTCTCAATACCAGGATCAAACAATCGTTTTTCTTCGCCTGGATTGCTGCTCGCATTCTTTTTGCAATTCATTAGAAATCCCTCCTTTTTCAGCTATTCAGATGCAAATAAAAAATGCCCATTCACGAGACCATTTACAGATCTGTGAATGAGCATTGTCATTCGATAACTTATATAGAGTTGTCTTTCAATGAATTTTGCTAAGAAAGTACCGATTTTAACTATACCTGACGCTAACCGTACTGGCGAAAACAGCATCGTCGCCATAATTTCTTAGAAGCATTCATTTTTCTGTTTTGGAAATAGGCACTTTTTCGTTGGGTAATTTTATTGGCCCAGGTACCTGTTTCGTTTGCAATTTCGAGGGTAAAAAGGAGTGATTTTTTACCGTTATAAAGACAAATCGGAATGATTTCGCGATTTCTGCTAATCATTCCGAGGTCCAGCGTCGACAAGAGGATTTGAACCTCCGACCCTTCGCTTAGGAGGCGAATGCTCTATCCAGCTGAGCTATGCCGACGTACGATTTTTGGCTTAAAATCAAGGTTTTTCAGCCATTTTGATCACCCGAACCGGTGACCGATTTTTTCTATTTTCAGCCGTCATTTTTTACGGCGAAAATGCTATTTGCGTCCATTGTAGCACTTGGCTCTGTCTAATCAAAGTTCTCAGTACCGAATTTCCATCGACACCAGAGTACTTTTCAAAAGTTCTCAGTACAGGTTCTCCCTTAGGAGAGCACTGCTCTATCCACTGAGCTACTAGGACGTGTATGTAAAAAGCCTTATTTTTCAAGGCATTTCACTCATTTTCAGTTGTATTTTCTTCTCTATAACCGATCAAGCCAGGACTCTGGATCAGGCCTATTCGATGTAACTTCACTGCGATATTTTTCTTAGCATGTTCATGCGATTAGCAGAAAATGGGGCACGCACCATGAAGTCCTTAGGAGGCACTTGTTATATCCATTTAACTAAGGGAACAAACATCGATTTTTTGGCTTAAAATCAAGGTTTTTCGCCATTTTATCGACTTTTCATATATATGATTAAGGTCTGTTTTTCTGACCGTAATCCGCTGTTATTTTATTTTCAGTAACCATGTTGTTATCGCCTGTTTGGCGACCGCTCTGCTGTTACTTTTATGCGTCTCCATCTCAAATCGAACTGCAATTCATTTTTTGAAAGTGATAAAAGCGATAACCACTGTCAAGACTTAGGAGGCAGTCGCTCTATCCTGCTGAGCTATAGAAACTTGTATAAAAATCGGTTTTTACACCGTTTTTATCGAACTATTAACTTGTTGAAAGTCGCTATCTGGGCACAGTCAGAACGTGACCTTAGGAGGCACTTGTTTTATCCGTTAAACTAACAGGACTTTTTTAGAACAGGTGTATTATACAATAATTTTTCCTGTTTGTTAATATATTTCTTTTGCTTTTGTTAAATAAAAGGTGGGCCATTGGGAGGTTTTGGACTGGCACACGAGCGAATGCTCGCTGTGCCAGTCCAAACCTCTCCCAATGGCTCACCTATGTATTCCTCGCAGTGATAGGGGTATATCTATTATTCGTTTGTTTACAAGTATGTTACCCTCTATACTTACTAATAGATATTAACACTTATTGTTTACATCAGGAGGTATTAGGATGATTAAAAGAAGTATGTTAACAGTTGCTGGTGTTTTGGCGATCAGCGCTGTTACTATGATGGGAAGTATTGCAGCGGCTAAGGCAGATGACAATTCTGTAGTAGTAACTATGACAACAAGTTCAGAACCAGAATCTGGGTTTGATCCTGCATATGGCTGGGGCGCTGGTGAACATGTACATGAGCCACTGATTCAGAGTACTCTTTTAAAGACGAATACAGATCTGACGATTGGCATGGATCTGGCTACGGAATATTCTGTATCAGAGGATGGTCTTACATGGACGGTTAAGATCCGTGATGATGTTAAGTTCACAGATGGTGAACCACTGACAGCAAAAGACGTAGCATTTACATACAATAATTGCCGTGATAATAGTTCTGTGAATGATTTTACTATGCTTGACAATGCAGAAGCAATCGATGATACAACAGTAGAATTCCATATGGCATATGCATTTTCACCATGGCCATATACAATGGCTATTACAGGTATTGTTCCGGAGCATGCTTATGATGAAAATTATGGTCAGAATCCAATCGGTTCAGGACGTTACATTATGAAACAGTGGGATAAGGGACAGCAGATCATCTTCGAAGCTAATCCAGATTATTATGGGGATGAAGTGCTGATGAAGAAAGTAACTGTTCTGTTTATGGATGAAGAAGCTTCTCTTGCAGCAGCTATGTCCGGAGATGCTGATGTGGCTTACACGGCTTCTACATATGCAGATATGACACCGGAAGGATATAATTTATTGGAATGCGCTTCTGTAGATAACCGTGGTATCAATCTTCCTACTATTCCTACAGAGGAAAAAGATGGAGTAGTATATGGTAATGATGCACTTTGTGACCCTGCAGTCAGAAAAGCAATCAACATCGGTATCGATCGTGAACTTATGATCGAGCATGTACTTGGTGGTTATGGTTCTCCGGCTTACAGTGTTGTTGACCAGATGCCTTGGTATAATGATGCAGCAGAAGTTGCATATGATAAAGACGGTGCAATCGCTCTTCTGGAAGAAGCTGGCTGGGCAGTGGGTGAAGACGGCATTCGCGAAAAAGACGGCGTGAAACTTGCATTTACAATTATGTACAATCCATCTGATTCTGTACGTCAGGGTCTTGGCGAGGACTGCGCTAATCAGCTTCGCGAACTTGGCATGGATATCTCTACAGAAGGTGCAGGCTGGGATGTAGCATATACAAAAGCTCAGTCACAGCCATTGGTATGGGGCTGGGGCGCTCATTCACCTATGGAACTTTATAATATTTATCATACAATAGGAGACTCTGCAGAATATTCTCCATATGCAAATGCAGCTGTAGACGGCTACATGGATGCAGCACTTGCTACATCTGATGTTGAGGAGTCTTATGATCTCTGGAAGAAGGCACAGTGGGATGGCGAAACAGGTATCACACAGGACGGTGACATTCCTTGGGTATGGTTCTGTAATGTGAGTCATCTGTACTTCACAGATGCTAATCTTCAGGTTGCAGAACAGAAGATTCATCCTCATGGTCATGGTTGGTCTATCGTAAACAATGTTGACCAGTGGAGCTGGACTGAATAATCAGAAAACATATATACAGACTGCCCCGGGAAGGTATATTTCCGGGATGGTCTGTTTTTGTCGTTATAGGAGGTATTCCTTGGGAAAGAAAACGGGATTATTTATCATAAAAACGATGGGAAGAATGCTTTTGCTGCTGGTAGCGGTCAGTATCGTAGCATTCACCCTGATGACAATGTCTCCGGTAGATCCGCTGCAGGCTAATGTCGGACAGGCGGCACTTGGCTCTATGAGTCAGGAGCAGAAGGCGAAGCTGGAAAGCTACTGGGGAGTGAATGAACCACCTGTAAAACGTTATATTAATTGGGCGAAGGACTTTGTGCGCGGTGATCTTGGTACTTCACTGGCATATCGTCAGCCTGTCAGCGCCGTAATTGCGGTGAAGCTGAAGAATTCTTTGTTCCTGATGATCACAGCCTGGATCTTATCCGGTGTATTTGGATTTATCCTGGGTGTTATCGCAGGTGTATTTCGTGGGCGATGGCCGGATAAACTGGTAAAAGGATATTCGGTGGTGATCTCAAGTACGCCTGCATTCTGGCTTGCGCTCTTGCTTTTGATGATCTTCGGTGTATGGCTGAAGGTTCTTCCAATCGGTCTTAGCGTTCCAATCGGACTTGAATCTGAAGGAGTAACCTTCATTGATCGTCTGCAGCATGCAATCCTTCCGGCTTTGACATTAAGCATTACCGGAATCTCCAATATTGCACTTCATACCAGAGAGAAGATGATCGATATTATGGAGAGTGATTATGTCCTTTTTGCAGTGGCAAGAGGGGAAAGCACATGGAGCATCGTTAAGAATCATGCTCTTAGAAATGTACTTCTTCCGGCTATTACCCTGCAGTTTGCTTCGATCAGCGAAATCTTCGGTGGCTCTGTTCTGGTAGAGCAGGTATTTTCTTATGCAGGAATGGGACAGGCAGCAGTTTCAGCGGGGCTTGGGAGCGATATGCCGCTTTTGATGGCGATTACGATTATCAGTGCGTTGTTTGTATTTGGTGGAAATACTATTGCCAATATTTTATATGGTCTCATTGACCCTCGTATCCGAAGAGGAGGTGCAAGGGCATGAGTAAATGGAGTATTAAAAACTGGAACAGAAGAAAAACAATGTTGCTTACAATCATTCTTTCTCTATTCATACTTGGGTTGGTTGCCATAGCAGGTTCGCGTATGACAAAGCTTGCCATGGCAACTGACTTCTCCAGAAAGAATGTTTTTCCGTGCCTGTCTTATCCGTTTGGAACAGACTGGATGGGACGGGATATGTTTGCCAGAACGATTAAAGGTCTGTCGTTAAGTATCCTGATCGGTGTATTTGCAGCCGCTATCAGTTCAATTATTGCGGTTCTCCTTGGTATCTGTGCTGCAACTATGGGAAAGCGCGTGGATGCTGTCATTACCTGGGTGATTGACCTGATCATGGGGGTTCCGCATATGCTTTTACTGATTCTGATCTGTGTCGCTTGCGGACGCGGGATGAAAGGTGTTGTTCTTGGTGTTGCATTTACTCATTGGACCTCACTTGCAAGACTCATCCGTGCTGAAGTTATGCAGTTAAAAGAGAGTCCATATATCCGAATTGCAGAGAAGCTAGGTAAGAGTAAGCTTTATATTGCGGTCAACGATATGCTTCTTCATCTGATTCCGCAGTTCGTCGTTGGGCTTGTTCTGATGTTTCCACATGCTATTTTGCATGAAGCCAGTATTACATTTCTGGGGTTTGGTCTTACCAGTGAGCAGCCTGCAATCGGAATCATTTTATCAGAGAGTATGAAATATCTGGTTCTTGGAAAGTGGTGGCTTGCTCTTTTCCCGGGACTTGCGCTGGTACTTGTGGTAGTGCTGTTCTATTCCCTGGGTGAGAATCTTCGTAAACTGATCAATCCAAATAGTGTACATGAGTAGGAGGGTGTGTGACAAATGACGAGAAACGATAAAAATATCGCCCTTGACGTCAAGGGTCTGCAGATCTCCTTTAAACAATATGATAGAGGTTTTGCGCAGACACAGCTGGACGTAATCCGTAATCTTGATGTAACGGTTCCTGCCGGTAAGGTGGTGGCTGTAGTTGGTTCCAGTGGTTCCGGAAAGAGCCTTCTTGCCCATGCGGTTATGGGAATCCTTCCATACAATGCGAAAGTTGATGGGGAAATTCTGTACAAAGGGGAAGTGCTGACACAGAAAAAAGTAAAGAAGCTTCGTGGCAATGAGATTGTTCTGGTTCCACAAAGTACGGCTTATCTGGATCCTCTGATGAAGACGGGAAGACAGATCTGTAAAGGGAAGAATGATCCGAAAACAGTGGAAAAGCTGGATAAGATTTTTCAGGAATATGAATTATCCCCAGATGTCAAGGAGTTGTATCCTTTTGAATTATCAGGTGGTATGACGCGTAGAGTTATGATATCTACAGCACTCATGGGCAACCCTGCACTGGTTATTGCAGATGAACCGACTCCTGGACTTCATATCTCTGTAGCGAAACGTGCGATGGAGCATTTCCGTAATCTGGCTGATAAAGGAGCCGGAGTACTTGTGATTACCCATGATCTTGAGCTTGCGATGGAGACGGCAGATCAGATTACGGTATTCTATGCTGGAACTACCATTGAAGAGGCTCCGGTAGAGAACTTTAAATCTGATGAGACACTGCTTCATCCATATACGAAAGCGTTGTGGCGTGCTCTTCCTCAGAATGGTTTCCAGTATATTAAAGGAACACAGCCGTATGTAAAAGCTATGCCGAAGGGATGCCCTTTCAGTCCGAGATGCGAACGCTGCACAGAGGAATGTAAACAGGGAATCATTCCGTGGAAAGAAGTTGGTAATGAGAGAGTGAGGTGTCTGCACGTATGATATTAGAAGCAAAAGATGTCTGCTTTCAGTACTACGAAGGCGGACCAATGATATTAGACCATATCTCCTTCAAGGTTGAAGAAGGAGAACGTGTAGGGCTTTTTGGAAGAAGTGGACGTGGGAAAACGACTCTGTGCCGTCTTCTTGCAGGTTACGAAAGGCCGACCAGTGGTGAGATTCTTCTGGATGGTAAACCGATTCAGTCTTATAAAGGCTACTGCCCGGTGCAGATGATCTGGCAGAATCCGGAACAGGCAGTGAATCCGAAGAGACGTATGCATACTGTTATCAAAGCGGGAGATTCTATCTCAGAAGATATTATCAGAGGTCTGGGAATTGAAGAAGACTGGAAGAACCGTTTTCCGGCAGAACTTTCCGGAGGAGAGATCCAGCGCTTTTGCATTGCAAGAGCGTTGGGTAATAGAACCAGGATTCTGCTGGCAGATGAGATCAGTACTATGCTGGATCTTATCACACAGAGCCAGATCTGGAATTACCTGTTAGAAGAAACGATCAGAAGAAACCTTTCTATGGTAGTGGTAAGTCATAGCGATGGACTACTTGAAAAAGTCTGTACACGTATAGTGAATATTTGAGCTATTGTCTGTGGTATGTTAAAATGAGTATAATCTGAATTAAAATAGCATCGTTTATGCGGAACAGGAGTACCTATGGAATATAAAAAATATAATGATACCTATTATGTCAGAATGGATAAAGGAGATGAAATCATATCGAATCTTTTAAAAATTTGTAGAGATGAAAAGATTTCTTCCTGTACATTTTCCGGCATTGGTGGGTGTGGGAAAGCTGAGATTCAAACTTATATCCCGGAAAGTGGCACCTTTGAGACACATGTGCTCGAAGGAATGCTGGAACTTGTCAGCCTGAACGGTAATATTGTATCAGATGAATCGGATAATCTTTTTCATCATACGCACGCAGTATTCTCATATAAGATGGAAGGTCATCATGGAATGTCAGCCGGTCATATGAAGGCAATAACAGTGCTGTATACCGCGGAAATTACGCTTCACCCAGTTATTGGCGGTTGTATTAAAAGGCAATATGATCCGGAAACAGGAACTGGATTCTGGAAGTTCTCATAGACTTAAGATTGAATCTTCGGAGGCTTACGGAAAATGATTTTAACTCCTTTTATAAAATATCTTCTTATAATTAATGGTATCGGCTTTATGATATATATCATAAATATGCTGATATATACCTATACTTCTATTGGACAGATAGACGCATTGCTGATGATTGGTTCATTATTGGGTGGTTCACTGGGTATCGCCATTGCAATTGTTTTGTTTGATAGAAAATCAGTAAAAGAAAATATGATGTCCAGAGTATTCGTATTCTGCGTTCTGGTGATTCAGATCATTGTGTATTTGATGATGCGGGGACATATGGCAGATAATCTCAATTTCAAATTCTGGGAATTCTTTGGTCAGAATAGATTTATAATGCTTTACCTTGTAGTGATTAATCTTGTTACATTTGCGGTGTATGCAATAGACAAGATTGCAGCGATAAAGGGAAGACGAAGGATTAGAATTGTTACCTTGTTGGGGCTAGCAGTAGCTGGCGGATCAATAGGTGCGATTCTTGGGGTTTATGTGCTTAGACACAAGACAAGGAAAGACTACTTTACAGTGGGAATTCCGCTGATTATGGTTATGCAGGTTGTAGTTTTGTTCTACGCAATGAATGTTGCATGGTAAGAGCCACTGGGGAACCGTCCCCCAGTGGCTTTATCAAAAACCATTAAAATGATGGTAGATATGTGTTTACAAACCATTATTTTAATGGTTTAATATAAGCGGGGTGATAGATATGAAAATGGTTGAATATGCAGTGCCTTCTTATATCACTGCAGCTGAACTGAAAAGAGTACGTGGAAACTTGCAGCTTACCCAAAAGGAATTTGCGAGTCTTGTGGGATGCTCAAAGCCAACCATCGAACGATGGGAAACAAGTACGGGGAGAATAACAGGTCCTATAGTATTGTTGCTTCATATGCTTGACAAGTATCCGGAAGAACTGGAAGAATTAGAGATTCCGGAAAAAAAGTATCCTTTGAGATTGCGATATATGCATGATGATACACTTTGCACTATTATTGATGTCGATGAAATGCACCAAAAAGTAAGGATTAAAAACTATGTGAATCATGTAATGTTTCGTGCATTTGGGGTGAAGGAGAAACCTACGTTTGAAGATTATAAAGAATTTCTGAAAAGCAGATGCTTTCCTGAGACGAGAGATAAGATGAAACTGATTTTGAAGGAGATGGGTCTCCCATTCTATGATCCATTTCTGATCATTAAAAAAACCGAAGGGCGAATGGCGGAGGATCATTTCTGGATAAAGATTGAGAGGTAAAAGATGATAGAACTGTTTGAAGGTAATATTAAAGACCAGGGTAGATTATCATCAAAAGGCAATCAACTGAAATGGTTCTATGATGGTAATTGGTATAAGGCAGATTATACAGGATACGAAGGCCTTGCAGAATATATTATTTCTCGGTTATTGCAATTCTCGACTTTAAAAGAGGATACATTTGTTTTATATACGCTTGAGGAAATCAAATATAAAAATCATATTTATAATGGTGTACGAAGTGCTGATTTCCTTTCTGAAAACTGGGAGATTATTACTGTAGAAAGGTTATACCAGACACATACCGGAATGAGTCTTACACAGGCATTATGGAATATAAGTGATGCTCGGGAAAGGCTTTTGTTTCTGGTGGAAGAAGTGGAACGAATTACTGGATTAAAAGAATTTGGAAACTATTTAAATCAGCTTTTTACAATCGATGCGCTCTTTCTAAATGAAGATCGTCATTTACACAATATCGCAGTATTAATGAATCCAGATGGTGAATTCATGTACTGTCCTATCTTTGATAATGGTGCTGGACTTTTGTCTGATACAACAATGGATTATCCTATGGATGAGGATGTATATCTG
This sequence comes from Marvinbryantia sp., assembly GCA_045598185.1. Lineage (GTDB taxonomy): Bacteria > Bacillota > Clostridia > Lachnospirales > Lachnospiraceae > Marvinbryantia. The sequence goes on from JAZLLO010000031.1 coordinate 21,425, forward strand.
CTGATTGGTGACGTTGAAGCAAAGACGATAAGCCGGGATTTCAATGAACAGGTTGATCTTTCAGAAGAACTATATGATGAAAATATTCATTTTCATTTTACAAAATCAGACATACGGATTCTTCTTGAACAAGCGGAACAATATCCGAGAGAAGTACTTCGTAGAGTTGAAACTATACTGTTTGAGCAGATGAGAAAATACCAATATTTGTTCAAATATTAAAGAGGTATGTTGATGGACAGAAGAATCATCGTGGCATGTGGAAATGACGGTTCAGCATGTCCAAGATATATAAAAGAACCATATACGAAAACAGAAACTGAATTAGCCCATACTGCGGACAGTGATGATGAAGGTTAAGATTAGCTTTAGGTATAACGTTAAGTAAGTTCAGACTCATTTGATATCCTTACATTATCAAAAGGAATACAGTTCCAAAACAATAATAGTGAGGAAAACAGATCATATGAAATTAAGATGTAAAAAAAAGAAATTCATTCGTCTGGCTATGCTTGGTGCTATGCTGATTGCCTGCAACAATATACAGTTTGTTGCTAAGGCTGAGCAGCCAGAGGAAGCGTATGAAAATGCAGTTGTGAGTTACCTTGGTCCGGAAGGAACCTATTCGCAGGAAGCCTGCATGCATTTTTTTGAAGGGGAAGGAAGCTATATCCCTTATACTACAGTAAATGAAACGGTCGAGGCATTGCTTGCTGGTGATAGTGATTATGCAGTAATCCCCCAGGAGAATACCATTGGTGGAGCAGTAATCGACTATGTCGATACGTTAATTTCACAAAGAGAAGTGTCTATTGTGGGGGAGGTAGAACTTCCAATCAGACAGAATCTTCTTGCTATGGAAGGCGTGAATCTATCGGATATCCAAACCGTTTATTCACATAAACAGGGAATTCTTCAGGGTGCAGACTGGCTGAAAGCTAACATTCCACAGGCAGAAGTCATTGAGGTCTCAAGTACCGCAGAAGGTGCTAAGATGGTTTCAGAATCTAAGGATTCTTCTGTGGCAGCAATTGCATCAGCTGCCTGTGCACCAGTATATCAGCTAGAGATACTTGCAGAGAGTATTCAGGAAAATGATAATAATGTGACTCGTTTTTATGTACTCTCTAAGGAAGATGCACAGAAGGATACTTCTGATCGCCTGGTATTCATAGCTACTGGTAGTGCAAAAGGATTGCCGAATTTAATGGCAGAGATGGATCAGGAACATATGACACTGATTACCATTCATGATCGTCCGAGAAAAACAGAACTTGGCGAGTATGATTATGTTATAGAATGTGAGGATGCGACCTATGATACATACTGCAAATTGGAAGACCATGAAGAGTTTTCCTTCCGCTATCTTGGAAGTTTTGAGATGAAAAAATGAGCCATTGGGAGAGGAAAGCAGCTTTGCTGCTGCCGGACTCGCCCGCGAATCCTCTTCGAGATTCACGATTTAATGGATAAATTCTATATTCTGTGCTACACTTAAAAAGTTATGTATGGAATATATGGAAGGAGAGGTTAGCGTGAAAAATAGTGGGCGAGATATGACGGAAGGGAATCCATTACAGCTCCTGACGGCATTTACAGTGCCGGCGTTAGCGGGTAATCTGCTGAATCAGGTGTATTCGATTACGGATAGTATTATCGTTGGTCGTTATCTGGGGCAGACTTCGCTTGCGGCGATTGGTGTGTGTATGCCGATCATCTTACTGACAGCATCTATGATCATCGGTCTGAACATTGGTGTTGGAATTATCACCAGCCAGTGTTTTGGACGTAAGGATATGGATCAGATGCGTCATTCATTTGCAAATAGTTTATATATGGCGGTTGCGATTGCCATGATTACATTCCTGATAGGATATCCGTTGACGGTTCCGATTCTACGGCTTATGGGGACACCGGAAGGACCTTTGGCAGAAGCGGCAACTTATATGCATATTAACTTTGCGACTACCATTTGCCCGATGCTTTACTTTCTTTTCAGTAATGCATTTCGTGGCATGGGCGATAGTATGACAGCACTTTACTGTCTGGTCGTATCGGTAATCAGTAATATTTTCCTGGATATTTTGTTTGTTGCAGTATTTGGCTGGGGCGTTGCAGGTTCTGCATGGGCAACTGCATTAGCACAGGCATTATCGGTTGTATTTTCAATTATCATGCTGTACTGGAAGTATCCGGTTATGCGTCTGAAAAAAGAGGATATGTATGTGGACCGTAAGCTGATGGGAGATGTAACAAAGCTTGCAGTTCCGATCGCTGTACAGTCTGGTTTTAATAATCTGGGTAACATCGTAGTACAGAGTTGTATCAATGGCTTTGGTGAGACGGTAATGGCAGCGTACACTGTAGCGAGCCGTCTTGGAACTATTTCTCTTATGCCATCGGAAAATGTCGGTGCATCACTTTCGGTGTATGCGGGTCAGAACTATGGAGCAGGTAAGAATAAGCGAATCAAAGATGGTGTAAATGCAGCCTGGAAGATGAATATCGTTATTTCGATTCTTCTGGGAGCTATTATGGTAGTGACGGGAAAGAGTATGATTGGAATCTTCCTTTCAGATCCAAGTGAGGAGATTGTTTCCGTTGCTTATCGCTATCTTATGATTGCAGCGGTTCCAAGTATCCTTAATGGTATCATGTGCATTTATCAGCAGACACTTCGAGGTGTTGGCCGTGCAACAGAGTCAGTAGTCGGTGGATTCATGCAGCTTGGGGCTAAGGTTGTGGTGGCACTTGCAGGTGCAAGCCTGTTCAGAAGCCTGAATATTGTATGGCTGGCATGGCCAATCAGCTTTATTGCCGGCACCATTTTTCCTTACTTTGTATATAAAAAGATTTCAGAATAATAAAAATAACTTATTGGAGTGGACAGAATATGAAAAAATATGTAGCAATAGAAGGTATGAAGTGTCAGGGATGTGAGAATAGAGTGAAGGCAGCACTTGAAGGTCTGTACTTTGTTCGTCTTGCAGTAGTAGATCATGAGAAGGGTAATGCAATTGTAAAGATGCCTGTGGAGGTTCCGGATGACATTTTAAGAGAGACCATCGAAGAACTGGGATACAAGGTTAAGTCTATTGAAAGACTCCTTTGTGGCTGTAAGAATATCAGAGAAGAAGATGTGAAGAAATTGATCGAGTCTGGAGTTGATACTTCGGAAGCGATTCTTGAGCAGACAGGTCTTGGAAGCTTTGGTTGCTGCAGTCAGGATATTGTTCCACTACTGATTGATAAGTACAAGAATGGAAAAGATATTGATATTCAGGCAGCGATATTCGAATTGAATAAGAAGAATGACTATACTATCGCTGTGAATGATGCAAAAAGACAGATGAAGGCTGCCATGGAAGCAGACAGTGAAAAAGCTGCTGCAGAAGGAGATTGTGGCTGCCACTAAGTTAAAAAAGAAGCCTGATCGATCATTTTAATTGATATCGATCAGGCTTTTAGTGAAATTCTGTTAATTTCATTGTCTACACCTTTGCCTTTCATAGATTGCGATTAGTGATTTAAGTCCCCAGTGGCTCGTTTACATTTGTTTAAAGATTTTGACGTCTTTGGCGTCGATGGTAATCTCTTCCTTTCTGATTTTATTATAAGATTCAAAGAGGCATTTTGCAAAATAAAACCAGTGATTATTACTGGAATGTAGATTAAATTTATATAAAAATAATGGTTTAATAATGCAATGTGTATACTAAACATTGCACAAATGATTGTTTTGTTGTATATTAAGTATACATATTTACGAAAAATGAAGGAGAATCTTATGAAAAAGAAATTTTTAATCCCATTATTAGCTGGTGCTATGACAGCTGCAATGTTCGCAGGCATGGCAGTATCAGCAGAAGAAGATTACAGTGGCGTAGAACTTACCTTCTGGACAGCTCCATTTGGTGAGGACGATGCAGCATTTTTCCAGGAACATCTTGCAGGATGGATGGAAAGAACCGGTGCTACTGTTAATATTGAAGTTATTCCATGGGACAGCTACGAAGAAAAGTACATGACAGGTGTAGCAAGTGGTACAGGTCCTGACGTTGGATATATGTATAATGAGATGTTATACAACTACATCAGCACAGGTAGCATCGATGAACTTGACAGCTACTTTACAGACGAAGAAAAAGAAGAATACATCTACTGGTCAAATGGCGAGATCATGGGCAAGCAGTACATTCTTCCATACGTTGTAGGTGCTCCTCGTATCCTTTATGCCAATATGGATCTTCTTGCAGAAGCAGGTGTTGAAGCAATTCCAACAACATGGGAAGAGCTTGTAACAGCTTCTCAGGCAGTAAAAGATGCAACAGGCAAGACAGGTTTTGACCAGCCATGGGGCGGTTACTTTGGTGACCTGAACGAAATCTACTTCCCATTCCTGTGGCAGGCAGGCGGAAGCATCTGTGATAGCGAAGGTAACCTTACACTTGACACAGAAGAAGCCCTGAAGGCAGCAGAATTCGTTTACAGCTTAAAGGAAGACGGTATCATCGCAGATTCTTGCGTATCAAGAGATAGCAGTGCTGTATCTGATGATTTCAAGGCAGGCGACGTTGCTATGTACATCGCTTCTTCAACAGGATCAAAGAAGATTACTGATTCAGGCGTTAACTGGGATTACGTACCATTTACAACAGATGTAACCGGTGGAACATTCGTTGCTAATGACTCACTCGTACTGATGAGCGCTTGTAAGAATAAAGAAGCTGCTGTTTCACTTATGAAGGAACTTACTTCTCCTGAAACAATGCAGGCATTCCACGAAGAATGTTACAGAATGCCTCCTATTACAAAGAGCGAAACTTATGTTGATGATCCTAAGTTCGAATCTATGTACACAGATTATGCAGATCAGATGCATGCTCTTCCTGTAATGAACAACTTCTCTCAGATCGAATCTTCTCTGTATGCAAACCTTCAGATGATGATGATGGGCGAACTCACACCAGAACAGGCATTAAAGGATACTGTAGATTATGCAGCTAGCCTTGGCTAATTGATGTTTTGTAGAGCGGAAGTATCAGATGTACTTCCGCTCTTTTACTGTAATGAATGGAGTTAATAAAATGAAAAGAAAAACAAAAGATAATATAGCTGGCTGGCTCTATGTCCTTCCAAGCTTTATTACATTGATCGTTTTTATCGCATATCCGATCTGCAAATCCTTTTATTTCAGTCTGACGAACTATAGCGTACTTGCAGCACCGGTATTTTCTGGACTTAAGAATTACGTCACTGCATTTAAAGATCCTTTTGTGAGAGCATCTTTGAAAAATACATTTATCTATGCAATGACAACGGTACCTCTTCAGACCTTCTTCGCGATTCTTCTGGCAGCACTGATCGCTATGAAATTTCAGGACCGCTATGGAAGATTTATTAAAGCGTGCCTTTTTATCCCTGTTATCTCATCTTCCGTACTTGTTGGTACTCTTTTTACCTTGTTATTTGATACAGATAAGGGTATCATCAACAATGTGATTACCTTATTCGGACTTCCTGCAGTTAACTGGCTTGGACAGTCATCTACAGCTCTTTTAACAGTATGTGTGGCTACCATCTGGAAGAATGTCGGCTATTTCCTTGTAATTGTGTATGCAGGTATCATGGATATTCCAAAGACTTATTATGAAGCGGCAGAGGTGGATGGAGCGACAAAGCTTCAGCAGTTCCGCTATATCACACTTCCATGTCTGAAGCCGATTACTTACCTTGTTGTAACTTTAGGTGTAATCTGGTCCTTCCAGGCATTCGATATGGTTTATGCCATGACACAGGGTGGACCTGGTAAGTCAACTTATACACTTGTTTACACGATTTATAATGCAGCCTTCCGTGAATATCGTATGGGTTATGCCTGTGCAGTTGCAGTAATCCTGTTCATATTCATCCTTCTTGTCAACAATATTCAGAAGCTGTTCTTTAAAGACGCAGAATAGGAGGGAGAGAATATGGGTCGTACTGATTACACAGTAGGAAGAAAGATATCCTACTTCATTTTTGCAATTATACTTGGAATTGTAGCGATCATGGCTTGCTTCCCATTCGTTTACATGTTCCTGTTATCTTTTACAAGTTCAACATCTCTTAGATTCTCTTTCAGCGATGTTGTATTTGACTTTATCAATTATAAGGATGTATTCAGAAGAATCAGTTTCTTAACACCACTTACCAACAGTGTGATTGTTGCATTTTTCACCTGTCTGATCAACTGCGTGATCTGTTCCATGGCAGCATATGGTCTGGAAAAGAAGCGTTTTAAAGGAAGTAAGCTTGTATTTGCCATCTATATGGCAACACTTGCAGTTCCTGGACAGGTTACGAGGATTCCTGTCTTCCTGATGATGCGAGATATGGGACTTATGAACAGTTATATCGCGCTGATTCTTCCATCCTGTGATGCATTTGGTGTATTCCTGGTAAAACAGTTCATGGCATCTGTGCCGGATGAACTGCTGGAAGCAGCGAAGATTGACGGTGCCGGCGAAGTTCGTACATTTACAACGATCGTAGTTCCACTGATCAGACCGGTACTTGTCTCACTTACCGTATTTACCTTCATTTCCTCATGGAACAGTTTTCTGTGGCCATTGGTTATCTGTACAGACAGTAAGATGCAGACGTTAACAGTTGCGCTTTCTCTGTTAAAGGGTAAATTCGAAACAAACTATGGTCTTGTAATGGCAGGATCAACGTTGACATTCATCGTACCATTCTTGCTGTATATGTTCCTGCAGAAACAGTTCGTAGAAGGTATCGCATTAAGCGGCGTGAAAGGATAAATGAAACTATAAACTATGAAATATACAATAAAAACGCATTATACAGGGCTTCAGCTGAAAATGCTGGATTCCCTTACAAAAGTTTTTCATGATCAGGAGCCGGCAACGGCTTCTGATTTTGCTGAGTTTAGAGCATTGAAGGAGGAGACGGTTTCTTTCCAGATTGCGTATCGCTCAAATGAATATCTGAAGACGAAATATTCCAAGGGCAGACCGTGCTTTCGTTTTTCTCAGGTTAAGATAGAATCAGAGCTTGCAGAGTACATTCGCCTTCGCTATGTCAAAAATGTACCGTGTGAATATCTGACACATCATGGTGTGGATGATAATTATCTTCGCAAGGCACCGGGTCTGTATCCGGACAGATTAGATGACCTTCGTGAGAATAAGATTACGATCATGCCTTTTATGTGGCAGAGTATCTGGATCGATGTAAATGTTCCGGAGACAACTCTTCCTGGCACTTATCCGATCAGAATCTGTTTCCTTGATGATGAGGCAGAGAATCAGGAAATCGTCATGGGTGAAGTGGAAACAGAGATTACGATCATAAATGCTATTCTTCCGGAGCTTCCAATCTGCAGAACCGAATGGTTTTATTGCGATTGTCTTTCTGACTATTATCATGTTGAGGTGTTTTCCGAAGAACACTGGAGAATTATTGAGAATTTTATTGAGACAGCGGCAAAGCGAAGCGTCAATATGATCCTGACTCCACAGTTTACGCCGCCTCTGGATACGGCAGTTGGAAAAGAACGTGCGACGATTCAGCTCGTGGATATTACGGTTGAAGGTGATAACTATTACTTCCGGTTTGATAAACTGGAGCGTTGGATCCAGCTTCTGAAGAAGCATGGAATCCGTTATATCGAGATGTCACATCTGTTTTCACAGTGGGGAGCAGTTGCTGCACCGAAGGTTGTTGGAATGAAAAATGGCAAAGAAGAGATTCTTTTTGACTATCGTTCTCCTGCTACAGGTGGGGAGTACACAAGATTTCTTAATATCTACCTTCCGCAGCTGATCGCGAAACTGAAGGAATGGAATGTATTTGAATATACTTACTTCCATATCTCAGATGAACCGAATCTGGAACAATTCGAAAGCTATCGTAAGGCTTATGAATCCGTGAAGGATGTGCTTCAGGGATGCGAAATGTTCGATGCACTTTCCAATTATGAATTCTATTCCAATGGACTGATCCGACATCCGGTATGCGGAACCAGTTTTATCAAGCCGTTCCTTGAGGCAGATACTCCAGGTCTGTGGTGCTATTACTGTACCGTGCAGGCAGATGTGTTAAGCAATGTTTTTATTGGAATGCCTTCTGGAAGAACCAGAATCTATGGTGCACAGGTGTATAAGTATGGAATCGAAGGCATACTTCACTGGGGGTATAACTTCTATAATGCTGTGGATTCTCTGTACCGTATCAATCCATATCAGGTGACCGATGCAGGCGGTGCATATCCGGCGGGTGACGCATTTTTAGTTTATCCAAAGGACGATGGAACAGCAGAAGAATCCATACGTCTTATGCTTCTGGACGAAGCCATGAATGATATCAGGATTCTTTCCCTTCTGGAGAAACTGACAAGCCGTGAGCATGTGATTAGTCTGATCGATGAAGATCTGGAAAAACCACTGGAATTCGATGTATTCCCATCATATCCGGAGGATAATACATACTTATTCAAATTGCGTAACAAAGTACTCGATGAAATCGTGAAGTATATGTAGACCGTTGTGGTGGTGGGTGCCATTGGGGGCGTTGAGCCAATTGGGACGGTTCCAGTCGGAACCGTCCCAATTGGCACTTTAAAGTATTAAATTTGCGATTGACAAAATTTTAACCATGTAGTAGGATTAAATATAATAAAGATTTGGCTCAATCTAATATAATACAATGCAATAAACTGACATCAGATAAATCCCAGAAAAGCACCTTGAAAGGCCAAGCAGGGTGCTTTTCAAAAACAAACAGATATTACAAACAGATATTCATCTATTCCTTTTGGGAATTAGACAAACAAAATAATGCGTGTTAATATTTTAACATACTGATTATAACTATGAGGAATACTTTATTATAAATTAAATATATGCATGCCAGGTGGAAGAACGTGACATTGTCATGGTCTTTGCGTAAGAGGGAATCAGGTGAAAAACCTGAACGAACTGGTCACTGTAAGCAGGGAGTGAACTTTCAGCAGCCATTGTGTGATGACGAAACATACGAGAAGGGAAAGTAAACGATGATCTGCGAGTCAGGAAACCTGCCTGGTGTGGGATGTGCTCCAGATACAGCATATACATCTAATCGGTCATGAAAAATTTCGTTTTCTTTTCATGGTTTATTAAAGTGCGCTTGTGTTTTGAACACAGGCGCTTTTTTTCGTATAGAAACCTTGTTCTATACGACATAAAACACTCCGCCAGGAGACTATCAAAGTAAAGGAGAGAATCAGCAATGAGTAAAATTACAATTGTTGGTGCAGGTAGTGTTGGTGCAACCATCGCATATACATTAACGCACAAAACGATCGCATCTGAGATCGTACTGATTGATATCAACAAGGAAAAGGTTGCAGGAGAGGTTATGGATATCGAGCAGGGAACCTGCTTTCGAAGTCCTATTTCGATCATAGCCGGTGACTACGAAGATGCGAAAAACTCCGATATCGTGATTATCACATCAGGAGTAGCAAGAAAACCGGGACAGACAAGACTTGAACTGACACAGACTAATGTAAACATATTAAAAGCTATCATTCCAAACATCGTAACGGCAGCACCGGATGCACTTTACATTATCGTAAGCAACCCGGTTGATATCCTTACGTATGTATTTACAAAGATTTCAGGAATTCCGGAAAATCAAATCATCGGATCCGGTACCATTCTGGATACCGCGAGATTAAGATGTGGCTTATCCGAGCATTTCAAGATCGCACAGAATAATATCCATGCACATGTATATGGAGAACACGGAGATACATCATTTGTACCATGGTCATGCGCATACATCTCCGGGTTAAGCGTAGACGAATATTATCAGCACCTGCTTTCACAGGGAAGAACAGATATCGATGAGCTGGATAAGGAAAAGATGGAAGAATATGTAAGAAAGTCCGGAGGACAGATCATTGCAAACAAGGGTGCAACCTTCTATGCAGTTGCAACCGCAGTAGTAAAGATCTGTGAGACCATTCTTGCATCCTCAGACTCTATTGCTACGGTATCTTCCATGATGCACGGCGAATACGGGATCGAAGATGTCTGCATCAGTACTCTTACCGTTATCGGGCCAAACGGTGTCAAAGGAAAAGCACCAATGCGTATGAATAAGAGCGAAGTAATCAAACTGAAAGCCAGCGCAGATGCTTTAAAAGATATTATCTCAAAGATACAGCTCTAAAAACGGATTAGGAAAGGATAACGAAAATATGAAATATAGTTATTATCCGGGATGTACATTAAAAAACAAGGCACAGACTCTGGACATTTACACAAGAGCATCAGCAAAAGCTCTGGGAATCGAATTAGAAGAAATCTCAGAATGGCAGTGCTGTGGAGGCGTTTATCCTCTGGGAAGTGATGAGATCGCAACGAAGCTTTCCTCCGTTCGTGTCCTGAATGAAGCCAAACAGAAAGGAAATGCAGTGTTAACTGTCTGTTCTGCCTGCCACCATGTGATCAAACGTGTCAATGATGACATGAAAAATGTAGAAGATATTTCCCAGAAAGCTAACCGCTACCTTCAGCTTGAAGAAGAATACCATGGAGAGGCAGAAGTTTACCACTTTCTGGAAGTACTCAGAGACCAGGTAGGATTCGATGCATTAAAAGAAAAAGTGGTAAACCCACTCACCGGGAAGAAGATTGGTGCATATTACGGATGCCTCCTTCTCAGACCAGGAAGCATCATGACATTTGATGATCCGGAAAACCCAAAGATCCTGGAAGATTTCATCCGCGCGATTGGCGCAGAACCAGTGATCTATCCATACAGAAATGAATGCTGTGGCGGTTACATTTCTCTCAAAGAAAAAGAAATGTCTGTAAACATGTGCGAAAAGATCACAGAAAGTGCCGAAGGCTTCGGAGCAGATATGATGATCACTGCCTGTCCGTTATGCATGTACAATCTGAACAAAAACAGCGAAAAATCAATTCCTGTAATCTATTTCACAGAGCTTCTGGCAGAAGCGCTGGGAGTAAAAACAGAGTAAGAGAAAGGGGCATTACAATGACGGTTGAGAAAAAACAGGCCGAAAAGATCAAAGAGATCAGCGGCGTGAATCCTTTGAAATGCATGAAATGCGGAAAATGTTCCGCAACCTGTCCTTCTTTTCAGGAAATGGATATTAAACCACACCAGTTTGTTTCTTATGTACAGAACGAAAAAATCGAAGAACTGGTGTCATCTGTTTCTCTCTGGAAATGCTTATCCTGCTTTGCATGTGTAGAACGTTGTCCGAGAGATGTAAAGCCGGGAAAGATCATTGATGCAGTCAGACAGCTGGTAGTAAGAGAAAAGGGCGGGGATTATCTTTCACCGAATGAGATCCCGGAACTTCTTGATCCGGATATTCCACAGCAGTTACTTGTTTCCGCATTCAGAAGATACAGGAGGTAAAGAAGTTGCAGAGAATAGGAGTATTTGTCTGTCATTGCGGCAGTAACATCGCGGCAACGGTAGACGTAAAAAAAGTAGTAGAGATGGTACTTTCTGAGCCAGGTGTCGTTCATGCAGAAGATTATCAGTATATGTGTTCTGAAGCAGGTCAGGCTAAGATTCAGGCAGCCATCAAGGAAAAGAATCTTGGCGGAATCGTCGTATGTTCCTGTTCACCAAGAATGCACGAGACAACCTTCCGAAAAGCGGCAGAAAGAGCCGGATTAAACCCATATATGGTCGAGATCGCCAACATCCGTGAGCACTGTTCCTGGATTCATAAGAACATGGAAGAAGCCACCGAAAAAGCAGTGATCCTGATGAGAGCTGCAGTAGCAAAAGTTAACCTAAACACCCCATTAAAACCGGGTGAAAGCAGGGTAACCAAGCGTGCACTTGTAATCGGCGGCGGTATCGCAGGTATCCAGACTGCACTTGATATCGCAGATGCAGGTTATCCGGTTGATATTGTAGAAAAGACACCAAGTATTGGCGGACGTATGAGTCAGCTTGATAAGACCTTCCCGACCCTTGACTGTTCTGCTTGTATATTGACGCCTAAGATGGTAGAAGCTAACGCCCATCCACTTATCACCATCCATACCTACAGCGAAGTGGAAAAGGTATCCGGATTTGTCGGTGACTTCACGGCAGATATCCGCAAGAAAGCCAGAAGCGTTGATATGAGTAAATGCACCGGATGCGGAGTATGTCAGGAAAAGTGTCCGAATAAAAAGACACCAAGTGAATTCAACAGAGGGCTGAGCAATAGAAGCGCAATCTATACCCCATTTGCACAGGCAATCCCGAATGTACCGGTTATCGACAGAGAACACTGTACCAAGTTTAAAACAGGAAAATGCGGTGTCTGCGCGAAAGTCTGTCAGGCAGGCGCTGTTGATTACGATCAGAAGGATGAGATCCTTACAGAAAAGTACGGCGCAATCGTAGTAGCAACCGGTTTTAACATGATCAAGCTTGACCAGTACGATGAGTATGCGTACAGCCAGAGCAAAGACGTTATCACATCACTGGAACTGGAGCGTGTCATGAACGCAGCAGGACCTACAAAGGGTCATCTGGAACGCTTATCCGATGGAAAGCATCCAAAGGAGATGGTATTTATCCAGTGCGTGGGAAGCCGTTGTTCTGATAAGCGCGGTAAGAGTTATTGCTCAAAGATCTGCTGTATGTACACAGCAAAACATGCCATGCTGATCCGTGATAAATATCCGGATGTAAACGTAACCGTATTCTATATCGATGTACGTACGCCGGGAAAGAACTTCGATGAATTCTATCGCAGAGCCGTAGAAGAATACGGAGTAAATTATATCAAAGGCCAGGTAGGAAAGGTCATCCCACAGCCGGATGGAAAGCTTCTGGTACAGGGATCAGACCTTCTTGATAATAAACAGATATTAAAAGAAGCAGATATGGTCGTTCTTGCAGCTGCGATCGAGCCGGAAGAAGGCGTGAGAAATATCGCAACCATGTTAACGGCAAGTATCGATACCAATAATTTCCTCACAGAAGCACACGCAAAGCTTCGTCCGGTAGAGTCACCGACAGCCGGTATCTTCTTATCCGGTGTCTGCCAGGGACCAAAGGATATTCCGGAAACCGTATCCCAGGCCGGAGCGGCAGCAGTAAAAGCTATCGGACTTCTTGCTAAAGACAAGCTGATGACAAATCCATGTACCGCACAGTCAGATGAACTGATGTGTAACGGATGTTCTCAGTGTGCAAATGTATGCCCATACGGAGCAATCTCTTATGAAACAAAACTGGTCAACGATCATGGAATCCGTGAAGAGAGAAGAATTGCAGTAGTTAATTCAGCACTGTGTCAGGGATGCGGTGCATGTACCGTAACCTGTCCATCCGGTGCAATGGATCTTCAGGGATTCTCAAACAGACAGATTCTGGCGGAGGTTGATGCAATATGTCGATAAATAATAATACAGAATTCAAACCAAAGATCGTAGCATTTTGCTGCAACTGGTGTAGTTACGCAGGAGCAGACCTGGCGGGAAGCAGCCGTCTTGCTTATCCTGCAGATGTAAAGATCATTCGTGTGCCTTGCTCATGCCGTGTAAATCCAATGTTCATCCTGCGCGCATTTGAAAAAGGCGCAGACGGCGTGATTCTCTGTGGATGCCATCCGGGAGACTGCCATTATACGTCCGGTAACTTCTATGCAAGAAGAAGAATGACACTTCTCTTCTCTATGCTGGATTATCTTGGCGTAGAAAATGGCAGAACCAGAGTGGAATGGGTATCTGCAGCAGAGGGTGTAAAGTTTTCCACTACCATGAATGAATTTGTTGAGAAGATTTATTCCCTTGGTAAGAATGTCAGACTGGAGGATTTAAGATGCAGGAACTGATTGTCAGAATAAAAGAACTGCTTGCTGACGGTAAGGTGACCCGTATTCTTGGGTGGAAAAAAGGAGATTTCTTCTACGATCCGCAGCCGGCTTACTTTGAAACGGAAAAAGACCTCGAGGAATTCGTGTATAACGGTTTCTGTGGTGCCAATCTTAGTAAATATATGATCGAAGCATCCAAACTGGAAGGAAAGACACTGATCTGTCTGAAACCATGTGATACTTACAGCTTCCAGCAACTGATGGCAGAACACAGAATCGACCGTGAAAAAGCCTACATCATCGGAGTCGGCTGTAAGGGCAAGCTTGATATAGAACAGATTAAAATAACCGGAATCAAGGGTGTAACAGGAGTTTCCGGTGCAGAACTAAGCGATTCATGCGAAGAACTTACTCTTGAGACTCTGTATGGAGAAAAGAAGGTTGCCTATACGGATGCAATGCTGGAAAGATGCAGCGTCTGTAAAGGAAAAGAGCATCAGATCTACGATGAGATCATCGGTGAATCGAAAGAAACAAAAACGGGCAGTCGTTTTGAAGAAGTAGAAAGAATTGAAAAGATGAGTCCGGCGGAACGATTTGCCTTCTTCCAGAATGAATTAAGCAAATGCATCCGTTGCAATGCCTGCAGAAATGTATGTCCTGCATGCAGCTGCCGCAAATGTGTATTCGACAGCACGAAGTTTGACAGTGCGCAGAAGGCGAATACAGATAGCTTTGAAGAGAAGATGTTCCATATCATCCGTGCTTTCCATGTGGCAGGAAGATGTACGGATTGTGGAGAGTGCAGCAGAGTATGTCCACAGGGAATCCCACTGCACCTCTTCAATCGTAAATTTATCAAAGATATCAATGAATTGTATGGAGAATACCAGGCCGGTGCTGATGTAGATGCAAAGGCTCCGCTTACCCGCTATGTATTTGAAGATGCAGAGCCTTCTGTTGTGGCAGAAAGGAGCAGATCATGAAAAAAATAGCAAAAGAAGCATTACCAAAGCTTTATGCGGCAATCGCAGCAGAAAAAGAACTGATCCTTCCTGTGAAGGTCAGCGAACAGACAAACTACAGAGTATGGACAGAGGATGCTGAAGTAGATCTTGATACCTTAAAGACAGTAAAGTCTCCAAAGGATGCCTTCTTTCCACAGAGTGAGAATCTCTATACCGTTAAAAAAGAAGAAAAGAAGCTGAAGATCGAGCCGGAAAGCTTAAAAGATCGTGATTTTGTTGTATTGGGCATGAAAGCCTGTGATCTGCAGGGAGTTACCGTTCTGGACCAGGTATTCGTATCAGATCCTGTGGATACCTTTTATGCTGCAAGAAGAGAGCATGGAATCATCGTAGCAATGGCCTGTCATGAACCGGAAGAAACTTGTTTTTGCAGTGTGTTTGGAATTGACTCTTCTGAGCCAAAAGGCGATGTCGTAACCTGGGTTGTCGGAGATGCACTTTACTGGAAGGCTTTAACAGAAAAGGGAGAGGCTCTGACAGAAAGTCTTGGAGAACTTCTGGAAGATGCATCAGAGGATGCAGTTCAGGAAGAAAAAGAAGCAATCAAAATGATTATGGAAAAGCTTCCGTATGCAGGTCTTTCACTGGAAGGCTGGAATGGTGATGTTCTGGATGAAAAGTTTAATTCCAAAGTCTGGGAAGAACTCTATAAACCATGTCTTGCATGTGGAACCTGTACCTTTGTATGTCCAACCTGTCAGTGCTATGACATTAAGGACTATGATACAGGTCACGGTGTTCTCAGATACCGCTGCTGGGATTCCTGCATGTACTCTGATTTCACCATGATGGCACATGGTAATAACAGAAACAGTCAGATGCAGCGCTTCCGCCAGAGATTTATGCATAAGCTGGTATATTTCCCAGCTAACAACAACGGAATGTATTCCTGTGTTGGATGTGGCCGTTGTGTGGAAAAATGTCCTGCTTCTTTAAATATAGTAAAAGTTATCAAAGCATTTGAGAAAACTGAAAAGGAGGAGAAGTAAGATGAGTGAATGTAGTTGCCATAAGAATTATACGCTTGATACTTTGATTCCTCAGGTTGGTATCATCACAGATATCCGCCAGGAAACACCGGATGTAAAGACATTTCGTGTCAATGCACCGGAAGGCGGAAAGCTTTTTGAACATATGCCTGGACAGTGTGCCATGGTATGCGTTCCGGGTGTAAGTGAAGGTATGTTCTCCATCACTTCTTCCCCGACAAATAAGGAATATCAGGAATTCAGTATTAAAAAATGCGGAATGCTGACAGACATGCTTCATAGTCTTCAGGTTGGAGATGAGATCACAGTCCGTGGACCATACGGTAATCATTTCCCAGTGGAAACAGAATTGAAGGGAAAGGATCTTCTGTTTATCGCCGGTGGAATAGGTCTTGCACCTCTTCGTTCCGTTATCAATTATGTACTGGATAATCGTGAAAATTATGGAAAAGTAGATATCGTTTATGGTTCCCGTTCTGCAGATGATCTTGTTCAGCTGAAGGAGATTCAGGAAAAGTGGATGAAGGCGGAAGGTGTAAATGTCTATCTGACCATCGATAGAGAGCAGGAGGGATGGAACGGCCATGTTGGCTTCGTTCCAAACTATGTGAAAGAGCTGGGATTCACAACGGACAAGACAGCGCTATTATGTGGACCTCCAATCATGATCAAGTTTGTTCTTGCAGGTCTTCAGGAGCTGGGATTTTCCAAGGAACAGGTCTATACCACTCTGGAACTGCGTATGAAATGTGGTATCGGAAAATGTGGCCGTTGCAATATCGGATCCAAGTATGTGTGCAAGGATGGTCCGGTTTTCCGTTGCGACGAAATCGATGAAATGCCGAATGAATATTGATAAATATTGATAACAGAAAGGGGTACCCTATGGAAAATATGGTAAATGTTTACTTTTTCGGAAAGAAATATACCGTTCCGGGTGAATTGACGATCATGACAGCAATGGAATATGCCGGTTATGAGCTGAAGAGAGGCTGTGGCTGCCGTCATGGATTCTGTGGTGCTTGTGCTACCATTTACAGAGTAAAAGGGAAAAATGAGTTAAAGACATGTCTGGCATGTCAGACACAGGTGGAAGAAGGAATGTATATCGCCAGTATTCCATTCTTCCCAACCGATAAACGTACTTATGAGATGGAAGATCTGAAACCGAATCAGCAGGTTATGATGGAGTTATATCCGGAGATTTACAGCTGTATCGGCTGTAATGCCTGTACCAAGGCTTGTACACAGGATCTGAATGTTATGCAGTATATTGCATACGCGCAGAGAGGTGATTTTGCAAAATGTGCAGAGGAATCCTTTGACTGTGTAAGCTGTGGCTGCTGTTCTGTACGTTGTCCTGCAGGCATTTCCCATCCTATGGTAGGTCTTCTTGCAAGACGATTAAATGGTAAATACGTTGCTCCAAAGACAGAGCATGTGGAAAAACGTGTTGCTGAGATCAACAGTGGTGAATTTGACGATCTGATCGAAGCGGTTATGCAGAAGCCGATCGAGGAACTTCAGGAACTTTACAATAACAGAGAAATTGAAAAATAGGAGGGGTAAATGATGTACAGACCATATCCGGATCATATGATGGAATCAGTCAGAAAAGTCGAAGCTTCCCGTAAGGAACGTATGACAACGGAGCCGAGACGTTTAACTGCTGATGAAAAAGAAAGTCTTTTAAAAGCATTTCATCCTGACCACAATCCAGATGCTTTTGCAGAAATTAAAGTTGGACCTAATAAGGGTCAGAAAGCACCACTGGAACTGACAGAGATGCTGCATTCTACCAGTCGCATTCTTGATGCAGATATCGATATCACAAAGTTTGACTATGATGTTGACGTTCTGATCATCGGCGGTGGCGGTGCAGGTTCTTCCTGTGCCATCGAAGCACACAATGCAGGTGCGAAGGTTATGATCGTTACAAAGCTTCGTATCGGTGATGCCAATACAATGATGGCTGAAGGCGGTATCCAGGCTGCTGATAAGGAAAATGATTCCCCGGTTCAGCATTATATTGACTGTATGGGCGGCGGTCACTTCGCAGGGAGACCTGAGCTGGTAAAGAGACTTGTAATGGAAGCTCCTGATGCTATTAAATGGTTAAATAATCTCGGAGTTGAATTCGATAAAGAAGCAGATGGAACCATGGTAACGACGCATGGCGGCGGTACTTCGAGAAAACGTATGCATGCGGCCAAAGATTACTCTGGTTCAGAGATTATGCGTACTGTTCGTGATGAAGTATTAAACCGTGGTATTCCTGTTGTGGAATTTACGTCTGCTGTAGAACTTCTGAAGGATGAAAAGGGTCAGGTTGCAGGTGCTGTTCTTTTAAATATGGAGACGGGTGATTATTCAGTTGCAAAGGCAAAGACGGTTGTTATCGCTACCGGCGGTGCAGGAAGAATGCATTATCAGGGCTTCCCGACATCTAACCACTATGGAGCTACTGCTGATGGTCTTGTTATGGGATATCGTGCAGGTGCATCACTTCTTTACCAGGATTCTATCCAGTATCATCCGACAGGTGCAATCTATCCATCCCAGATTCTTGGTGCACTGGTTACAGAAAAGGTTCGTTCCGTTGGTGCGCAGCTTGTGAATGCAGAAGGTGAAGCTTATATCCACCCACTGGAAACTCGTGACGTGAATGCAGCAGGTGTTATCCGTGAATGTGAAGAGGGGCGTGGAATTGATCTTCCTGGTGGAAATAAGGGAGTGTGGCTTGATACTCCGATGATCGAGATCCTCGGCGGTGAGGGTACGATTGAGAAGAGAATCCCTGCGATGCATCGTATGTACATGAACTATGGAATTGATATGAGAAAGGTTCCAATTCCAATCTATCCAACACTTCATTATCAGAATGGTGGTCTTGAGATTGATGGAGAAGGCTTTACAAAGGCAATTCCTAATCTTCTGGTTGCCGGTGAGGCAGTTGGTGGTATTCATGGAAGAAACCGTCTGATGGGTAATTCACTTCTTGATGTTATCGTATTCGGACGTAATGCCGGTAAGAAGGCTGCTGAAAAGTGTAAAGAGATTACACTGGGAACACCGAGCCTGTCACACCTGAAAGAATACGATAAAGAGCTAACAGAAGCAGGCATTTCTACAGGAGCTGTTTCACCAAAGCTGCTTCCTGGTTATGCAAAACATGAAAGATAGAGGAGTACGATTATGACAGATTTATTAGAAGCACTGATGATACTTTGTTTTGGATTATCCTGGCCGATCTCCATTCGCAAATCCTGGGTTTCCAGAACAGCAAAGGGAAAGAGTTTATTTTTTGAGTTTTTTATCTGGATTGGTTATGTATTCGGAATTATCCGTAAGATCATGATTCTTTCCGTTGCAGCGGAACCACTTGGATGGTTATTCTACCTTTCTTTCTTTTTCTATATTTTAAATATTCTGGAGATCACGGTGGATATGGGATTATATTTCCGTAATGTGAAGCTGGATCAGGCAAGAGAAGCTTAGTCTTAATATAGGAGAATCATATGAGAGAGATTAATGTAAATCAGCTGACAGATGTCATTGAGAGATTATGTATTGAGGCCAATGAACATCTTCCACAGGATGTGAAGGATGCAATCGTCAGATGCAGAGCCTGCGAGACAGGTACGATTGCAAAGGGTGTTCTTGACAATATCATTGAGAATTATAAAATCGCAGATGAAGAAAACGTTCCAATCTGTCAGGATACCGGAATGGCATGTGTATTTCTGGAAATAGGGCAGGACGTTCATCTTACAGGCGGTGACCTTACTGATGCTGTGAATGAAGGTGTCAGACGTGGTTATGACAAGGGATACTTAAGAAAGTCTGTAGTAAAAGATCCTGTTCGTCGTGGCAATACGGGGGATAATACTCCGGCTATGATCTATACAGAGATCGTTCAGGGGGAAAACGTGAAGATTACTGTTGGTCCGAAGGGCTTTGGAAGTGAGAATATGAGTATGATCCGTATGTTCAAGCCATCTGCAGGGCTCCAGGGTATCAAGGATTTTATCCTGGAAGTAGTAGATACTGCAGGTCCGAATCCATGTCCTCCTATGGTAGTTGGTGTTGGAATTGGCGGTACTTTTGATAAGGCTGCACTTCTTGCTAAGAAGGCTTTGATGAGACCAATCGATTCTTCTCATCCGGATCCTTTCTATGCAGATCTGGAAGTGGAGATGCTGGACAAGATCAACAAGCTTGGTATCGGTCCGCAGGGCTTTGGCGGCAATACCACAGCCATCGGTCTTAACATCGAGACTCTTCCAACGCATATCGCCGGAATGCCGTGTGCAGTTAATATCAACTGCCATGTTACCAGACATAAAACGGAGGTGATCTAATGGCTAAGAAATCAGTTACCTTACCACTTACAAAGGAACTTGCCGAGTCTCTTCAGGCAGGGGATGAAGTATTATTAACAGGAACGATCTATACTTCCAGAGATGCAGGACATAAGCGTATGTGCGAAGCACTGGCAAGGGGAGAGGAACTTCCTTTTGACCCGACAGATGCTACAATCTACTATGTTGGGCCAACACCTGCAAAGCCAGGTCAGGTCATCGGATCTGCAGGTCCTACAACAAGTGGCAGAATGGATGCTTATGCACCAACCATGATGTCTGTAGGTGCACGCGGCATGATCGGAAAAGGTGCAAGACTTCCGGAAGTTGTAGAAGCAATGAAGAAGTATTCTGGTGTCTACTTTGGTGCAATCGGCGGTGCCGGTGCATTACTTGCCAAGACAATTAAAAAGAGTGAGCTTATTGCATATGAAGATTTGGGCGCAGAAGCTTTACGAAAACTGTATGTCGAAGATATGCCTCTGGTAGTTATCATCGACTGCAAAGGCAATAACTTATACGAAATTGCAAGATAGAGCCACTGGGGACGGTACGATTACATTTCAGTCCACAATTCTTTGATATTAATTATAAATGCGCGCCTCAGATTTGATAAAAATCTGAGGCGCGCATATCTTATTCCGCCATATTTGCTTTTAATACCTTCATCTCTTTTGAGAAGAGAATCAGCGAAAGGACAATGGAGAAAATGTCTGAGATTGGATACGCATACATTACTCCTGGAAGTCCAATGAAGATTGGAAGGAAAAGGATGATTGGGATCAGGAAGATGATCTGTCTTGAAAGAGAAAGAACAACTGCCTGCATTGGTTTTCCAACCGACTGGAAGTAAACACCGGCGAGCATTGGGATTCCCATTACGAAGATTGTCAGGGTCATGTTTCGCAGACACATTACACCGAACTGGTTATAAAGATCACTTTCCTGTCCGAAAAGGGCGATGATTCTTGCAGGGAATGTCTGGAAGATGATCCAGCCAAAGCATCCGAATACAATTGTGGTAAGTGCAGCCTTTTTGATCAGCTCTCTGACACGATCATACTTATGTGCACCGAAGTTGTAAGCAAAAATCGGCTGTGTAGCATTGGAGATACCGATAATCATTGACATCATAAGGCTGACGATCTTCATTGTGATACCGAAACAGGTTACAGGGATATCGGCACCGTAGATAGAAAGTAAACCGTACTTTGCAGCCTGATTATTCAGGATGATCTGAGAAACAAGGTTTGCAATCTGAGTCAGGAATGCGGACATACCGATTACAACGATCATTCGGATTCTGCCAAAAACAGGGAACATATCCGGAATCCGGAAGTTTAATGTTCTAAGATTACGGAATCGATACAAACTCAGGAAACAGGTAAGTATCTGACCTAAGATGGTTGCAAGTGCTGCACCGGTTACACCCCAGTGGCAGACAAAGATGAAGATCGGATCGAGGATGATATTTACAATAGCACCTGACATCATGGAGATCATGGCAAACTTTGGAGATCCGTCCGCACGGATAATATCGTTCATCATGATGCCTGTCGTAACAAATGGGAAACCAACCAGAATGATACGGCTGTAATCAATGGCATATGGAAGATTGTCCGGGGTTGCACCAAAGAACTTCAGCATTGGCACCATGAAGATTTCGCCGATAATCAGAAGGATCGCTCCCCAGAAAAGGGAAAGTCCGAAACCACTGCCAACGAATCCGTCAGCAAGCTTCTGATCTTTTCTTCCAAGATTTAATCCGGCATTAGCAGCAGTACCCGCAGAAGTCATGATTGATAATGCCAGTAATAACTGTACAAATGGAAAGGAAACGGTGGTTGCACCATTACCAAGATAACCAACTCCATGTCCGATGAAGATCTGATCGACCATGTTGTAGATGGAGTTGACAAGCATTGAAATGACACCGGGAACGGAATAAGTTATAAGAAGCTTTCCTATACTCTCGGTGCCAAGTATATTTTCTTTTTCAGGCATATAGTATTCCTCCTTATAGGTTATCACCGTTGGTTTCGATGATTTCTTTATAATAGTAAGCGGAATCTTTCATGGTTCTTTCCTGTGTCTGGTAATCGACATAGATGATTCCGAATCTGTCGTTATATCCGTTTGCCCATTCGAAGTTGTCCATGAGTGACCACATGAAGTAACCTCTGATGTCGATGCCTTCGTTATCTGCACGTCTGAGATTCAGAAGATAGCGGTGCATCAGATCTACTCTGGATGCGTCATGCACTTTGCCATCCATAGAGATCCAGTCGTGGGATGACATTCCATTTTCGGAAATATACAGTGGCTTTCCATATCTTTCTGCCATGAAACGCATTGGCCAGTAGAGGCATTCTGGTGTTACAGGCCACTGGATTGCAGTCTTAGGGAAGCCAGCATAGCGGTCAACACGTACAGGGATGTCATCTGTGCCTGCTTTTATCTCAACAGCGTTGTAGATATTCTGAGCCATGAAGTCGATTGGCTGTGAGATCAGCTTCATATCTTCTTCGGTAATCTCAGGCATTTTACCCTGGAAGTTTTTCAGCACTTCTGCCGGATATTCGCCTTTGATGATTGGATCCCAGCAAAATGCGATATTCCATACACATTCGAGAGGATCACTTCCCTGAATATGGAAGGTTGCTTTTCTTGCAGCCTCGATATCTTCCGGAGTTTCTGTTGTCGGATAATAGGTTCCGCCGCATGCAGCAAGACCTACCTGAACTGGCTGTGGAGAGAATTCTCTTAATGCTTGCACTGCACGGCCATGTGCTTTTAAAAGGTTATGCCATGCACGGAAGAAGTCAGGTGTCATGACCTTAAGACCAGGAGCATGTACGCCCTGGAGGTAGCCAAGACCGATTGCACACTGAGGTTCATTAAATGTGAAGAACTTTGTACATTTATTCCCAAGTCTTTCAGCGATGATCTTAGCATATTCAAAGAACCATTCCGGGAACTCATCATTCATGAATCCACCACGAAGGTAGAGCGAATATGGCATATCCCAGTGATATAAAGTAATGTATGGTTCGATGCCATTTGCTGTCAGCTCATCGATCAGATTACTGTAGTATTCAATTCCTTTTTCATTGATCTTTCCTGTTCCATCCGGCAGGATACGTGCCCAGTTGATAGAGAAACGATAAGCTTTGATTCCGATCTGCTTCATCAGCTGAATATCTTCTTTATAAAGATGATACTGGTCACAGGCAACATCGCCAGTGTGACCTTCGTATATTTTCCCAGGCTCCTTACAGAAGACATCCCAGATGTTAAGTCCCTTTCCATCTTCGTAGGCTGCGCCTTCAACCTGATAAGAAGCAGTTGCTGCTCCCCATACAAAATCTTTTTTAAATCCCATATTATCCTCCTTTTATAAAATAATTATATCCCAACGAACTGGATAGCTATCAGAAATGCGATGATTGGAATCACTACAATTACCATTGATTTCCATTTATAAGCCATCATGCCAACAACCTCACGCATATATGCATTTGGCCAGAAGTACCATTTGGTAGGACTGCCCATTCCGTATGGTTCGAAATCATTCTGACGGGCGATGATACCACTTCGAAATACATGGAAGTTTGTAGTGGAAAATGCAATCTTTGCTTCAGGATTCTGCTCCTCAATTAATTTCTTTGAGAATCGCATATTCTGAAGCGTATTTTTGGACTGATCTTCCATCATAATCTGTTCTTCAGGAATACCCTGTTCCAGAAGATATCTTTTCATAGCCGCTGCTTCAGAAATAGGCTCGTCAGATCCTTTTCCACCGGATGGTACAAAGATTGCTTTCTTACCGGTTTTTTCCAACTGTTTCTTATAAAATGCGATTGCTTTGTCCACGCGTCCGCGAATCAGTGGATACAATGTACCGTCTTCTTTTATCATACAACCCAGAATGATCAGGTAGTCCATATCATATGGTGGTTCCTGTTTGGCTGCCAGCGTTCCGCAGAGTATAGATCCAATCAGGAAGCATTCCATGAATGCGTAAATGCTGCTGAATATGCTGGTGGATGCGTAGAAAATTCGTATCTGGAGTTCAGAACCAGATGTAAACAGGTAATTCACCCCAAAACAAGCAATTGCACCAAGAATCATAATAAAGGAAAGAATAATTCCAAGTGCATTTCTTGAACGGAAGCCTTCATGACGGATCAGGCTGACATTGCTGACCGAAAGTGCAATACAGAAAATCAGAAGTGGCAGGAAGGTATACACCATAAATATTGCTGCTGCTGACTGAAGAATTCCATAAGCCTCAATCATCAATGAGTCTACGAACCATATTCTGAGCTGAAGAACTGTAACCAGAGTCATCCACAATGCAAGACCTGAATAGAATATCGAATGATAACTGTACCGCAGTTCCTTCTGGGTCCATGCAAATGAGAACCATAGGAGAATGGTCAGAGCTGCACAGAACAGAACCATATTGAAATGGTACATGCGATAATTGGTGAAGTTTCCAGTTGAAAAATCAGTGATGATTCCCGTTCGAGAAACATGATATTGGGTATATAATACTTCTTCGCCGGTTTCTTTATTGACTACAGACATAGCTGTTTTACCTGCTTTTTCCGGATAAAGTCTATATACGATCCATCCATCTTCCTTTGTAACATCTCCAAGACGAACCATTCCTTCCTCTTCAAACTCAAACTGAAGCTGTTCAGGATCCAGTTCATTCAGATGTTCCTGCCATTCCCAGGTAAACAGATAATCCTTGAATTCCTTTCCAAGAATTCTACTACCCAGAATCTGAAGCAAGAGATATACTGCAACAATTACCAGAAAGGTAATCAGATTTCTTCTTAGTATTACTTTTTCTTTTTGATTCATAGTACTCTCCATAATTCTTTTATCAATCCTCAAAAGGACGAGGATCATTATCTGAGGTGAATTATAGCATAATTTTTGAAAGATGTCCTGTTTCTTATTATATGTCCCTAAATATAAAAATCCATCATATCATTCGCTGACATAATGGATATTTTATGTAATCATTATTTAGAAGAGAAATGTCTGATCTTCAGATATACGCCTCTGCTTTCGGCTATCTCCTTGCAGGCCTGTATCTGTTCATCGCTGAGGACATCTACGATGGAAAGCTGTGTCTTTGCGATTGCTTTCTTACATTCCTCTGCGAAGTCGAGCATGCTTGGGTATGCATTTGGAAATGATGGGCGGGTTACTTTCTGATAAGTCTCTGCATCTGCGGCGTTCATACTGATGGAAACGCTGTCGATCACAGTTGTGAGTTCCGGGATAATGTCTCTTTTGTGATACAGGTTACCGAGTCCGTTTGTATTCAGACGGATTGGTAATCCGGTCTTTTCTTTTACGTATGCGGCTGTTTTCAGTAAAGTTTCAAGTTCGCAGGTTGGCTCGCCATAACCGCAGAATACGAATTCGTCATATTTTTCAAAATCAAATGCATCGATAGCAGCGATGATCTCATCATAGGTTGGTTCTTTTTTATGCCATAAAGCGGTAGCTTCGCCAATGGCATCCTTCTGTGAACGAATGCAGAAGGTACAGGCACAGTCACATTTATTCGTGATGTTTGCGTAAACCTGATTCTTATAAGTATAAATAATATCTCCCATATGCAATTCTCCTAGATTCCTAAGTTTTGTCTGAAATTAATACGGTCTAACATACAACCGAACAGAATGAAGCAGATGGCACTTCCACCGCTCTGGATAATACTGCCGGACATGGATGCAAGAAAAGCTGCTTTTGTTCCGAAGATAATGGCTTCTGCAAAGTAGTAGCCAATTCCGGAGATCAGAAATGCAACTACACATCCAATTACGTTATGGACACAGACTATTTTACCAGCTTTTCTGGTAAATGGAATGGTAATCAGCATTTTGATGATAAAAGTTGCAGGTGCCCAGAGGGCAGCGCCGGATAAAAGATCTGCTAATGCACCGCCGATACCAGCTGCGAGAATTCCGTATGGTGGTGGGAGCATAACCGCTGCCAGATAGATCATGGAATCGCCAAAATGTATATAACCGCCGTTAACGCCTACCGGGATGTGAAACAGGTAAGCTGTCATAATTGTGATCAATGCAGTAAAAATGCCAGCAATGCTTAAATAATAGGTACGGCTTTTGGCAGCTACTTGTGTGTTCGTTGTACTCATCTCTCTCATAATATTCTCCCAGATGTCCTTCCTGTTGCTAATTGGTATAAAAATTTTTCGAAGTTCACGCCCTCCTGACACGGAATGTCTTCTTTCATCGTGTCTGCGATGCATGTAGTGATGAAATCGGTCGCCAAAACCAGAGAGTCTCTGGTACTTAGTCCGTTCATCTTCGCACCGCAAAGAATCGATGCCATCAGATCTCCGGTTCCGGAATAGCTTTTACCGGTGAAGGAAGAACCGTAGAGAAAGTTATCACTCTCAGAAAAAAGCAGGTTATAGATCATTGACTCGTCCTGGTGACAACACTTGATACCGGTGATGATTACTTCCTGCTTCTTATCTGCTATCTGAAGAAGCTGATTTCCCACTTCCATTGCCAGTTCAAGGACATCACTGGCGCGACTACATTTCTCAATATCCTCGATGGATCTGTCTGCAAGAAGACAAGCTTCTGTAAGATTAGGTGTAATGAGATCAGCCCTTCGGGCCAGTGCAGTCATCTTCTGGTTAAGCTCTGGTGTGAACATCTTATACGTATGTCCATCATCGCCCATTACCGGATCCACCAGGAGAAGTGTATTCTCTTTATAAAATGTGTCGACGAACTCCATAAACAGAGTGATCTGCTCGGCACTGGCGGTATAACCACTGTACAAGCCATCAAAACTTTCCCCATTCTGCGCCCAGGCTTTCGTATAATTCGCAATAAAATGCGTCAGATCCTGACAGTAGTGATGTTCATAACCTGACTGGCTTGTTAACACTGCTGTTGGAATCGTACAACACTGCACACCCATAACAGAAAGTATGGGAATCGCAACGCCTAAAGAACACTTTCCAAACCCTGATAAATCATTAAATGCTGCAACTTTCTTCATGCTCAATCCTTCAATACAATAATTTATGACATTATTATAAATAAAACTGGATATATTGATATAACCAAAAAATAAATATTTCGCAATACCAGATACAACGATAAAAACGAGCCACTGGGGACGGTTCCGACTGGCACATAAGGCACTGGGCTCAGCCCAGTGCCTTATGTGCCAGTCAGAACCGTCCCCAATGGTGCAAATTTGAATTATTCTACTTCTTTTTTAAATGGAATGGATGGTGCTGCGCCTTCTCTGGATACAGTGATTGCAGATGCTTTTGCAGCTCTGTTCAAAGTGACTTCGATAGTATCTCCGGCTATAACGCCTGCAATGAAGTATCCGGTAAATGTATCTCCGGCTGCAGTAGTATCTACAACCGGTACTTTGTAGATGCCTTGTCTTACTGTGGTGTTCTGATCCATGTAGACAGAACCTTCGGAACCGAGAGTCAGAACACTTTTCGCATTTGGATATATTTCCAGGAGTTTTGCAGGTACTTTATCCAGATCATCTTCGCCTGTGAGCTGCGATCCTTCGATTTCATTCAGGAGAAAATAAGAAATCTTGTTCATATCGCAGGATTTCAGATAAGCATCCATCGGAGAAGGGTTAAGGACTATGACCATCCCCTTTTCATAAGCTGCGTCAATAATGTAATCCAGAAGGTTGATCTCATTCTGGAGAATCAAAAAATCACCTTTTTCAAAGTGAGACAATACTTCATCTACGAATTCCTTGGTGATGGTACGATTGCTGCCGCCATGAAGAAGGATACAATTCTGACCATTTTTATCAACCTGGATAATCGTGTGACCGCTTTTGCCTTCTACCTGGCGGATGAAATCAGAATGGATGCCATATTCCCTGCAGCCATCTAAAAAGCCGAGACCATCATCGCCAATCTGACCAGCATGATACACTTCAAGACCGGCCTTTGCGAGTGCGGCAGACTGGTTAAAGCCCTTTCCGCCAAGAAATACATTCATTCCGGTAGAACTTAAGGTTTCACCACCCTGTACCATGTGATCAACATTATATACATAGTCTACATTTAAAGAACCGAAATTTAGAACTTTCATATCGATTTCCTCCTAAAAATGTTATTTCTCAAATCCTGTTAAGAGTTTGAGCCAGTCGGAACCGTCCCCAATGGCTCAATAGCTCACTTAACTATTATCGTTACCTGAGCATTTGTGTATTTACTGGAAGCTTTTAACAGGATTTTTCCTGGTTTATCTGGTTTTATGATAGCCATTGCTTCGCCATAGTATGTGTCACAGACGTCAGATAGATAGCTTTTTTCATAGTATGGGCATCCGCTTCCAAGGCCGATCAGGGTGCCGCCTGTTACTTCGACTTTGATTTCGGCGCGCTCCAGTGGTTTTACGATTCCGTTTTGGTCGGTAAGGCGTAGTCTTACGTAGGCTAGATCGCTTCCGATGCGGATCGTATCAAGTTCGGGTTCGGCTTTTAAGATGGTTTCAGAAGATGCGGATACCAGACTTTTTTCTGCCACTGGTTTTCCGGATTCATCATATGCCCTGGCAGTTAATGTGCCTGGCATATATGTGACCGGAAATGTAATTCTGCAGTTATTTCCCCGTTTTTTCTTTCCAAGACTCTTTCCATTTAGAAAGAGTTCTATTTCGGCGGCACGGGAATAGACTTCTACTGTTGTTGGCATTCCCTCACAACCATTCCATGACCAGCTTGGATAGGCATTTGTCATCTTCCATGCGGAAGGAGAATGGCGTTCTTTGGCGTATTTGGCAGGGATAACTCCGATTGCAAGATCGAGCTTTTCAAATGCAACTTTTGTGTATTCCGCTTCGGAGAGTGGTTTTCCTGTGATATCTAATCTTCCGGATCCAGCGAGGACCCAGCCTTTTCCATGAGAAAAGTCAGGAGCATAATCCTTGTATTCCCAGCTGCCGATCCCTACCTCTCCGAGATAATCAATACCGGCCCAGACAAAGTCACCGATGATTCTTTTCTCCTTCTTTGCCAGTTCTATAAAATGATACGCATCCGAACAGAAGGTCTCGCTTCCAAGAATCAGGCGATGTTTATATTTTTTCAAATCGTGTTTATAGCGCTTGATTCCATAATTGTATCCGGCGATATCCATATTTGCAAAGGCATCTTTTGTTCTCAGATCACAGGGATAAAGCGTTGCACCGAATTTCATGAACTCGGCACCCATGATACCCGCAAGGATATTGAAGAATTCACTTCCGACAGCCGTCTTCTTTTTAATATTGGAAGCTTTTTTATCGGAATAGACACCAAGGCCCATGGAACTTAAGAAATTGAAGAAAATGTTGATGCCGCAGGTAACCGGTCGGGTTAGATCAAGTTCATGAAGATATCTGGTCATATCACCGCAAAGTTGAATACCACGTTTCTGTGCAGTTTCAGCCACTTCATTTCCGGTGGAATACATGATGACGGATGGATGATTATAGTCACGATCCACAAGAAATTTCAGATCTTCTTTATAATTGGTCTCGACTTTTGCAGCATAGTCATATTTTGTCTTGTGAATATACCAGACATCCGAATATTCATCTATCACCAGGATACCAAGCTCATCACAGGCGCGAAGGATACTCTCAGATGTCGGATTGTGTGCACTTCGAATAGCATTATAGCCATGCTCTTTTAATAAACGGATCTTTCTTCGGCTTGCAAAATCGTAATCACAGGCACCGAGAAGTCCGTTATCGTGATGGATGCAAGCACCCTTTAGGATACAGCGGTTCCCATTGATCGCAAATCCAACCTGATCATTAAAAGTAATCATACGAAAACCGATTTTCTCCTCGCGCACATCTGTGCCAAAAATAACGCGAAGAGTATAAAGCTTCGGAGTATCGGTATTCCAAAGCTTTGCATCAGGTGCAGATAGTGTTACGGTCACAGTACCATTTGTTTCGGCACTGCAACTAACAGATAATTCAGGAATCTCAACATCAATATTTCCAGAGGTGTTTGTATCTATTTTAACTTCCAGATGCGGAGGATGGATTGAGGTTGTTTTCGCCTTGATTCCATGGATAAGGATGTGTTCCTTTGGCATCTGATACAGCCATACGGGGCGATAGATGCCAGTACCGGAATACCATCGGCTGTTTGGCTGGTCGGTGTTGACCGCTTCAACACGAATGCTATTTTCCTGTCCGTAATTCAGGCGGGTTGTGAGATCTACATAAAATCCATTATAACCATACTCCTGATAGGCAGCCTTTTTTTCATTTATATAGACTGTTGCCTTGTGATAGACACCTTCAAAATAAAGAACATTTTTTATATTTTCCCATTCTTTTGGAGCAAATATAGTCTTTTCATAAGTGTAATCCTTCGGAACATACCATCCAAGGTTGACTCCGGCGGCACTTCCATCCGCCTTCTCATCCAGGAGCAAGGCATCATGAGGAATGGAAACGGCAAACGCATTTTCACGTTTTCCGGTTTCATAGCAGATCCAATTCTTGTTAAAGTCTATTATTTTCATTTCATCTCAGATGGCAGAGTCCGGAAAAGGAAAGTGCCGGACTCGCCCGCGAATCCTCTTCGAGATTCGCGATTTTTATTTTGTGATATAGGGTGGCGATTTAAGCATATAGCCGCCATTTACTACTGAAAATTCTACCATTGCGGTGGGAATCATTCTGATAATTCTGTGTTAAGATAGATTCAGGTGACAGGAGCTATATGCCAGATTCCGAATACGATTGTCATGATAGTAAAGATAACTGCAAGAAGAATTGCGGTAATCAACAATTTTCCAATAAATCGGAGAATTATATTATCATTTTTACATAGTGGCATCAGATTCTGGATGCCAAGATAATTTCCAAATACAAGAACGATGGAAGTCAATAAGAAGAACTCCAATATTCTCTCGATATTATTCGAGAATGGAATGGTTCTATTAAAATCTGTACGAACACAGCAGATGGCGCAGAATACATAAAAAAGTATGGAAATAATTCTTACTGTGATATGTTTTGAATTCATTCCAGGGAAAAGAAAACGCTTCCATCCGATTGATTTGCTCACAGAAGCTTCATGGGATACGATCTTTGTAAGCACAGAGTGATTGTTTGCCTGGATGTTCAGTGCATTCATCAGTTCTGTGACAGTGCTGTAACGATCTTTCGGATCTAATCTGGTACAGGTTTCAATGATTGAATCGAAACGATGCGTCTTAAGACTGGCTGCGGCTGTAAGATCCTTCATGACCATGCCAATAGCAAAGATATCTGTTTGAGGAGATGATGGTGCAAATCCATATTGTTCTGGTGCAGCATATCCGTGCGTGCCGATAAGGAGTGTATCGGAATCTTTGTCTATTGAAAATGCTTTTGCTGCATTGAAATCGAGTAAACAAGTATCTCCCTGAGGGGTGATAATAATGTTGGAAGGCTTGATATCACGATGGATCACAGGAGGATCCATTTCGTGGAGTTGCTGCACGGTCTGGCATAATGAGACGAT
Organism: Marvinbryantia sp.; assembly: GCA_045598185.1. GTDB lineage: Bacteria > Bacillota > Clostridia > Lachnospirales > Lachnospiraceae > Marvinbryantia. The sequence continues at coordinate 53,220 of JAZLLO010000031.1, forward strand.
GAATTTCTGGATAACTGCATCATCGATGGATTCGGTATTGATATATTCGGTTAGTGTTTTGCCAGGAACATATTGTTCAATCAAAACAAGTTGATTCTCACTCTCGATGATTTCATGAATCTGTGGAATACCGGCGATGTGGCATTGCTGTAGTTTATAGTAGACATCGGTATTATAGGTATCCAGAACTTTTTTTACATAGAGTTGTCTGGATTCCAGATGCTGAACGATACTGACCCTATGCTCTGAATTGAGCTGGGTCAATTCTTTATAATAAGAAAGAGCTAACTCTGTTTCAAAATTCACAACGATATCCTCTCACGTCATTATTTACTAACATATATATTAGCACAGGAGGCTTTGATGGAAAAGAAAAACACAAAGAAACTGGAAGAGATCCTGATGAAAACACATACAACAGATTTCCGGACATTTCTGGATTCCAATAGTGACAGTATGCGTCAGGAGAATAATCCATTTGGAGTATTTGTTAAGAAAAAAATAAAAGAGATAGGTCTTTCTCAGCAGAAGCTGTTCCTGAAAGCAGATATCCCGGAAGGTTATGGGTATAAGTTGTTATCAGGGGAGAAAAGGACAAAACAAAGAGATATAATCCTTAGAATATGTTATGCGGGTGGATTAAATATCAGTGATACACAGGAAGCGCTTCGACTCTACGAGATGCCCGAACTCTATGTAAAGATTCCAAGAGATGCTTTAATTATGATCTGCTTCAACAAACGTCCGGGAAGCATCCTGGAGGTTAATGAACTGCTACGTAGTAATGGATTTGAAGCATTAAAAACAAGTGGAATAAAAGAATAAAATTTGTGCTTTCCCACTGTAGCGGGGAGAAGCGAAATTCCGTCTTCGTGATATACTTGGTACATAATAAAATTATGAGGGGGAGATATCATGTTTCGTAAGATATGGAAAATAACCATTATAGCTACAGTACTGATGATGGCGACTGCTGCGGCAGAAAATGAACCACTTAAGACATTTGTACAGAATGATGATCTGACTTTTTCCTTGATGGATACTAAGGAAGATGGTTTGTTCGGTTATGAATGGAAAGTTTATCTGGAGAATAATACAGATAAGGAGCTGATGTATTCATTTGAAGATGTTTCTGTTAATGGACTAATGGCAGATCCGTTCTGGGCAACGGAGATTTCTGCAGGAATGAAGGCTAATAAAGAGATTAACTGGACGGGAAAAGACTTCAAAAAGATTGGAATCGATGAGGTTACTGCTGTTGAATTTCGACTTCGTGTATATGATTCGGATGATTGGATGGCAGACCCGCTTATGAATGAGGTGTTCATTTATTATCCTTCAGGGGAAGAAAATAAAACTACATTTATGAGAGAAAAGAAAGATACAGACCAGATACTTGTAGACAATGATGAGTGTGCTATTACTGTAATAGGATATGATCCGGATGATTTATTTGGCTATAAAGTGGAGGTTTATCTGGAGAATAAGACAGATAAAAATCTTATGTTCTCTTTGGATGATGCATCGGTCAATGGTTATATGTGTGATCCATTTTGGGCAACCTCAGTAAATGCAGGAAAGACATCGTTTGACGACATTATTTGGTATAAATCATCATTGGAAGAGCAGAATATCACAGAGATAAGTAGTATTACACTTCCGATTAGAGTATATGATGAGGAAGATTGGATGGCAGATTCTGTATTGGAAGAAACATTTACATTGGAACCATAAGGAGATTTGATTTATGAAGATATGGAGATTAGTTGCAGGGATATTATCTATTATTTTATCACTTTTTGTTCTTTTCCAGTCAAGTATGGCAGGACTTAGCAATGCATTACAACAGAATGGGGAAGTTTCTGGAACAGCAGGACTCATCGTTGCAATCGCACTGTTAGCAGGAGGAATTGTATCTATCTGTGTAAGAAAAGGAGGGAGAGGCGGAAGTATAGCTCTTAGCATTATTTTCCTGTTGGGATTCTTACTTGGTATTTCCAATTCTGGAAGTTATAGTGACTTGGTAATCTGGTCGTACTGGTGCTTGATTAATGCAATATTGGCAGTACCGGGGATTTTTAGAAAAAATCAATAAATACAAAATAGCCAGCTTTTGCTGGCTATTTTTAGTTTTCGGGATGTAGGACTAATAACATACTTTACATTTGCGTAGCTTACCACTTTGAGAAACGCTGCCTGAGCGAATTGTTTTAGATCTTGAAAGAGTAGGACAGTTTCTTGTTGAGTGATATACGGATCCGCTAGGAGTCCAATAGACTGTTCCAGAACCAGATCCTGAAGTATTTCCTGAAGAAGAACTTTTTTTGACAGTACATGATTTGGTTTTACTATATTTTCCATAAAAAGTCTCGCCATTTTTCTTCTTGAGGGCACGAACCTTTACATAGTATTTGCTGCCCTTTTTCAGATTGGTGAAAGTTTTACAGGAAGTTGTTGATTTTACAAGAGTTTTGGATACGTTCTTTGTAAATGCACTGTTCTGGGCAATAGCGATTTGATAGCGATAGGCATTTTTGACTTTCTTCCATTTTACCGTTAATTTACCTGCGGATGTGCTCGTAACTGTGACAGAGCCAACGGTAGGCACTTTTACAGATGATGCAGCAGAAGCTGGGGAAGAAAGCACACCAATCAGCATAAGCATCATCAGAAAGAGGGATAGGTATTTTGTTAATTGTTTCATGAATTTGTCTCCTTGTGTAGATATATGTAGATTTGTTTCAGTATAGCACATTATGAGTACAAGATACAGATTGATTTCATGTGAGCCATTGGGGACAGTTCATAAATATTTAATAATATTACAGCAGTAAATCGACAGGAATCGCGTGGATTTTATGCTATTGTATCGATACTGATCAGGAAAATAACGGAGTTTGACTCTGGTTTGGGGGTATGATACTATTAAAGAAAATGAAAAGGTAGAAGTTATTGTAGAGAACAGCAAATTGAAGGATCGTTTGTTTGATAAGGTGTATGAATCTGATGAGAGTAAGATGCATCTTGCAGAGTTTCTGATTGGTAAAGCACCAAGAGAGATAGATTCCTCAAATGTAAGACCGGTAATCTTTGGGAATAAGTATAATGATCTCGCTTTTTTATATGATGGATGTATGTATATTATGTTAGAGGAGCAATCGACAGAATGCGTTAATATTGCTTATAGATTACTGGAATATGTTGTGGCTGGTTTGAGACAGCAGATTGATTCAGAACAGATTTTATATGGAACTAAAAGAATAATGTTTCCTGTTCCGAAGTTATTTACAGTTAATGTTGGGATTGATAACAGAAAAAAATCATTTCCGATAGCCGAAACTGAAATTAAACTGAGCGATTCTTATATGCAGTTACAAGGAGAATTGGCAGGAGTGAACGCGGATCTGGAAGTAACGGTTCACAAATATGATTTTCGTATGAAGGGATACGAAGTACTTGATTATATCAATGAAAATGTACTTCCGCAGAGATTACAATCTTTCAATTTGGTAGAGAATGAATTGCTTCAGTATGCAGTTAGTGCTGCAAGTATAACCTACATTCAGATGGCAAAAAGACAAGCAGATTCAAAGGACAATATTATATATCAGTTGCCAGAAAAAATAAGGAGTATCGCTGAAATGATAGCGTTGTTAATAGAAAGAAATGTACTGAAAGCATTGTTTGTGAGAAAGGAAGTGTGTGATATGACGATAGCAACATTTTCAAGAGAAGATATTCTGAGAGTAAGCTTTCGAGAAGAAGGTCGAGAAGAAGGTCGAATCTTAGAGAAACGTGATATGGCTATCAATCTGTATAAGCAAGGGGTTAGTGAGAATATCATTGCACAGGCAGCTGGTGTTGAGGTTGAAGTATTAAAGAACTGGATAAGCGAGGCAATTGATATCTAATCGTTTTTGCGTGATAATAATAAATACAGCTAGGACGAATGTCCTGGCTGTTCTCTTTGCTAATACATCATTTTCTGAAACTATAATATGCCATAAGTTCACCGGCAACGGATGCAAGCTCGATACTGAACATGGCAAGTCTTGGAAGTGTAGGAAGAGCAATTGTTGCAGCAAGTGCTCCAAAGAATAATACGTTACAAACTACAGTTACTACTTTTCTTTCCTTTGACAAATTTGCAAATGTCATGATTTTAATCTCCTTTTTCTCTCTTTGATATTTTGAACTGTGTGTTCCTCTTGATGATGTAAGGATATCAAGTAATTATAAACGATATATACGAAGTACCTTAATCTTTGCTTAAAGCTTTAGGTGGAGTGCACCGACAGGAATAGTAGACTTGAATTAGTCATATGTGTGCCATTCGGAACCGTCTCCATTGGTTTTAATGTGGGGATGTGATATTATTTTTGAAAAGAGAATTCTAATCATTTTTTAATCTTTCTCCCCTGATTCTTTAATCTTGAGGATATATATTAGTTGCATAAGATAAATAAAGAAAAGCGATACAGTAAATAAGCTGATCGATCAAAGGAAAGAGGTATATTATGGAAAAGAGATTAATGAAATCAGAAACAGATAAAATGGTATGTGGAGTATGCGGAGGTGTCGCAGAATATTTGGGAGTTGATTCTACACTGGTAAGACTTGGGGTTGCAGCTGTTTGCTTGATGGGTGGCCTTGGAATCCTTCCATATCTGGTAGCAGCAATCGTTATTCCAAGAAGATTTTAAGAATGATTATTGGGAAATATGTGTTAGAGTACCGCTTGCCTGATTTATCACAGGCAAGCGGTACATTTTTACCAATGTATTTACAAAATGATATCAAAGTGATATCGTATAAATATCTCATAGACGATATGAAAGGAGAATTATCATGAAAGAAATCGTATTATCCAATAAAAAGAACGGAATGGCTGTATTGCTTGGAGTGCTTCTGTTATATATTCTTGCTGTTCCTGGCATTATTTTCAGTGGGATTGCTTTAGATAGAGGCGTTGGTGTACCAGCGGCTATTGGGCTTATCGTATCCATCGTTGTTACAGCAGTTGCCTGGATCCCGCTCATGGGTCTGAAAGTATTAAAACCTCAGGAGGCTCTAGTACTGACACTTTTCGGTAAATATGTTGGTACTTTAAAGGCAGATGGTTTTTACTTTGTGAATCCATTCTGTACAGCTGTGAATCCAGCTGCAAAGACAAAACTTAACCAGAGTGGTGATGTTGATAATAACAGTAAAAGTCTTATTAAACTGTCTTCCGGTTCAACGGAAGCTTCAGCAGAATTTGCAAGCAAAAAGATCTCACTTAAGATCATGACATTGAATAATAACCGTCAGAAGATCAATGATTGTCTTGGTAATCCGGTAGAGATTGCAATCGCAGTTATGTGGCGTGTCACAGATACAGCAAAAGCAGTTTTCAATGTAGATAACTACAAAGAATATCTTTCTCTTCAGTGTGACAGTGCGTTAAGAAATATCGTTCGTCTTTACCCATACGATGTTGCTCCGAATGTTGATACAACAGGAGATGGTATGGCAGATGATGGAAGTCTGAGAGGCTCCAGTGAATTAGTTGCAGAACGTATTCGTGAAGAGATTCAGAGAAAGGTAGAAGAAGCAGGTCTTGAGATTGTAGAAGCCCGTATTACTTATCTTGCATATGCACCGGAGATTGCAGCAGTTATGCTTCAGCGTCAGCAGGCATCAGCTATCATCGATGCAAGAAAGATGATCGTAGATGGAGCAGTTGGAATGGTAGAGATGGCACTTGAACGCCTGAGTGAGAATGATGTAGTTGAGCTGGATGAAGAAAGAAAAGCAGCGATGGTATCTAATCTTTTGGTAGTCCTTTGTGGTAATCACGACGCACAGCCAGTCGTAAATTCGGGAAGTCTGTATTAAGATGGCGACTAAGAAACAGATTCCGCTTCGCCTTTCTGAAAAATTATATAATGCCATCGCAGCATGGGCGGAGGATGATTTCCGGTCTGTAAACGGACAGATCGAATATCTTCTTACAGAATGTGTAAAACAACGAAAAAAGAATGGTAAGTATGTATCTGAAACAATCGACGAACCATTCGAGATTGATATTGAATGAGTCATTGGTGAGCCACTGGGGACGGGATGACCAGATTATTGTAAAGGTTACGGTTAATACAACTGCAGTTGTATGCCTGGATCAGGCAAAAGAGGTTCTGGTAGTAGACAGTGCAATATATGTTCCATCAGAGGAAGGCATGAAAACACAAATTGGTTCTGGAAGTTATATATTTACATACAGAAGATGAGTGTCACAGTCTGCAAAGGGCGAAAAGCAAGAAAATAGACAAGAAAGACCAGAAAGAATGCTGTAGCAGGGCGGCGAATACAGGAAAAAGGAAAAAACGACCAGAAAGAATACTGTAGCAGGGCGGCGAATATAGGAAAAAGGAAAAAACGAACCAAAAGAATGTGGTAATAGGGCGGCGAAGCAGGAAAAAGGAAAAACCGGCTAGAAAGAATGCTGTAGCAGGGCGGCGAAGCAAGAAAACAAACATGGGATGCCCGGAAACAGATTTTGTACAGGGCAGTAAGGTAAGAAGCTAATCACAGAAGTCAAGAATCTAAGATTGTACAGAATGAAATGCGCCTGAATAGTAATCTGGAACAAAAAATATTATGAAAATCGCATAAATATTAATGTTTTTTCATTGCTTATATGTTACAATTTACCATATACAGCATTTTTCTTTCATAAGAAAACGTATAATTACTAGTTTATCAGCGGTAGTATTTACCGCGCAGGCACAGAAAGGAGTCTTCTATGAAGAAAAAAATCATTACTTCCTTATTAACGTTACTTGCAGTTAGTAGTTGTGTGGCATTTGCAGAAGCAGATCACACAGACGAAGAAGTTCAGGCTATGGTAGCTGAAGAACTTGCTCTTTCACGTGAAGTTGCATTCTATCCTGCAGCATACGAAGGTGATTTCGAACAGTTCTATGTAGTATTCCATAAGTTATCACGTTGCCAGTATGAATCAGTTGATGGAAAAGAACCTGGCATCACAGCAGAGAACTATGACATGTGTGTAGATCTGAAGGAAAAACGTGAAGCACTGACAAAGATTGTTGATGATCCTTCAGAAACAGTCTGGAAGATCTGGGGCGAAAAGATGGCAGTTGAAGATCCACTTCCAACAGAAGGATGGGAGATCTCTTACGATAATGAAGGATTTGAACCATTCCTGAATCCATACGTTCTGGAAGATCAGAGTGAAGTAAAAGGTAATGTTGTTATTATCGCTGGTGGCGGAAGCACACATCGTAATAATGTAGTAGAAGGTTATCCTGTAGCTGAATTCTTCAATGAGAATGGCTATAATGCATACGTTCTTCAGCGTCGTGTTAACCCATACGCTGCAGCAGACCAGTATCTTGACCTTGGACGTGCTATTCGTTATATCCGTCATAATGCAGAAGAAAAGGGAATCGCAGCTGCTGATACAATCATCACAGTAGGTTTCTCAGCTGGTGGTATGAATATTCTTCAGGCAATCTCATATCAGTATGGCAATGTAACACCTGATACTGTATATCCGGATTATGTATGTGACGAAGTTGATGCAGAGAATGCAGATATCCAGATTGCTATCCCGGTTTACGGACTGATTCCTATGGGAACAGACTTCTCTAACAATGAGAACTTACCATCTATGTTCGCAGTTGCAGGTCATGAAGATGCATTAACAGCAGCTATGATGCTTCCAGACCTTGCAGATATTTCTGCAACATTCCCTGATTTCAGTTTCTACCTTGCACCAGATGCAGTTCACGGTGTAGGACTTGGTACAGGCGTTCGTAACTATGTGAATGCATTTACACAGATCGGTCAGTGGCCAGAGATGGCAATTAACTTTATCGAGAGCCGTCTTGATATCCAGCCAGCAGTTTATGATCTGAATTCTGTAGAATTCGCTTGGTAAGATTAATCATCTGAATTTAATATCTATGTTATAAAATATATCCCCGGCTTCTATATAAGGAGCCGGGGATTTTTATGATTAGATTCCCTTAAATGTAAATGTAAAGGTCATTGGTTTTGAAACATCGAGCAGGAATTCCGGATGGGTCTGTGCAGCCCAGCTGTCGTCGCCGGCGATACCCATCTGCTGTTTTGATACACGTACTACAGTATGGTGGATCTGTGGCAGTTCGTATGGATGCATTGCATTTTCAATCTCATGTGGAGTCCATGGAAGTGCAGAGAAGTCCATTTCATCACCAGTGAAAAGAATGCCGCGCCCTTTATTATCTGTTACAGATGCCCAGCGAACGCCATGCTTATTGCCGCATTCCTGTGGAACAAGGTATTTTGCCATATTGTCGATGACCTTATTCTTGTAGATACCAAGCTTATTACCGAAACAACGGTCTACATAGGTTTCATCAGGACCAGGTCCGTACCATGTAACATTTTCATAATCAGCGTTGAATTTGAAGATAACACCGAATTCAGGCATATCACCAAGTTCTGCTACAGGGTCGTAAGAAAGTGTTGTCTGGATACTTCCGTCACCGAATACACGGTATGTCAATTTTACCATAGTGGTGAATTTTACCGGAAGTTCGTAGATGAAGGCAATCTGTGCATATTCATCCGTAACTTCGATTTCCGGAGCAAAAGCTCTTGGACGTTTACCGTCACGAACGTATTTGTGATTTACATACATAGATGCAAGCTTCCACTGGCCGTATCTCATCTGGAAGAGGTTACCGCAGTCATTGTCAGTAGGAGATCTCCAGAAGTTTGGCTTTGGAATCATCTCGATCATTTCTTTGCCAGCATATACATAAGAAGCAAGACCACCATTTAAGTATGAGAAGAGGGCAGAGAAGTTGTCACCCTTTACACCAAAGTTATGAGCAGAGCGGATCACTTCGAATCTTCCGGTTTTCTTAGCTTCAACAGCACCAGCTACTTTATAAATGCCCTGTCCGTAAGCTACTTCATGTCCTTTTACTGCCCAGATGGTATCATCTTTCAGACGGAAGGATACGGTAATCGCATACTCGCCTGGTCTTGTTGCCTTTGCAAATGGAATATCATAGACACCGGTAGAAAGTGGTGCAACGTCTGTTGGCATTATAACTGTCTTCAGAAGCTTTCCTTCTCTTTCCAGAGTTACAACACAATCAAAAGTATTGGTATTTACAAAGAGGTTCTTGTTGATGATCTCAACCTTATCTTCACATACATTTGCAGTGATATTCTGATAATTGAACTTCACATAGCTCATCTTTGGAGATGGCTTGCGGTCACCACCATATACGATACCATTTCCAGAGAAGTTGTAGTCGGTTGGTCTGTCGCCGAAGTCACCGCCATAAGCCTGGAATTCATTGCCATAACGGTCTTTCTTGAAGATAGACTGGTCAATGTAATCCCAGATAAAGCCGCCCTGGTACAGAGGCTCAGTATCAGTAAGATCTGTGTATTTGTGCATTGCACCACAGGAGTTACCCATAGCATGTGTATATTCGCAACAGATAAATGGCTTATCTCTGTGTTCTGCAAGGAATGCCTTGATATCGATAACTGATGGGTACATCTGGCTTTCCATATCACTGGTCTGGTTGTATCTTCTATCCCAGCGAACACCTTCATAATGAACAAGACGGGTATTATCCAGTTCACGGAATTTCTCAGACATATGATAGATAACAGATCCGCCAAAGGATTCGTTACCGCAGGACCAGATGACGATCGCTGGATGATTCTTATCTCTCTGGTATAAAGAATTCACACGGTCTAAAAGCATTGGCTCCCAGTCTGGATGGTCGCATGGAATGATACGGTCGTAATCAGGAGAATCACTTCCCATTACAGTATCCCAGGTACCATGTGATTCCAGGTTGGTTTCTGCGATCAGGTAGATACCATATTCGTCACAAAGTTCGTAAATGCCAACAGCGTCCGGATAATGACAGGTACGGATCGCATTGATATTATTCTGTTTCATGACAGTAAGATCCTGGATCAGTTCTTCACGGGAAACGTTTCTACCTGTTCTTGCACTGAATTCATGACGGTTAACACCCTTGAAGACGATACGTTTTCCGTTGATCTTCATGATATTTCCATCCATTTCGAAACGGCGGAAGCCGACGCGGTATGGGATGATCTCTTTTACTTCCCCATTCTTATCACATACAGTTACAGTCAGGTCATAGAGAGCAGGAACTTCAGCACTCCATAATTCTGGTTTTTCCACAGGCATTTCCATTAGAACTTTTTCACCTGCAGCAGCAGAGCATTCACCGATTGCAGCACCATTCTTTGACAGAACTGCCTTCACAGAGCCTTCTCCTGCCATAAGAAGATCGATTTTTAATGTTGCATTCTCATACTGGTCATCGAGAAGAGTCTGAACCTTCAGGTCAGAAACATGTACTTCTGGAATTGCATAGAGATACACATCACGGTAGATACCGGAAAAACGGAAGAAGTCCTGGTCTTCGCACCAACTGCCGCTGGTCCATTTGAATACCTGACATGCAAGTTTATTCTCGCCTTCCTTCAGGAAAGGAGTAAGCTCGAATTCGGAAGGAGTGAAGCTGTCTTCGCTGTATCCAACATATGAACCATTGAGCCATACTGCAATACCACTTTCAGCACCCTGGAATGAGATGAAGATACGTTTTCCTGCAAATGCGGCTGGCACTTCAAAATATTTCACATAGCTTGCTACAGGGTTGAATGCTGTTGGGATCTCACCAGGAACGATTTCCTCATGACCTTCCCATGGATACTGAACGTTAGCATACTGTGGAACGTCGTAGCCTTCCATCTGGATATGAGCCGGAACGCGGATGTCATCCCAGGAACGGCAGCAGTAGTCTTCTTTTTCAAATCCAGGAACTGCACTTGCATAGTTCTTCGCATAGTGGAACTTCCACACACCATTTAAACTCATGCGAAGGGACATCTCTTTTGCATCCATCTCTTCTTCGGATACATAATACAGATGATCAGAGTGAGCAGGAATTCGTCCGTCACTGAAAAATAAAGGATCTTTTACAAGGTTATAATTAAATTCAGACATAGATTTTTGATAAACCTCCAGGTTATTGTGAAAGAAAGGGCGGATATGCGATCCGCCCTGAATGTATGACATAGATAAAACTTATTTTACAGCACCAGTAATACCTTCTGTGAAGCTCTTCTGGAAGCAGAAGAAGATAATTGCTGTAGGAATTGTACAGATAAATACACCAAGCATCAGCATACCGTAATCAACCTGATATCCACCAAGAAGGTTGGAAACCAGCATAGGCATAGTGATGGATGAATTCTTCTGCAGGATGATCTTTGGCCACATATAGTTGTTCCATGCGTTCATGAATACGATGATCAGAGCTGCAGAATAAGTAGATTTCATCGTTGGAACGAACATACGGAAGAAGATTCCGGCTTCGCTAAGTCCATCGATACGTGCAGCTTCGATAATGTCTACAGGGAACGATCTGGAAGCCTGACGGAACATCATAACCATGAATGGTGTTGCAATAGATGGAAGCATGAATGCTGCCATTGTATCTACCAGATGTAAAGTCGAGAACATACGGAACATTGGAATCATGATTGCGGCAAAAGGAACCATCATAGCAGTAAGAAGAACTGCAAAAACAGCATCTTTTCCTCTGTCATGATAGATTTCAAAACCGTAACCTGCGATAGAACATACAAGAAGACATAAGACTGTCAGCACGATCGCATTACGGAAAGAATTAAACAGTGCAAGACCAAGGTTCTGGTTTGCAATAAGATTCTTGAAGTTTTCAACCAGATATGTACCTGGAATCAATCTGCCTCGTGATACATCAACCGTTGAGTTGGTAGCAGAAACTGCCATGTAGTACAGCGGGAAGATGGAAAGTAAAGACATAACAGAGAGGAAAACATATGAACCAATCTTCTGTGCTTTATTCATCGTTCGTCACCTACTTTCATCTGGAGTAATGCAAGGATTGCAACCAGCACAAGGATAATCATGGAAAGTGCTGCTGCGTATCCGAAGTTCGGGCTATTTACAAAGGAAGTATTGTAAATATAATGTGACATTGTCATTGTAGAGTTACCAGGACCACCATTTGTTAAGTTGAGTGATTCGTCAAACAGCTGCAATGTACCATTGGTAGAAGTAATGGTTGTAAGCAGGATTGTTGGCTTTAACAGTGGAACTGTAATCTTAAAGAATGTCTGAAGCGGAGATGCGCCATCGATCTTTGCTGCTTCATATACAGAGTATTCAATATTCTGAAGTCCTGAGAGGTAGAATACCATGTTGTATCCTGTCCATCTCCAGATCAGAGCGATGATAATAACGAATCTTGCTGTCCATGCACCTGCAAACCACATAACCGGCTGCATACCAAGATTTCTGAGGATTGTGTTGATGAATCCGTCATTTGCAAAGAGTGAACGGAAGATCATCGCATAAGAAACCAGAGAGGTTGCACATGGCAGGAAGATACAGGTACGGAAAAGACCTTTGAACTTAAGATCTTTGTTATTCAGCATGGATGCCAGCGCTAAGGCCAGAATCAGCATTACAGGAACCTGAATGATCAGGTAGAAGAATGTATTAAAAAGAGTTGCTCTGAAAGTAGCATCTTTTAAAATACGTGCATAGTTAAAGAGACCAGCGAACTGGTACTGTACACCTTTTCCTTTCTGAAGAGAAAGGATGAATGCACGGATCATTGGATAGAAACTGGTCCAGCAGATTAACGCAACTGCTGGAACGAGGAATGCCCATCCGATGAGATTATGTCTTTTTGCAAGGGACATTTTCTTTGACTGCATTAGATTTGCCTCCTGATAGTTTATTTAAACGTAAATAAGAATGGTCTGTAAGGCTGCAGACGCCTGCCTTACAGACCATATTTCTCTTATAGAAAATGTTGATTAGAACATTGCAAATTCAAGAGTATCCTGAGCTGCTGCGAGTTCTTTTTCCATATCAGCACCTGTCTGGATGATGTTAGAAATAGCAACACCGATTGCATTACGTGCATCGTAGTAGTAAGCACCTGTGATGTTAGAAGGTGTCTTTGTAGCGAAATCAACGATCTTAGCATATACAGTATCGCCATTGTAGAAGTCAACTGGCTGGTTGTAAACATCAGATTCACCTGCTGGTGCCCATGTTGCAAGTGCGCCGTGGCTGATGATTGTATCATAGAAATCTGTGCTTCCTGCGAATGTTGCATTCAGGAAATCGATAGCGAGTTCTGTGTTAGCGCAGTTAGAAGAAATAGCCCATGAAGAACCACCGTTGTTAGAGTTATTTGTTGCACCTTCGATAGAATCGAATTTTGGCATATTTGTAATTGCCCAGTTACCTGACTGATCTTCAGCTGCCTGGATAGAAGCCATGATCCAGCATCCGTTGAATGTAGATGCTACTGTGCTGCTGTTAAGAGAAGAAATATACTGATCCCAGTCTGTTACTTCTACAAGAGTTCCGTCTTCAACCATCTGCTTGTAAACATTGATTGCTTCTACAAGAACTTCGTTTCCAACGATGTTAGCTTCGCCATCTTCTGTGAAGAGAGAAGCACCTGCTGACTGAAGCATCATCATGATAACGTCAGGAGAACCTGCCTGTGCTGTAAGGATAGGTGTTCCTGTAGCTTCAAGAACCTTCTTAGCGTTTTCCATGTACTGAGAATATGTGATATCTGTGAAATCATCAACTGTAAGACCAGCCTGTTCAAGCATATCTGTACGGTAGCAAGCGATTACAGTACCATTATCAAATGGAACACCGTAGTTTACGCCATCAAGTGTAGAGTAAGCAACTTTAGCTCCACCAAACTGAGAGAAGTCGATTCCGCTGTCAGTAAGATCTACAAATACATCTGGATAGAATGATGTATATTTCTGGAAAGAGTTATCCTGCATCAGGAAGATGTCTGGAAGAGTAGAGAGGTCACCTGCCTGAACTGCTGTTGTAATCTTTGTTTCGATATCGTCAGACTGAATTTCTTCACATACTACTTCGAAGCCTTCATGATCCTGTGCATAGATCTTTGCTGCTTCTTCCATAGCGTAGATGTTGAAGTTTTTATCCCATGTCCAAACAGTAAGTTTGTTGTCTTCAGCAAGTGCTGGGATTACAGCTGATGCTGACATTGCGATTGCTCCGGTAAGAGCGATAGCCATAGATTTGTTGAATTTCATATAAAATTCCTCCTTTTGTCTTTTGTTTTGCAGGCTTATCATTTGTGCATGTTGTACATCTCCGAACATGATTCGTGCCTTGTCTTAGTTATTTTAACATAAAGAACAAATTGCTTGTGCGCAGATTCGACCGCAAAAAAGGCAAATACGCTCACAAGAAGTTGTTTGCTATTAGTTTATTTGTTGATATAGCATAACAATACGACCGAATTACTTTAATATTTGGAATAATTGGTTATATTGACTGTATGAAGACTACCATTCTGCCTCCATTCCTTTGGAGTCTGGTGCATAACCTTTTTAAAATTACGATTAAAGGTTGACATTGAGATGTAACCACATTTCAGAGCAGCTTCCTCGATACTGACTGTCTCATCCTGTAAGAGTCTGCAGGCGACGTGAATACGGATACGAATCAGATAATCCTGAGGGGTATAATTTATTTTTTTCAAAAACAATCTTCGGAAATGTGTTTCACTTAAGTTGCATACTTCAGCGAGTGTACTCGTTTTGATATTTTCATGATAATGTGTTTCCATATAAGTAATGGCATTACCAATCTGTGCAAAATGTTCATGAAGAAGAGGCTCAGGCATCTTGCTGGATCCCGACTGTATGCGAGCAAGTTCAAATACCAGTGTCAGAAGGTAGGACTTGATGGCTTCCAGATAGAATTCCTCCTTTTCCCTGGATTCCCGGATGATCTCCAGAATCAGATTACCGATTCTGGGATATGCATCATGGGTAAGCAGCAGGGCATTACTATATATGCGATCAAGCAGGATAGATCTTAATCTTAAATTATTTGGATAAGTGGAAGAAACCAGACCTTCAAGATCGATAAAAAGATAATCCCAGCTGCTTTTATTCTGTTCTATGATTGTATGAGGGTAATTAGGTGGGATGATGGTGAATTCATTTTTAAAATAAGGAATCGTATCTTCTTTGAAAATTATCTCCCCATCTCCGCTGTGGCAAAAGCCAATCTCAAGTGCATTATGAAAATGGTGAAGGTTCATCTCATGTCCATAGTACTGAATACTGGATTCACTAA
This sequence comes from Marvinbryantia sp., assembly GCA_045598185.1. Taxonomy (GTDB): domain Bacteria; phylum Bacillota; class Clostridia; order Lachnospirales; family Lachnospiraceae; genus Marvinbryantia. The sequence goes on from JAZLLO010000031.1 coordinate 68,479, forward strand.
GAAGATCAAGAACATAGCTTGTCTTTGGAATATCATAATAGCGAAGCTGTAATTTTTCGGATTGCTGTTTTTTCATATGGTTTCATCCTGCCGTGAGTTATTATGGTAATATTATATATGATATACCCCATTACGGACAATCTAAATGATATAATAAGAAAGAATAGTGTGTGTCATTGGTGCTGGCGTGAGCCACTGAGGACGGCACACGCAACAGTACAGGACATCTTTAGGAGGACAGTTATGAGTAAGATACATTTTTCTATTATCGGTTCGGGATATCGAGCGCTTCTTTTTGCAGAAGTGGTGAAGACTTATCCGGATCTGTTTGAACTTGATTATATGTTATGCCGGACGGTGGAGAAGGCAGAGAGGATTCGCAAGGAGTATCAGATTGAGACAACAATTGATAAAGATGTAATCGCGAAAGCTCGGCCAGATTTTGTGGTTGTTGCAATCGGCAGAGACCAGGCTGCGGAAGTTATTCTGGAGTGGATGGGAAGAGGTATCGCAGTAATCTGCGAGACACCGCCATGCAGCACGATTGATGAATTGAAGATGCTCTGGTCCGTTCCAGAGGTACGAAATGGTATGCTTCTTGTGAGTGAACAGTACCATCGCTATCCGGTGCTAGCTTGCGGACTTAAGAAGATAGAAAAAGGATGTATCGGTAATCCTGAGTCAGTATACATTTCTATGTGCCATGATTATCATGCAGCCAGCATGATTCGCCGCAGTTTAAACCACGGGCTCGTTCCATTTACAATAGTAGGAAATCGTTTCTCATCTTCTGTGAAGGCAACGGATTCTCGTTATGGAAGAGTTACAGACGGAAGCTACAGTGTAGCTGTAAGGGATATTGCTACGATTTCGTTCGACGATCAGACAGTTGCTGTATATGACTTTTCCGGCGTTCAGTATCGGAGTTTCCTGAGAGGAAGACACCTTACAGTGCGGGGAAGCGAAGGGGAATTAAGTGACAAGATGCTATACTTCATGGGCGAAGATGGATATCCGGATTCTCAGATGCTTACCACACAGATCAATCCGGAATATCGTGTTCTGGAGACGCGTGGATTGAAAAATCTTCTTAGGTCAATAAAGCCGGAACTGGTACTTGAGGAGGAAGAAGATATCTTTGCTATGGCAAGTTTGCTGCTGGATTATGGCAGATATCACCGAAAAGAGACAGACATATTCCCATATCCAATCGAAGAGGGGCTTGAGGATACATATACCAGCATGCTGATGCATCAGGCATTTGAACATCCGGGAGAGCAGATCAGGTCGGAAGTAATGCCATGGCATACATGTGATTAATGATTAGTGTGCCACTAGGAACCGTCCCAGTGGCACACGTTAGCACTTATATCAGCACGATTCCGATATCAACATTCACGATATCTCCGATCAGTTCCGGTGCTTTGCCTAAGAATAATCCTTTCTTGTAATAGCCGATGGAAACTGTCAGATCAGACTTAACTGCGCAGACTGCTTCGCCGGTATCCCCGTTTAGACCGCTGTTGATATCAACACTTACAGTATAGGCACCTGACTGGTTGATTCGATTAATTACTTCCATGATATTTTCCCGTGGAACGCCTTTGAATCCGGTACCGAGGATGCAGTCTACGATGATGTCATATGAACAGAAGTCAACTTCCTCAGGATAATCGAAGATAGTCACCTCTGCTTGCTTTGCCATCTGATAGTAATAAAGTCCATCTTCTGAAAACTTAGGACTGGTGCGTACGATATCAGAAGTGATACCGTTTCCTTTCAGAATAGATGCCAGGGCATAGCCGTCACCGGCATTATTTCCACTACCGCAGACAATTGCAATCTTTTTGCCTGACCAGTCGACATTTTTATAAACTCCAAGTGCAGCACGATACATCAATTCTTTGCTTTGAACAAGATGTTCGATGGTATATCTATCACTGTCCTGCATCTGTTTTACGCTAATCGCACTTAAGAATTCTGGGCTGTCTGTATTGGGAATCATAGGGTATATCAGCTCCTTGTAATCATTTTTCATTCATTGTATCATTTGAAGAGCAAGAAAGCTATCAAAACTGCTTGGAATCGAAGCCAACGAAGGGCGGAGGAGGAAGAAACCCAGCAAGAGCGCCCGGAATCGAAGAAGGCGAAGGGCGGAGAAGGAAGAAACCCAGCAAGAGCGCCCGGAATCGAAGCCGACGAAGGGCGGAGAAGGAAGAAACCCAGCAACGCCGCCCGGAATCAAGGACAGTGAAGGGCGAAAAAGGAAGAAAACCAGCAAGAGCGCCCGGAATCAAGGACAGTGAAGGGCGGGAATGCAAGAAAACCAGCAGGAACGCCCAGAATCGAAGCCGACGAAGGGCGGGAATGCAAGAAAACCAGCAGGAACGCCCAGAATTCAAGCCAGTGAAGGGCGAAAAAACAAGAATATGATCAAGAATAGCCAGAATCTAAAGATTACATAGAATGAAATGTATGTGAGTAATAACAAGTAAATGGAGGAGACTATGATTCATACAGACTTGAATATATTAAAGGCAGAACCTTCAGATTATGAACGTGTTCGAGGTTTCTATCATTCTATGATCGATGCCATGCGAAATATGACTTACAAATCGGGCTGGGAGAAGGATGTGTATCCATCGAAGGAGATGCTTCAGGAAGTGATTGGAAATGGTGAATTGTATATGGGCATCCTTGGAGAGGAAATTGTGGCAGCGATGGTTGTAAATCATGAGTACAACGAAAGCTATGATGATTTTAACTGGCCGACACAGGCACAGAAAGAGGAGATTACCATGATTCATGCGCTTGGAGTACATCCAAAGTTCGCGAGTCAGGGGCTTGGAAGTGCTATGGTACAGTTTGCAATCAGACTTGCAAAGGAAAGTGGGCAAAAGGTGATGCGTCTTGATGTACTTACCGGGAATGTACCAGCAGAGAAATTGTATCCAAAGCATGGATTTCAGATGTTAGGTGTCATTTCGATGTTCTATGAAGATACTGGATGGACTGAATTTAAATTATATGAGAAAAATATAGGGGGCCAATGACATAATTTAGCTTATATTAAGAAAAACTATATCATTCGTTAGGAAATGATTGTTACTGTTGATGCAGATGTACCGGAAGAACGAATGAAAGCAGGGTAAGTTTATGAATCTGATATTGAAAAAATTAGCTTTTTTATGTTGTATGATAACTGTTTTTATCTGCATGGTACCTTTAACAAGCCATGCAGAGGAAATGCCGCCTGAACCTGGCGCAGTCATGAATGTTACTTTGGATGATCTTGCAGGGAAAAAGGCGGGGGTCCTGTCTGGAACACCGCAGGATCAGATGGTGCTTAATAATATTAAAGATTCAGAAGTATATTATTATAATGCTTTTTCAGATCTGGCATTGGCACTTGATAAAGGAAAGATTGACTATTTTATCAATTCTACCATTGGTTATCGGATTATGAGAGAGACGAATCCAAAGTTGGCGTTTGTACCTCAATCAATCCGTGCATTTGAGATTGGGACAATCTTTCCTATGACCCAGGAGGGGAAAGAACTCTGTGACGAATTTAATCAGTATATTGATCAGATTCGTGCGGATGGAACTTTGGAGGAATTGAAGGATTACTGGTTATATCCAGGAGAATGGAAAACATTTGATATTCCAAGATCCGGCCCAAATGGGGTATTGAAATTTGCAACCTGCTCCAGCAACAAGCCATTTGCCATGGTGCTTGATGGAAAATATGCTGGCTTTGATGTTGCTCTTATAACGGGATTTTGTAAGGCGAATGGATATGGACTTATTATTGAGGATATGGATTTCGCAGGCATTCTTGCAGGTATAGCTTCCGGGAAATACAATCTTGCAGCAGGACAGATAGCATGGACTGCGGAACGTGCCCAGAGTGTTCTATATTCTGATACTTACTGTACTCAGGAAATGGTGCCGATCGTAAGGGCATCGGATTTCGATGTAGTAGCAGGAAAAGATGAAAGCATTACTAAAAGTTCTTTCTGGTCTTCCGTGAAGAGAAGCTTTGTTCGTACTTTCGTTGCACAGTCTCGATGGAGGATTATTCTTGCAGGCGTCGGTGTCACTTTGGTAATAACATTTTTCGGATTTCTACTTGCAAATATTTTTGGAGCATTATTCTGTATGATGGTTCTGTCTAAGAGTAAGGTACTGCATATTATAGCAGATATTTATTCCAGACTGATGCAGGGACTTCCAGTTGTGGTCATACTGATGCTTCTTTATTACATCATTCTTGGAAAAACCAATCTTTCCGGAACGGCTGTTGCTTGTATTGGATTCGGAATCACAAGTGGTGCGTATCTTGCGCAATTATTTGAAGGTGCTATCCGAAGTGTAGATCCTGGACAATGGGAAGCGACACTGGCACTTGGATTCACGAAGAGAGAAGCATTCTTTGGAATCGTGTTCCCACAGGCATTTCGCAAGATGCTGCCAGGGTATTTCAGTCAGATCATCAGCCTGATGAAGGGAACCGCCATCGTGGGATATATTGCAGTTGTGGACCTGACTAAGGCAGGTGATATTGTAAGAAGTTCGACTTATGAAGCCTTCTTTCCACTCATTGCAGTAGCAATCATCTACTTTGCATTCTCCAATATTATTCTTTCTGCTTCGAAATTGTTGCAGAAAAAACTTGCACCAAAACGTATGAAATCTGTTGCAGAAGGAGAAAGATCATGATTCGTGTATCACATCTTAGAAAAGAATATCCGCTTACTACTCCTCTGAAGGATGTTAGTGTTGAAATCAAGGATGGAGAGGTAATCTCCATTATTGGTCCGTCTGGGACAGGTAAGTCGACATTGCTTCGCTGTCTGAATATGCTGGAGATGCCGACTTCCGGGAAGATATTCATCGATGAAGAGGAGATCACAGCACCTGGCTGTCATCTGGAGAGAGTAAGACAAAAGATGGGAATGGTCTTTCAGTCATTCAATCTGTTCCCTCATCTGACAGTTATTGAAAATATAATGTATGCACCACGTAAACTTCTGGGCTTATCAAAGGAAGAAGCTCATAAGCGTGGGATGGAGTTACTGGAAACGGTCGGTCTTATGGAGAAAGAAAATGCATATCCGGATGAACTATCCGGTGGACAAAAACAGCGTGTGGCCATCGCAAGGGCGCTTGCCATGGAGCCTAAGATTCTCTTATTCGACGAACCGACATCTGCTCTGGATCCGACTATGGTAGGGGAAGTTCTGATGGTCATCCGTAATCTTGCAAAAAAGGGAATTACTATGCTCATCGTAACCCATGAAATGCGGTTCGCAAGGATGGTTTCTACGAGAATCTTCTACATGGATCAGGGAGAACTCTACGAGGAGGGAACTCCGGAAGAAATATTCGAAAATCCAAAGCGTGAACGTACAAGGTTGTTCATTCACCAGTTGAAAGTATTCGATGAGGACATCTATCCAAAATACTGGGATATGCCAGCATTCGCATCGAATGTTACGGTATTCGTTCATAAGCATCTGATTCCAAAGACATTGGGCAATAAGCTGCAGGGTCTTATCAAATATCTTGTCTTTGATACGATACTTCCAACTGTAGCTGAACCGGAGCCACTTCACTTCCGAATCGAATATTCCGACGAAAGTGAGAATGTAACTGTGATTCTGAAATGGAAGGGCAGGTCATGGAATCCGGTTTCGGAAATGAAACCAGAATGTAAGACTTGGCTTACTGGAGAAGAAACACAGGTTAATCATGAGTGGAGCGAAGGAAGTAATATTCTGAAAGTAAAACTGTCCTGAATCATTAGGTAAGATAACGTAATAAAGTTAATGTAATGAGAATCCGCCTGGAGGAAATGTTCACTCAGGCGAATTTTTATGTTAATATTTATGACAGTAAAATATGTTTTAGAGGATTTTGGAAAGAAGAGATGTTCATCAGAAAAAAGTTTATTGGTTTTATCATTATAGTCCTGGTTATATCGTCAGCTCTGTGGATCAGATATTCCCAAAGTGGAAAACGAGTGACTGCTTCACAAAGTTATGTGGATAATGTCTCTCTTTCTATTCCGGATTATAGCGGAGAAGATGTGATATTTCTTAACGGTAATATTCCTTCTTTTGTGCGGGAGGATTGTACGTTGACGTCAGGAGAATATTATAGTCCATTGGATATTCTTGGAAGATGTGGAACGGCAGTCGCCATGTTGGATCGTTCTATGATGCCTTCTGTTGACAGAGAGAATATTGGAAAGGTGAAGCCGTCTGGGTGGAACCAGGCGAAGTACCCTGGAATTGTACGGTCAGAGCCACCGTACCTTTACAACAGATGTCATCTTATCGCGTATGCCCTGACAGGCCAGAATGCTAACGAAGAGAATCTGATTACCGGAACCAGATACATGAATGCAGAGACCATGCTTCCGTGGGAGAAGAAGGTTATGCGGTATCTGGAGAATTCGAATGGACATGTACTTTACCGCGTGTCACCGTATTTTAAAGGAAAGGAAATGGTGGCACGAGGAGTAGAGATGGAAGCATATTCAATTGAAGATGGTGGTCAAGGGGTATGCTTTCACATATTTGTGTATAATATTCAGCCAGGAATCGAAATAGATTATAGAACTGGGGAAAACTGGGAAAAGAGATAGTGAATTAGAGGAGGTTCAAGAAACTGAAATTCCTCTTTTAATGTGTCTATTCAAAATCAAGACTTCCTGTTGGACATACGTTCGATAGGAATTTTTGTACCTGTCCTACTACTTCTGCTATCGTGCATGCATCTGTATAAGCCTCTCCAATCTCAAGAGAATGATTCCCATCTTTTGTGATAAATAATGGCAGATGTAATCTTTTACATTGTTCTTTCACGATACCTGTCGTTACCCACGGATCATTGGTTCCGTGGAAGGCAATTCCACTATCTGCTGCTGCAAAGAAAAATGTACCTTCCACTGGTGTGTAGAAGATATTCTTTGCTGCAATCCCTTTCTTTTTCTGCCACATAGCAGCGACTACAGTACCTACGCTTTTGGAAATACAGAGAATCTCATCTTCTGCGTTAAAGTCTATCTTATCAAGAATAGCTTCTGCCTGTGCAAATGCATGCTCAGCGGCTTCCTTCATATTGTCTGCTTTGCCGCGGATGTTAGACTCAAACCCACTGTAAGTCACTTCAACAATCTGATACCCCATCTCAGTGGCAATCTTCTTTCCATAATATAACAGCGGCTTATCGCTGTGATATCCCATTCCTGGAAATATAATTGCTATCTTACTCATATTCTTTCTCCTTTATCTGTTTCAATGCTTCTTTCGTGCATTTTTCAATCTGGGCCATTTTTATCACGAGGTTCTAGCTGAATTTCAAATCAGATACATAGTAAAACATCAAAAAGAAATGGTCAAGAAATACATTGTTGATTTCTTTTGAAAACAACACAAATTCAAAGGAGGAGAAAGATATGTTAAGAAAGATAGAAATGTTTTTAGAAGAATACTATAGAGAATGGGGTCATAAATAAAGCAATCACAATGAGCAGTGAAGTATATTTTCCAGAAGTTCTAATCTTAAGATTTTAAGGAGACAAAAGTGAATACACAGGATGTTAATTAAAAGGAGTGCCGCAAGAAGATGATGCAGCACTCCTTTTTGAACCGTCCCCAATGGCTCAACCACCCCAATGGCTCAACCACCACAATGACTCAACTGCCCACAATGATTCAACTATGAGATGGTCAGGCCTGCCAGAACAAGGAGCATTCCGACGATTCCGAAGAAGTCGGCTTTTTCCTGGAATATGAGGATTCCAAGAAGGGTTGCGGTGACTGGTTCAATGGAGGCGATAATGGATGCCTTGCCATTTTCAACATAAGTCAGGCTGAAGGTATATAAAAGATACGGGATGACGGTACTTATAATACCAAGGGCGACACCGTATCCAAGAACTGTAGGGCTCTGTGAAATTGTGGTGCAGATGGAAGATATATCGGCTAAAAAGAAGGTTCCGATAGATGCAAATAAAAATGTATAAAATGTAATGGTCATGGAATGATATCCGCGGTTAATGCAGAATCGGCTGAATATAGAATACAATGCATATCCAAATCCTGCGCCGAGCCCAACAAGAATACCCATGCCGGTGATAGTGCCAGGTGCGGTGACAACGCCTGTTACCAATACACATCCAAGGAATGTCAGCAGCAGGGCGATTCCCTTTCTGGCGGTGAACTGTTCTTTAAAAAGAAAGTAGGACATGATCATTACAAATGTCGGTGCTGTATAGAGTAATACAGCTGCTATAGAGAGTGATGTCAGGGAAATCGCCTGGAAATAACATGCATTAAAGAATACGACACTGCAGATTCCCGTTCCGATAAAGCACCAGAGATCTTTTAGTCGAATCTGGAATAACGATCTGTTATACACAGCAACGACCACTGCCATGAATATGCAGGTTACTACAGAACGAAGTGCAACAATCTCAAGCGCATAAAGTCCGGCTCCATTGAGCGTTCTTATAAAGAGTCCGATACATCCCCATAAAATCCCTGCAGCCAGAACACAAAAGGGCGCAATCTTCTTAGTAAATCTTTTTTTATCGTCAGACATATCGCTTAAATTACCTTTCCAAGGAGATGATCACACTCCGCCTTATGTGCATTTAACGTATCCTGTAAGTCTCTTCCAATCTGCAGATCTTCCTTTGTAGCCGGTTCTGACGGCTGACTTAAGAAAAAAATATCTTTCATAATAGGCTGTACCATGAATTTTCACCTCATTTTCAAATTTTCTCATCCTATCATATCACATTTATAATATAATAAAAGGTATATGATTATTGGTGGTGAATTTAGATGAGATTGAAGAATATTTTACTTGTTGTGAAGGATATTGAAAGATCCAGGAAGTTCTATCACGATCTGTTTGGTCTGGAGATGATTCTTGATAATGATGGAAACATGATTTTAACAGAAGGGCTTGTGCTTCAGGATGCAGAAATATGGAAAAAGTTTCTGGGAAGAGATATCTATCCGGAGAATAATTCCTGTGAACTGTATTTTGAAGAACGGGAGATTGAAGCATTTGCAGAAAAGCTGGAGAGATTATATCCGTCTGTTCAGTATGTGAATCGCCTGATGACACATAGCTGGGGGCAGAAGGTGATTCGTTTCTATGATCTGGATGGTAATCTGATTGAAGTTGGAACCCCAATGGTACAAGGGAGGTATGAGCATGATGATTAAGACTAATGATGAATTGTTGAAGTATATAGCAGATGATGTGCAGAAGTATAAAGGGTTCCGCCATTTTGCGAAGGCAGGTTTTATGGAACGACATTTTTTTAAGAAGCGACCGCTGTATCTGCTGCATCCGAATCCGGATGATGAATTTTCGATGCCTGAGATAGGCCCACATTTTGGAATTATTAGTGAATATTGTACAAGATTTGCAGCGAATAAAGAAAATAGGGAAGAGAATCCGATAGAACCTTTGGTTGTTGAGAAGATGACCAGAGATGGTTATATGATACTGAATGGACATCATAGATGGGCAGCCGCGATGAAGATGGGATTTAACAGCATTCCGGTACAGATTATCAATCTTACACATGAAGAAGATCATAGAAAGATGCTGGAAAAGACTGACAACGATAAACGTGCCATCTTTGATTTTGATGAAGTGCTCTGTGTTTCAGAAGGACATACGAAAGCTGAAGAAAATCCAAGGCTAAAATTTGGACTTTTTGAGAAAATGTATGAGGAGCGCTTAAGATGGGGGGTTCCGGAGCTTATTCAGGAATTACAGCGGCAGAATTATGATGTGTGGGTGTATACAAAAACTTTCCGTTCACTGGAATATATACAGGGCTTTTTACGGGCATATGATGTGGATGTAGAAGGAATAGTCAATGGTATTGGTTATAGAAAATCAGAGCAGAGCAAACAGCAATATCGTGAGATGGCTGCGAAAAAGTATAAGACAATCTATAATATTGATAATGAAGGCGTTTTAAAGATCTGTCCTGGTGAAAAGGCATTTGAAAGTTACGATCTTGAGATGACAGACAGAGATTGGACAGGTAAAGTGATGGAAGTGATTAATAACACTTCAGGAGAAGTATAAATGCGAAGAAAAAAGAAAGAAGTCGTTTATAAAGGAAAGATAATGCGGGTTTCTTTTGACCTGGATGAGGTTCTGTTTGTATCTCCGGATACGCATAAGGTTGAGCAGGAACTGAGATTCCCATTTAACAGAATCTACAAAGAACGCTTGCGCCTTGGTACTGTGGATCTGATCCATAAACTTCAGGAACAGGGAATTGAAGTATGGGTATATACGTCATCCTTTCGGTCGATAGAATACATTAAGAAGTTATTCGCACACTATCATGTTCGGTTCGATGATATCATAAATGGAACCAGACATCTGGAAGAGGTGCAGAAGAATAAAAGATATCCGGTACCTAACAAGCTTCCAAGCCACTATCGTATCGCACTTCATATTGATGATGAGATTGGAATTCTGGAAGGCGGAAAGCTTCACGGATTTAAGGTAATACTCGTAGATGCACCGGATGATGATTGGGCAGATAAGGTTCTGAAAAAAGTAATGGAGATAAAACGCCGGGAGTATAGTTAAAAAAATAGCTGAAAAATGGAGAACCCGAAATGAAAGTAATTTGCATTGATGACGAATATCTAATTTTGCAGAGAACTGTTTCTATCCTGCGAAGATTTGAACAAGTCGAATCGGTAGAAGGATTTTTAGGCAGCGAGGATGCATTGGAATATTTGAAAGACAATTCTGCGGATGTTGCGTTTCTTGATATTAATATGCCGGATATAAATGGACTGAAACTTGCACAGATGCTTCGTGAACGCAGTGACAATATCGAACTGGTTTTTCTGACTGGTTATAATGAATTCGCTTTGGATGCATTTAAGGTTCATGCCAGTGGATATCTTGTCAAACCGGTGGAGGAATATCAGCTCCTGGAAGAGCTACAGAATATCGAACGAATCAAGAACAGTAAGCCGAGCCAGAAAGTGAATGTTGTGACTTTTGGTAATTTTGATATATTGGTGAATGGAAGGATGGTGCCTTTTTCACGCGCTAAGTCAAAAGAGATTCTTGCGTATCTGGTGACAAAAAATGGAACCGGGGTATCAAGAGCCGAGCTGGCAAGCATTCTGTGGGAAGAAGAATTGTACGATCATGGGAAGCAAAAACAGCTTGATGTATATATCCGAAGCCTTAACAATACGCTGAAGGAATATGGGATTGAGAGAATCATCGAGAAGAATAAAGGAGTGTTCAGGGTCGTACCGGAATTGATCGAATGTGATTATTACAAATATCTGGAGGGTGATAAAGAAGCAGTGAATACATATGTAGGAGAATTTATGAACTCCTACTCCTGGGCTGAATATCTGAAAGATGTATTTATCTCCGACTGAGATAAATGCTCCACGAGCGTCGACTTGAAATAATAGAGGAGGGTGTTATACCCTCCTCGTTTTATCAGAGATCAACTCTCTGTCTCTCAACCAGTTCTGCGAAAAATCCTTTTTTCGCAATCAGTTCATCATATGTACCGTCTTCTACGATCTTTCCACCGTCCAGTACCAGGATCCTGTCACAGTGGCGGATCGTTGACAATCTGTGAGCGATGACGATACGTGTGCATCGCATCTTATCCAGTGCATCGGATACCTTTTTCTGTGTGATATTGTCAAGTGCAGATGTGGCTTCGTCCAGAAGCAATACTTTTGGCTTTGGTGCCACGGCGCGCGCGATCATCAGACGCTGTCTTTGTCCACCGGAGATACCGCCTGCGCCTTCGGATATCTGAGTATGCATACCCATAGGCATATTTCGGATATCATCTGCGATTCCAGCTATTTCTGCCGCTTCCCAGGCTTCATCCAAAGTTAAAAGCGGAGCGGAGATAGTAATATTTTCAAAGATACTTCCGGAAAAAAGACGGCCATCCTGCATAACCGTACCGATCTTCTTACGGACAGAAGCCATGTCCAGACGTTTCATATCCTTCTTATCAAAAAAGATACTGCCTTGCGTTGGGGATTCGAATCCCAGAAGAAGACGCATCAGAGTAGACTTTCCACATCCAGTCTTACCAACGATGGCAACATACTGTCTTGCCGGGATATTGATCGAGATATCATCCAGGATAAGCGGTCCTTCCTGATTATATTTGAATGAAACATGTGACAGTTCGATTCGACCGGATAACTGTGTTATAGTACTAAGCCCCTCTTTTAGTTCCGGTTCAGCTTCCATAAGCGGCTTTATCAGTTCCAGACTTGGCTTAATGGTAGCAGCTGTCATGGCAAGGGACGCAAGCGCTGTAAATGCAGTAGAAATATAAGCATATGAAGCATTAAATGCATAGTAATCCGCAACGGATACCTGGGATTTGATAGCAATTCCATACATGATAACCGTACCGATCATCGAAATCGAAGATGTGATTACGCTCTGAAAACGAACCAGAAATGGTGTATCGTAAAGAAGAGCTGATTCCTGCGAATACAGATTGGCCCATTTTACAAAAGCACGATTTTCTGCGCCGGAAAGACGAATCTTCTGCATACCATTTATCAGGGCAAAGATCAGACCCTTTTCCTGAGCCGCAATCTTCATGCGCTCTTTTCCGATGGTATTATTGATAGATGCAATAAACATACTGATGGATAACGTCATTATGGTAATGATCATCGATGGAATCACCAGGCTTTTTGCAAATGTAAAGATCTGAACCAGGTAAACCAGAGAAAATACACCGGTCAGACCAGTTGATAATACAGAATCTACCAGAGTACCGCAAAGACCATTCATATATCGGATGTACTCATTTAATTCACCTGCGGAATAGTCTTTAAAGAAACCTGCCGGAAGAGATAATACACGCATCATAGAGGCTGCATTTACATTCACTTCAAGCTTAGTGCGTATTCTTGCAAGGAGCAATGATCGACTCACGGAAAACAATGTGCTTGACACCGTAACAGAGAACATGAAAAGGATAACAGCACCAAGAAGTGCATGGCTTCCATAAGCAACTACATCTCCCATCAGGATCTTGTTTAATCTCGGCATAAGCATCCCGACAAGTGTAATGATCAGGGTTACGATGCCAAGACTTGCAAAATCCCAGGTCGACAGGGACTCCAGCATAAAGCCCCCAAGATCATAAAGAGAAAGTTTTCTCATAGGAAGCGGGCGATAAAAACAGATTGCACGCTCAGAGATCTTATTTTCTTCGCTGCGGGATACTTTCACCCGACGCCCGGTCATCGGATCGATGTAAATGTATTTCCCGGATTGACCTGGAATCAGGGTAATTACATGATCCGATTCTTTTAATACGGAGATCAGAACGCCAAGGGCATTCCGACTCCAGCCTTTATCTAACTTTACCTCACGGTAAAGAATACCGGTGGAGGAAAGGACATAATCAAGCTTATCCTCAAGATCTGTGAGTTTTTCCGGAATCTCCTTCTCACGGATGTGATAATATTTCAATAACTGTGACAGCGCATCCTGGACATCACGTCCATCTTCAATCCATCCACTTCCAATCTTATGTCCGGTGACGGACCGCGCCAGCCCCTGAAAAGAATCAGAAAGAAGTTCCTGTTCTCTTTTTTTACGATATTCTATCTGTTCTTCAAACCAACTCATAAAGAAAACAACTCCTTTCTACTCATTAATAACCAGTCGCTTATAAAATCCATCCAGCGCATAGAGCTCGTCGTGAGTACCACGCTCAACAACATTACCATGGTCAAGGACAATGATCTCATCACAGTCACGGATCGTAGAAAGACGATGAGCGATGATGATACAAGTGATGCCTCGGTTGCTGATGGCATTGACAACTTCGTACTCTGTCTTGGCATCCAGTGCAGAGGTCGCCTCATCAAGAATACAGATTGTCGGATCCTGGGCAAGTGCTCTTGCGATCTCGATACGTTGCTTCTGACCGCCGGAAAGATCCTTTCCACCCTCCAGAAGCTTGTGCTGATAACCGCCATCCTTTTTGATAATATCATCATGGATGCCGGCATCTCTTGCAGCCAGGATTACTTCAAAATCCTCGATAGATGTATCCCACATACGGATATTTTCTGCAATAGTATCTTCAAAAAGTGTGATATCCTGGTCAACTACGGATACGGATCCGGTAAATATATTTCGGTCGATGGCAGTAATCTCTTTGCCGTCATATTTGATTGAGCCGCTCCATGGCTGATAAAGACCAGTCAGGAGCTTGGCCATGGTGGATTTTCCACATCCGGACTGTCCGACAAATGCGATTCGCTGTCCAGTCTTCACACTGAGGGAGAAATCCTTGATAAGTGGTTCATTTAATCTGGAATAGCCAAATGTTACATTGGAAATTTCAATATTGCCAGAAAGTTTTGCATAGCTTTCCGGTTTTTCTTTTTCTTCAAAACATGGGTCAGAAGGATAATTCATAACGTCATCCACTCGTTCCATCTGAGTTACCATTTCCTGAACAGACTGACCTGCAGAAATCAGGGATGCAGCAGGTGAGGTAAAGGAACCTAAGAATCCCTGGAAGGCCATAACCATACCGATTGAGAACTTTCCCTGAAGCACCAGAAATACACCGATGCCAAGAACAGAAAGATTGGCAATTGAATTTACAAGGCCCGGGATCACGCCAAGATACTGATTCAGATTCGTGTATCTGATCTCCGCTTCATTTACACTTGCCTGATAGCCGGCCCATTTTGCAAAGAATCCCTTTTCGGCACCGCTGGACTTGATGGTTTCAATCATGCTGATTCCGGAAATCGTGGTTCCGGAGAGCTTCGCCTGGTCGCGCATGGACACACGTGTGATATTGATTCGTTTCTGAGAAATATAAAATGAAACGAACATGTTGATGAAGATTGCAGCGACACCTACAAAGGTCAGCAGCAGATTATAACGAATCATGATCACCAGATAAAAGATCATCATTACGGTATCAAGTGCAAGAGGACCTGTGATATTCACGAGAGAATTCGCAATGGAAGCGTTACCAGACTGTCTGTCGGCGATGTCGCCTGCAAGTCGCTGTTCAAAAAACTGCATCGGAAGTCGCAGAACCTTCCATAGATAGGAGGAATTCCCAACGGCTGCCAGCTTTCCCTGAATTCTGGTGTTATAGAAAACACCAATCCAGGATACCAGGATCGTGATGAACGTAAACAGAGAAAACAGGATCATAAACGGAAGGAACCAGTTCGGATTTCTGGCAGTTAACAGTCTGTCCAGAAAGATTCGGCTGAATACCGGATTCAAAATACCCATCAGAGAGGTTATGATCTTTGTGGTAACTGCAAATGCGATGGCTATGCCGGTACCTTTTAAGCGTTCTTTTGCATAGTCAAGGGCAGACTTACGATTGCCCGATGGCTCAAAGCCTTCGCCAGGCTCAATGGTCATACAGATTCCCGTGAATTCGCGGTCGAATTCTTCCCATGGAACGACAACGCGACCTCTTGCCGGGTCATTTAATACTGCCTTTTTATCCTTAAATCCATCCAATACCACGAAATGATTAAAGCCCCAGTGGATAATGCATGGGTATGGGCCTTCTTCCAGCAGAGCTTCTGCTTCCAGCCGGTAAGCATGTACTTCCATCCCATAGCTTTTGGCAGCTTTCATGATATTCTTCATGTTGGAACCGTCACGGGACACGCCGCAGTCAACTCTCGCCTGTTCCAGAGTGATCCATTTGCCAAAGTATCCCATTACCATACAAAGGGAAGCTGCACCACATTCAAGCATTTCCAGCTGCATGATGACCGGTACCTTTGCAACACCGTGCATCAGTGGTTTGTTTACCTTTTGTTTCATAAAATATACTCCATTAATTTAATAAAAATGAGATTGGATTTATCTTTTCCGTTACAATGGTTCCTGTGTAAATGCCGTCTTCAAGATGTGAACTTACAGGAATCGGATAAACGATATCTCCTGCAGATAACTTTCCGGCCAGCATCACATATACATCCCAGTCCTCAGATACAACGACCGGTTCGATAGACTTTGGAGCAAGTTCGATTGCTTCTCCATCAACGGTTACGGTACGTTCGCTGATTACGGTCTGCAGTGCTTCTTCCGGAACCAATGCACATTGATTGTCCTGATCCATTACGACGGCAACCGAAACAGATGACTGAATCGTTCCGAAAATCGCCCATACAAAGGTGCCTAAAAGAATCGCAATCACTGCACCGAAGATCACCCAGACTCCTGGTGATGTTACTCGAAGATACTGATCCAGGACCTCCGGTGATTCTATGGATTCCATACTCTTCTGACGAAATAAACTCTTTTTATTATCCTCCATATCAAACCTCGCATATTTTCATTTCTTGTTACGGTTCACGTACACTTTGTTCCCGTTCCAGTAACGGTGAAAAAGCCATGCAAAATCACCTTCGGTGATGGCCTTTCCACTGCAGACCTCAGGTTTTGCGTTGTCAAACACCTCGCGGAACAGTGGCACCTGAACTGTAACCATTTCTTTACATTTTGTTCTACTTCTATTAAACTATAGATAATATTCTGTGACAAGCTTTTGTATAAAAATAAGGGGAGGATTACCTATGACAATTAATAAAACAAGAAATGGTTCTACACTGGAGATCGCTTTAGTTGGAAAGCTCGATACTGTTACTTCACCAATGCTAGAAAAGGAGCTGAATGGTGCGTTAGATGGTGTGGAACATCTGTACTTTGATTTTGCTCAGCTTGAATATATTTCATCAGCAGGTCTTCGTATCCTTTTAGGTCTTCAGAAGACCATGAATAAGCAGGGCGAGATGATTATTCGTAATACTAATGAAACCATCAACGATGTATTCGATGTTACAGGATTTATCGACATTCTTACTGTAGAGTAAGTGGTCTTACGAAGATAAAAGCTGAAAGAGTTGAGAAGATGATAAGACGAAATATACTGATCAGTACAATTAAGGATTTTGACAATCGCAGCGAGATTCAATATTACTATGTGTACAGAGGAAAAAAGAAGGTTAATTTCTGTGATGCTATGGCATCCGGGGAAGCTGGTGCTAAGAATGTATTGTCCAAGATAGTAATCGATGAGATCATTGCCATAGGATCTGATTTTCAGGCGCATTATACCGGAGATATTGAAAAGGTGATTCTCCGGGAAGGTATCGATTTTTACTCTGCAGATATCAATGCGATGACAGACTTCGATTTCTTCCGTTATCGTCTGCTGCAGTTTATTGAAGGTATGGACATTGAAGCTGCAGATATCTATGGACAGGTTCCAAAGGATCGACAGAAAGAGATCATTGCTGTAATGAAAGAGGTGTTTGAGAATCGCCTTGATATGGCTTATAACGGGATCGTGCAGAATCCTGAGGGCTGGAAGACATTTTTAAACAAGGTTGGAAGTCTGAATCAGCAGGAGATGGATTTTGCCAGGAGATATCTGTACCATAGTGTAGATGAGAAGTATCGCATTCATCCAAAGGAACAGAATGAGAACATCAGTATTGCATTTATTCCGATTTCCAGTATCGGTTTTGACCGCAGTTCTATGAAGAATATTGCGCGCCTGACTAATCAGCTGAAGGCCGGACCGGATGAAGAGGTACATCTGTATGTAGACATGCATGGATTTTCTCATGAGGAGAGTTATATTTTCCTGAGCATGATTCAGGCACTCAGTGATAATCCGATGAACCGCACTGTGATCGAAGAGATTACTTCTATAGGCGATATCCCGAAGGGATTCCTTTATAAGATATCCAATGCAAGAGACCGTTATAAGGTAGAACTCCTTCTTTCCGGAATCAATGCATTTATCAACTATGGAAAGGTTGACCTGATCCGTGATTACTGGAAGAATACAGAGATTAAGAATGAGTATATTGATAAGCTTATGTATGCCATGGATTCCGTAGATACCGGTATGACTCTCTGCAATATCGATGAGCTGGAGAAGGGGATCCGCTTGCTTCGTACGATTCTTCGTCAGGATATTGTACATGTAGTAGATCAGGAGGAAGAGAGCTTTATCCTGGCATTACGTGCAGGAATTATCAATGATTATGGCCCGCTTGTTTCTGATGATGAAGATGATATCGACCTTCTGGAACTGGTGAAATGGGCATTTGCAAAAGGATTCTATCAGCAGGCGATTACTATCATCGAATCAAGGTTGCCTCAGGATATGGTAAAACGAGGCATTCTGTACTACGCTCAGAATGAAGAAGAGAAACTTGCGTGTCTGAAGGCATTTAATTCACAATATTGGGATAGTTCTCAGAAGGATCGTTATATCTTCCAGAATCCGAATCATTTCTTTATTAAGTATTATGGAAGATTTATGACAGCGTTTCGAACCAGAATTGAAGATAAGAACCTGGAATATGCACAGATCCATGCAGAACAGGTCTTTGACCCGCCAACTTATGCACTGCCGGCACATACCCTTCTGGATAACAAGGAGGAACTAGTTGATATTCTTTATGCATATTATGAGATATGTGCATTACGTAATAGCATTAACCATGCGACACGTGAACAGGAGGAGAAAGTAGAAGAGATTAACTATAGTGGGGAATCGCCAATCAAGATGGCCTTTCGTGAGGGTCTGAACCAATTCATCCGCAAGTACATCAATGTCAGCGATAAGATAAGTGAAAAACAGGCGGATCATGTAAGAGTAATGATAACCGCAGAAGAACTGAGTGATTATACCTGCGCCCACGGACCAAAGGATGATCCGGAATGCTTCGCAGCACCTGGATATGTTACCTTACGTGAACGACGCAATATCAAAAAATGAGACATTGAGGAGAGGTTGAGCCATTGGGAATGGGCCAATGGCTCAACCGCTCCTCAATGGCTCAAGCAGTGTTCCATCCGGTACGTGGACCGGCATTGATTGCGATTAATTTTTTCATTTTGTCACCTCAGTAGTATTTTTTTGGTATAATCATTATAATACAAAATCCGGTAAAAGGTAAGAAATCAGGAGGTATTTGATATGAAATGGGGAATTCTGGCAACTGGTAATATTGCATCAAAGTTTGCAAATACCGTGAATCTTATGAAGGAAGAGGGACAGATTCTGACAGCATGCGCATCCCGGAATAAGGAAAAAGCACAGGAATTTGCACAGCGTTTTGGAATCAAAAATGCATATGGTTCCTATGAAGAATTAGGTTCTGATCCGGAGGTTGAGGCAGTATATGTCGCAACGCCAAACAATATGCATTATGAGAATACGAAGATGTTATTGCTGGCAGGAAAGCATGTGCTGTGTGAGAAGCCATTTACGGTAAATAAAGAAGAGGCAGAAGAATTATTCCAGCTTGCCAAGGAAAAGGGATTATTTTTGATGGAAGGCGTGTGGACCTATCATCTTCCCGCCATGAAGAAGATGCAGGAACTGATTCGTTCCGGTGCGATTGGTGATGTTATCTATGCAAGAAGCGATTATGGCTTCGTTGCCCGTGGTGCGAGAAAGGCAAGAAAGTTTGATTCTGCTCTTGCAGGTGGCGCCCTTCTTGACATCGGAATTTACAATCTTGCATTTATGCGTATGGTTATGGGAAATGTGAATCCGGTCGCATTTACATCAAAACACCATATCAACGAGTTTGGAACAGATGATTTCAGCACGATTCAGCTGGAATATCCACAGGATAGAACCGCAACGATCACTACCTGTATCGGTATTGATATGCCGCGTCATGCTGCAGTGTATGGAACAAAAGGAAGCATCCTTCTGGAAGATTTCCAGGCAGCAGCGACATTGAAGGTACATGTAGATGGATGCGACGCCGAAGAGATAACTTATCCAATTAAAATGGGTGGCTTTGAATATGAGATCCGCGAAGCAACAAAGTGTATTGCTGAAGGAAAAAGCTTTAGTGAGGTAATGTCGCCGTCAGAGTCAATGGCACTGGTAAGCTACATGTCAGAGATTCGAGAATCCTGGGGATTGAAGTTTGATTGTGAATAAGGGGTGTAATTATGATAGGATTACCTAAAGTAGCATTTATCTGCGTGCACAATTCCTGTCGAAGCCAGATGGCAGAAGCACTGGGGCATAAATTGGCCGGAGATGTTTTTGAGAGTTTTTCGGCAGGAACAGAGACGAAGCCGCAGATCAATCAGGATGCGGTTCGTCTGATGAAGGAAGATTATCAGATCGATATGGAAGCAGAAGGGCAATACAGTAAGCTTCTGGAAGATATCCCGGAGGTTGATGTGGTGATTACCATGGGATGCAATGTATCCTGTCCGTTCCTTCCATGTAAAATGCGGGAAGACTGGGGACTTGAGGATCCTACTGGAAAATCAGATGAAGAATTCCGTAAGATCATGAAAGCAATTGAAGAAAAGATCATAGATCTGAAACAACGATTAAGATGAGATGGTGAGATGGTGCCAGGCACCATCTCACCATTTTGTGTGAAAAAGTTCTTGACAAATCCTTATTAGTTGAATACAATCAATTTAGATAAATTAGTTGGATTCAACTAATTGAACTTTAAAGAAAGAAGGACATGACATGAACGTATATGATTTTACAGTAAAGGCACAGGATGGCACAGAGGTTTCTCTTTCTGATTTTCAGGGAAAAGCACTTTTAATCGTGAATACAGCTACAGGCTGTGGATTCACTCCTCAGTACACAGAACTTCAGGAGATGTACGAGAAGTATAAAGAGCAGGGATTTGAGATTCTTGACTTCCCATGCAATCAGTTTGGCGAGCAGACACCAGGTACAGATGAAGAAGTACATGATTTCTGTACAGGCAGATACGGAATCACATTCCCACAGTATTCAAAGATCGATGTAAATGGCGAGAATGCCATTCCTTTATATAAATGGCTTACTTCCAACACAACATTTGGCGGCTTCAGCGGTCCTATGGGACTGATCCTTCGCCCAATCGTTAAAAAGATGGATAAGGATTACAAGAACAACGGTAATATTAAGTGGAATTTCACAAAGGTTCTGATCGACAGAAAGGGTGAGATTGTAGCACGTTTTGAGCCAACAGATGATATCAAGAATATCTGTGACAAGCTTCAGGAGGTTCTGTAATGTTTCATTTTGATTATCTGACAGAGAATACATGCTCTAAGATTATCAGCCTTGATCTTGATGGAGATAAAGTGAAAAATATCCGTTTTATGGGCGGTTGTGATGGAAATCTGAAGACAATTCCTGTATTATTAGAGGGATGGAGCGTGGATCAGATAGAAGAAAAACTGACAGGAATCATGTGCGGACGCCGAGGCACATCCTGTTCTGACCAGCTGGCAAAGGCAGTAAGAGCTGCTCTGATTGCCTCTCAGGATCCAAATTACAGATCTCCACTGGAAGAGGATGACGATGAATGACAAATATGAGATGTTAAAGCTTGAGCGTCAGCTCTGCTTTCCATTATATGTTGTTTCAAAAGAAATCGTAAAAAGATATAAACCATTTCTTGATGAGATTAATCTTACTTATACGCAGTATATTACCATGATGGTACTGTGGGAAGAGAAGGAAATTCTGGTAAAGGATATGGGTGCAAAGCTTTTTCTTGATTCCGGTACATTGACACCTGTGTTAAATGGACTGGAGAAGAAGGGATATGCTGTGCGCAGACGTTCTGAAAAGGATAAGCGTGATGTGTATGCAGCAATCACAGAAGAGGGTATGGCACTTCGCGATAAGGCAGCAGAGATTCCGTTGAAGATTGGGGGGTGCGTTCCTCTTGAACCGGAAAAGGCGATGATGCTTTATCAGACTCTTCATGAGATGATGGATAAGTTTAAATAACCTCTTTTATTTAAGTATATTCAGAGGAAGTGATCCGCGTAGGATTACTTCCTTTTTTCTATTCTTGCAGGGAAATACAGGATTTGATATACTACTTTTTAATTTTAAGAAAAGGAAAATAACAATGAAAAAACCAGTGGGAAAATGTATTATAATGACCCTGTTTTTGTGTCTGTTTTTTGTATGTGGTGTGCAGATTCAGGCCTTTGATGACCTGGATATGATAATTCCTATGGAAGATGCTGCTGGACGCTACCTGCCGCGGGCAAAGACAGTGAATCCAATGCTTTACAGTTCTTATCTTTCTGATTTTTCCTATGAAGAGCAGCTGGAAAATGAAATGCAGATTACAATCTATAAGAAGCTGGAATCAGTTTCTAACTGGATGACTTATTCTTCGGATAACAAATTTATCCTGACACTTCCATATACGGTGACATTTCAGGGAAAGGTTACAACTTCGAATTATATGAATGATCCGGCATACAATCGGGCAATACGTGATTTCGCAAAAGCTTCTCATGCATATATAAAAGATCACACAGGCCAGTACTGGATCAGTTCATTTAAGTTATCTATTACTTCGGATGATATTACCAAGGGATATTTTACAAGATTCAAAGTATATCCAGTGGATTACTATGAAGGGGTAAGAGATGAAATTCTGCCAACGAATCAGTGCATCAGACAATTCGTTAACACTATAAAAGAGGAGACTCTTTATGAGAAAATCTGTTATATTCATGATTACGTCTGCAACCTGATTACGTATCCGACAGATATTAATCCGACATATTATCATACAATTCCATGTGCATGGCTGGATACTTATAATCATATGGGAGTATGTGAAGCATACGCTAAGTCATTTGCATATATCTGTGAAATTGCAGGAATTGAAGCGATTTGTGTTACCGGAGGGAGTAAGCGGGATAGTGCTGGTAATGTCCTGGCAAATCATATGTGGAATTATGTAAAGATGGACGATGGAAAGTGGTATCTGATCGACTGTACCTGGGATGATCAATCAAACATTCTCAAATCGACATATCTGCTGAAAGGAAGTAATGCTGCGTTATACAATCATATGCCCGTTGGCTGCTTTTCTGCAGAGGTGAATAAGCAGTATGAACCATTTACGTATCCGGCTCTTGCGGTTGATAATTATAATATTGTCAGAAGTATATCTGCGCCAGAGAAGATAATACTTGATATAGATGAAAAAAAGGCAGCTTCTGTCAGTTATCTCCCGGTTGATGCAAATCAGGGTACAGAATTTGTCTTCGAAGTGCTTGATAAGAAGGTTGCATCCGTTGATTCCAGAGGCATGATTACCGGGAAATCAAGTGGTGTGACAGAGGTAATAATCAGAAGCAAGAAGTTCAGAAATGTTCAGGCTGGTGTTCAGGTTCAGGTACTGGAACATGATGCTTTGACAGATACGATAATTGTTACTAAGGAGCCAACCTGTTCAGAAGAAGGAAAAACAGAGCAGATATGCAAGCGCTGTAACAGACCTTTTACTACTGCAATTCCAATAGATCCACAGGCTCATAAGATCGGAGACTGGAAGGTTGTAAGAGAAGCAACCTGTCTGAGAGAAGGAAAGTCAGCCAGAAAGTGCATTTATTGTGGACTTGAGATGGATACTCAGGTTATCCCGAAGACACCGGCAACAGTAACATTGAATGTGAAATCACTCCCTCTTCAGGTTGGAGAGTCAACAACAGTTCTTGCGATAGAGAAGAAAAATCCTAATGACAAAGTCAGTGCATGGAAATCATCAGATACTAAGATTGTAACGGTAAACAGCTCAACAGGTAAACTTACCGGTAAGAAGTCTGGTAAAGCAACGATTACCCTTACCATGAAGAGCGGTGCAAAAGCTACCTGCAAGGTAACTGTAAAAAAGAAGGTTACAACAAAGTCCATCAAGGGAACAGTCTCTTCTGTAAGATTAAAGAAGAAACAGAGTTATGTCATTAAAGTGGTTCGAACCCCTCTGACAGCTACGGATACAATCGCTTATAGTTCTTCCAACAGTAAGATAGCCAAGGTTTCTTCATCAGGAAAGATTACGGCTTTAAAGGCAGGGACAGCAAAGATTACAATAAAAACAAAAAGTGGAGCAAGGACTACACTAAAAGTAACAGTAAAGTGAGTTATTAAAAAACAGACAGGAAATATCAAAATTTCCTGTCTGTTTCAAGTTAAAGTATCTTATTTATTCAAAATGAACTTTTATCTGCATGACTTCGCTATCGGTCATAACTCGCATATCCGGGCCGTAGATTCCGATTCCTGAAGTTACATAATTGTGCATGTTGCCGACCTTCAGATACCCCCAGAAGTTTTTCCATACCAGTGGCTGTACGATGTTCAGTGGGAAAAACTGGCCTGCATGGGTATGTCCGCAAAGCTGCATATCTACACCTGCCTTCGCATTATCTTCCAGGTCATCCGGTTCATGGGATAACAGAATGATAGGTTTGCTCTGATCAAGTCCTGTCATTAGTTCTAAAGTCGTCTTTCTGTTTGTGATACCATTGCCAGGTTTCTCACCATCCAGACGTCCAATGACATAGAAGCTGTTGTCGACAAGTGTGACATCATCTTCCAACATTTTGAATCCGCATTTCTCAACGAATTCTTCCACACGCGGATCACGAAATGCCAGTGATTTTGGTGTGATGGAGAAGCCGCCGATCAGTATTTCTGCTACATCATGATTGCCGTAAACCGCATAAACACCATACGTACTCTTAATTTGACTGATTACTTCAGCAATGCGGTCCGGATCAGACATAGCATCGTATTCATTATCTACGATATCACCGGCCACCAGCACGATATCCGGTTCCAATGCATTTACCTTATCTACCATACGCTGCATATCCTTGACGCCGATGCTGTAACCAAGATGCAGATCTGCAATCAAAGCGACATTCAGATCTTCCAGATTCCCTGCCTTTTTCTCTACTGTAACTTCATAAGTATTCGTATAGACTTTGTCTGCATGGATCAGACCATAGATCGTAAAGCTGATACTGAGTACAGTGACTGCTGTTCCAATCAGGATATATTCCTTTCTTGTACCGAGAATGGCAATCTTTTTCTTTCGGTTGATCAGATACAGAACTGCACGGAGAATGTCTGCCAGCAGAATAAAAAAGACTATATAGATAAAATAACCAAGCCAGTAATTGCTGATCTTATGCAGGCTGATTCGCAGTTTACCGTAAGGAAGCAACCCGCCAAGAAGAAGGGTAGCGCAGCAGACTACAAAAATCACCGCGTATGGAATATAAACACGTTTGTGATTCCCGAGTGGATTCATACGCCTGATGCAATGGATTGTTCTGCTTAAAACATAAATGATCAATATAATATAGATGACAAGCATCAGCCATTTTAACATTATCTGGTCTCCATTTCTGTCTGTATTGTTTCTGTGTCAGAAGATGCTTTTATTTCTTCTGACATATTGGTGTAGTTGGTAATTCCATCGCCTGCATTTGGATTAAGATTCGAATAAACGGAGTCGGCACCAAAGATTACAAGCAGAGTGATTGCTAATATTGTGGTAATCCTTTTTGGGATTCTTCGATAAACGTTATCCAGAAACGGTGCCAGAAGATAGACGATGGCAAGTCCGCCAAGACCGAATACGAGAAGTCCCTCCGCACAGATGCGTCCATGAATATTCAGAAAATATCCGGTATAATCCCACCATTTTGTACCGCCGTTTGCCAGTTCCATATACCATGCAGTATAGTATTCCACAATACCGCAAAGTACGACCGTTAAGATGAATTCCAGGAAAATCTTTTCGCGGAACCTGTACAATATAATAAGAATCAACACTCCTCCAAATCCATAGATCGGAAGCCATGGCCCATGGAAAAATCCTCTGTTTCGGAAGATACCCTCTGAAATGAGGTGGAGAGATACTTCCCAGCACCAGCCAATGAAACTTAAGGTAAAGAACATGAGTACAAGAGAAAATGCGGTATAGTGTCTATCATACTGAACCTGGCTGAGTCTGACTGCACGTTCTTTATGTCTTTCAATGAACAGTCGGAACGGATACATATTCTGCTCACAGACTTCCTTGATATTACGCATGGAAAGCTGTTTGGACTTCTGCTCCTGAAATGCTTTTTCATCATCATCGTAGAAAAGTGCAATGCCAAAAACATTTTCAAGGAAACCACGCATTCCACTGTGTTTTATAACAGGCTGGTCTGCATCGGATAATAATTCCTGCAGATCTTTATAGGTTTCCTTCAGAAATGCAGTATCAGCCTTTTCATACAGATAAGTATCGTGCAGGAGATCCGCGTCAGGAATCTGATTCTCTTTTGCAAGAGAACGGATACGGCTATAATATTCTGCAAATGTCATCTCCATATATGGATTGGAAAACAGCATACCGGAAAAACCAAAAGTAAAAATCTCAAGAATCTGCCATCCGATGAAGGATAGCTCCAGTTTAAAGGCCTCCCATTTGTGACCGTTCATCATCCTTCTGGAAAGTGTGACAGCACGGTCGGCAGGGATCGAAGGGTTCTCTGCCATGATATATGGAACCATGAGATAAGAGTATGATTTGATAAAACCACCAATAATTGTAAGATTCCATAAAAACTTATAAATTCTGGTCAGCAGAAGCGTCATAGCAACATGGCTGGCTCTGCGAACAGATATCAGATACAGGAAACGGTTCATAGGAACTTTGTCATAAATACGATATTCCATAATGATTCGTGTTGACGTTACCTCGAATATCCCGACGATAAATACTCTCCAGAATAATAAAAATAATAAACTCAGGAAGACAAAGAAGACAATGGATACTGTTTTTGACCGTGTTATCGTCTTCAGACTGTCATAAATTGTTTCAAGCATCTGACCGGAAGATACATCATTCACCAACTCAGCCAGAACACCTCTGGAATGACTGATGGCGATGATGCCAATCGTCTTCGTAGTATTTATCTGGGATGCCTTGTACTCATCTACTATCTGTGGAATCTCTTCATCATGTCCCATTACGATGTTGCTGATTATGGTGCTTTGATTCGGTTCCCTGGTGGTATCTATTCGAATCAGATTCAAAGAACTGACATAATCAATTCCAAGAATCGCCATGAGAAGACATAAAACAACTACCATCCAGTAACAATGCTTCAGTCTGTGTTTTGCCTGTTTTTTTAATTCTTTTCTCATTTCGTTGTTGCATCTCCTTAATAAAGATAACCGGGATAATCTGAACCCATTATCGTATAATGATACCATTATATGAAGAGTCAGACTATGACACAAGGAAAAAGTTGTTACAGTTCGGGTGCCGTTGTTCCGCGAGGTGTTTTGCAACGCAAAACCCGAGATCTGCAGTGAAAAAGCTATCACCGAAGGTGATTTTGCATGGCTTTTTCACCGTTACTGGAACGGGAACGAAGTGACGTGAACAGTAACAAAAAGTTGAGTGAGTTGGATATTGGCTTTTTTTTATTAATTTGATAAAATGAGAGGGTATAGATAAGGAGAGTAGTATGGCAATAGATCGAAAAGCTTTAAAAATTAAGGGTCAGGAAGCCCTTCAGAATAATTACTGGAAGACCTGTTTTATGACAGGGTTGATGCTGATATTGTCTTACGGGACAGTATTTACGGCAATCACGGATTTTGTACAGGGAGCGCCGGCAGCAATCCGTGATATTTATAATAATATCATGCATATGGGACGTGGATTTGATATGCAGGTTATAGCAGTTATGATCATACTGGCGTTTGGAGTGCTGCTGCTGTCAACCATCTTCAAGATCTGTGTCGATATCTTTGTAAAAGATCCGGTGGAAGTCGGTGTACGGCTGTTTATGAAAAAAGGACAGGATCCGGATACACTGGGAATGATCGCAGACGTGGCATACTCATTTGATCATGAGTATAAGAATATTGTAAAATGTATGCTTCTGGTTCGTATTGCTGAGTTCCTGTGGGGGATCCTTTTGATTATACCGGGTGTTATCAAAAGTTATGAGTATCGTCTGGTACCGTACCTGTTATCAGAGCATTCTGAGATAACACCGATCGATGTGATGAAAAAAAGCACAGAGATGATGCAAGGATACAAGAAAGAAGCATTTTTACTGGATCTTTCTTTTGTGCCATGGCATATCGCAGGCATACTTACACTTGGTGTTTTAGAGGTATTTTACGTAGAACCTTACAGAGCTCTGACAAATGCAGCATTTTATGAAAAGATAAGATCAAATATTACAGAATAAGGAGAAGAATACTATGGGTTATACAATTTTAACAGCAGATGACGAAGCGGAGATCCGTGATATTTTCAGATTATATCTTGAGCAGGCTGGTTATACCGTACTGGAAGCAGCTGATGGTGTACAGGCACTTAACATTCTTAAAAATCAGAAGGTAGACCTTGTTCTTCTGGATGTCATGATGCCAGGCATGGATGGCTTCCGTACACTGAAGAAGATTCGTGAAGAGAATAATATTCCTGTAATTATGGTATCTGCAAGAACAGCAGATTCTGACAGAATCCTTGGTCTTGATATGGGTGCTGATGATTATATCTGTAAGCCATTCCAGCCAATGGAAGCAGTAGCACGTATCAATTCCAATATTCGCAGATTCTATTCTTTAGGTGCAGGTACAGCAAAGAGAGCGGATACGATCGTTACAGTACGTAACCTGAAACTTAACATGGATTCCTGTCTTCTTTATAAGGATGACGAAGAGATCTACCTTACCGGTGTAGAATTCAGAATCATGTCTATGTTCATGAATGCACCAGGAAGAGTATTTACAAAACAGCAGTTATATCAGGCAGGCTGGGGCGATGATTTCTACATCTCTGATAACAATATCATGGTTAGTATTAGTAAGCTTCGTGCAAAACTTTCAGAAGGTCAGAACGAATATATTAAGACTGTACGTGGACTTGGTTACCGCCTGCAGTAAAAGATAGGATATTATTATGAGTGGAAATAGCAATGGCGAACATGCGATACAATCGCTGACTGTCTTTCTGATTCGGAAGTTTGTTTCAGCCATGATGTTCATCTATGTTTCATCACAACTGATCAACTGGTGGTACACCAGGGTGTTCCTTCGAATAATGCGTGACGTACTTCGTGTGGGGAATATCACTTACACTGGAGAATCCTTAAGTGCAGGAATTGAGATGCTGCTCTCGGCCATCTGGGGAATGATTTCCAGATGGTTTCCGGATTCACTTCAGCAGCTTGGAGATACTTTCCTGAGGAATGCATT
This sequence comes from Marvinbryantia sp., assembly GCA_045598185.1. Lineage (GTDB taxonomy): Bacteria > Bacillota > Clostridia > Lachnospirales > Lachnospiraceae > Marvinbryantia. The sequence goes on from JAZLLO010000031.1 coordinate 97,655, forward strand.
TGGTACGAATATTCATGTGCCGACTTTTGTATCGCGTTATGGTAATACTATGATCCGTATTTATTATACGACGATCATCGTTATGATTATTCTTCAGATAATCCTGACTCTTCTTCCATATGTGCTGATGTGCTGGTGGTATAGCAAGAGTATTATGACGAAGATGAATCATCTTCGTGAACTGGATAAGAAAAGAGCAAAAGAAGAAGAAAGAAAACGTAATTTATTATTCTCAGATATCGTACATGATGTTAAGACTCCGATTACAACCATTGTCGGGTACTCAAGGGCCATGAATGACGGAGTGATACGAGATGAGGCGAAAAAGCAGGAATATCTGAATTCTATCTATATGAAGTCTCTGCGAATCAGCGAACTGATCACGATGTTATTCGAATTCATTAAACTGGACAGCGCAGGCTTTACCCTTCATCAGGAAAAGCTGGATCTGGCCGAGCTCCTTCGCGAGAATGTAATTGCGGTTTATACAGACTTTGAAGATAAGGGTCTGGAACTGGATTTTGACATTACAGATGACGTATGCATTGCATATGCAGACAGAGTTCAGATGTCACGTGTTATCACGAACCTTCTGACCAATGCAATCCGATACTCCAAGAGTGGCGATAAGGCGTTTATCTCCATGAAGGTTATGGAGGATGAGCAGCCATATTATCTGATCAGCGTAGCAGACAGTGGTCTTGAGATTTCAAGAGAATTTGCAAAGACGATTTTCGAACCATTCTCAAGAAGTGATGAAGCACGCCAGACTACAAGCGGCGGAAGCGGACTGGGACTTAGCATTGCACACAAGGTAGCTGAGATGCATGGAGGAGAGTTAAGAGTTAACCTCGATTATGGAAATGGATATACCAAGGCTTTCGAGCTGGTCGTTCCGGTATATCAGGAAAAAGAGAATACATAAAAAATTGCCGGAATCATTGATCCGGCAATTTTTATTTTTCTATTCTTATTTTTTAACCAGTGCGATAAGGTACAGGGTAATATTCGTAGCTATTGCTACCCATATAACAGACAGGATCATCCAGCTTAACAGAACAATATTTCCAGAGGAATTGCCAACATTGAAAAGTAATATGCCAATTCCAATCAACATATGAAGGATACCTGAAAGTCTGTTGTACATTTCAAGTGATTCTCTGGTGTATTTTTCTTTTCCTTTGTTCCAGAGGAGGGTTTCTCCTGTGAGTGTAGCGTATGCTCCGCAAATAATAATAACAGCTCCGATTACTAATCTTATAATTAACATTTTTTCTCTCCTTTTCTCTCCCTTTTTCTTTATAAGCGTATTATAAAGGGAGTACTTTTCGTTAAAATAATAGAAATCTTAACGTAACCTTAACTTATGAGTTAAATCTTTATGTGTATGTTTTCCGGAATTGTGATAAAATACAGTGTACGTTAATTCTGGTTTATGGAGGATTGATATGGAAGAGATGAAGAAAAATGCACCATCTGATTGTACGGTAAAGATTGATGACGGCTATATTAATATTCGTGTAGGTGCGATCATCATAAAAGATGGTCATTTCCTGATGGCGGGCAGCAAGGTGGCGGACTATCTTTATTCTGTAGGAGGAAGGATCAAGTTCGGAGAAACGGCTGAGCAGGCGGTTGTCCGTGAAGTATTTGAAGAGACCGGCGTTGTTATGGAGATTGACAGACTTGGGTTCGTTCTTGAAAATTATTTTATCTGTGATATCGGAGATAAAGTCGGAAAAGAGATATATGAGATTTCATTTTTCTTTTATATGAAGACTCCGGAGGACTTTGAACCGGTTTCTGATAAATTTCAGGATATGCTGGGAGAGGAATATCTGATCTGGGTTCCGATGGATAGTGACAGGGCATTTTTCCCAGAGTTTTTCCGGACAGAATTAAAACATCCTTGTAAAGATGTGAAGCATATTGTAGTAGATGACAGACCTAAAACTGTGTAGATGAGGAGAAAATTATGGCAAGACAGTTACCTTCTATGGATGAATGGTTAAGAGAAGCAAAACAGCAGGAAAACGCAGGTAAGATTGGAATGTATCTTACTCATAACGGAGTTGTGCGTGAAAGTGCAAAGGCTAAGGTAAGAGCAAATGCAGAGAATACGGCACCGGTTGCAGGAATGTATTTTTCTTATGACCAGGCAGCAGTGGATGCAATCATCGAAGAGACCTATAAGATGGATGGCATTTACTACATCAGGGTATGGCTGAATGAAGGCGAACTTTCCGTTGGGGATGACATTATGTACGTGCTGATCGGCGGTGATATCAGACCGCGTGTTATCGACGGACTTCAGTATCTGGTTGGCCGCATCAAGAATGAATGTGTTGTTGAGAAGGAAATCTATACGACAGAATAATGAGAAATACACTGAAGGAATACAAGAAAATAGGGGCATTGCTGCTGCTGATTTTCCTGGTGACAGCAGGACAGGATATAGAAGCATTTACAATGCCGATTCATCCGCTTCGGGAAAGGCGCTGGGAGAGTGTTCAGACGAGGCTGAATCATAAGAAGGAAGAGGCGGTTTTTGAACGTGAAAAGGAACATCGGATTAAGGATTTTCCGATGATCAAGCAATTACCGGAACTTCCGACAGGCTGTGAGATTACGGCTGCAACTATGGTGCTTAATTATTATGGATATCCTGTTGATAAGATAGAGATGGCGCTGGAGTATCTTCCAAGAATTGACATGATCTTTCAGGACATTGGTGGTCGTGTAGTCGGACCGGATATGAAGCGTTATTTCGTGGGTAATCCGGAAGGAGAAGGGATGATCTGCGGAAATATCGCGGTGGAGACGGCTGTGAATCGTTATATGGATAAGGTTGGCGGAGAATATACTGCAAGGGCGATCCAGGGTATCGATCCGGAAGAATTGTATGATTATGTGGCGAAGGATATTCCTGTCGTTATCTGGTGTACCGTGAATATGGAGGACAGAGAAGAGCCTCAGGGCTGGTATTGTGAGGATGGCAGCTACGTTGAGTGGAGTTACAATGATCATGGTGCAGTTCTGGTAGGATATAATGATGAGGATGCTATTGTAACAATTGCGGATCCAATCTATGATTTTATCGGATGCTCCAAAGAACGGTTCGAGCGTATTTTTAAAGAAAGAGGAAGTCAGTGTGTGATACTGGAAAAGGGCACTGTTTCCGTGAAGAAAGAAGAGAAAGAGACCGAAAAGAAGGAATAAGTGGACATGAATGAAAAAAATCTTACGCAAGGCAATATTCTGAAAAATCTGGTAACATTTTCTCTTCCTTTTTTATTGTCCAGTTTTCTTCAGACATTTTACGGTCTTGCGGATCTTTTTATTACCGGGCAGTTCCATGGATCTGCCACTATCACAGCAGTTTCTGTAGGAAGCCAGATTACACATATGGTCACAGTTATCATTGTGGGACTGGCGATGGGTAGTACCGTTATGATCGGGCGTCATATCGGTGCCGGACATTATCGTGATGCAGGAAAATCCATCGGGAATACTGTTATTTTATTCGCTGTTTTTGCAGCATTCATTACGGCTTTGCTTCTGATTCTGAATAGTGCTGTCTTAAAGTTACTGGCCGTTCCGGAAGAAGCATTTCATGAAGCAAAATTATATACAGGAATCTGTTTTGCAGGTATTCCCTTTATTACGGTATACAACGTGATCAGCGCGGTCTTTCGTGGGCTTGGTGATTCGAAAAGACCGATGTACTTTGTAGCTGTCGCAGGCGCTATTAACATTGGACTGGATTATCTGTTCATTGGTCCATTTCATATGGGAGCAGCAGGTGCGGCTCTTGCCACGGTTACTGCGCAGATTATAAGCGTGTGCATCGCACTGTTTTATATGCGATTCTATATGAAGGATCTGCCTGTTGCGAAGGGAGATTTTTCGGCGAACTTCCCAATCATAAAGGAGATGCTCTCCGTAGGTTTGCCGATTGCGGCCCAGGATGGATTCATTCAGATATCGTTTCTCGTAATCACCGTGATTGCAAACTACCGCGGCGTCGAGGTTGCGGCAGCAGTTGGGATCGTAGAAAAGGTTATCAGCTTTCTATTTCTGGTGCCATCTGCCATGTTGTCTTCGGTATCTGCAATCGCAGCGCAGAATGCAGGTGCATCCCTGCACTGGAGAAGCAAGAAGACACTTTACTATGCAATCTGTATCGGTGTCGGTTATGGCGCGATAGTAGCGACGATCTGCCAGTTCCAGGCAGAAAATATCATTAAACTGTTTGCAAAAGAAGATCCACAGGTAGTGCTGATGGGGGCACAGTATCTGAAGTCCTATATTCTGGACTGTATGATGGCAAGCGTACACTTTTGCTTCAGCGGATTCTTCTGTGCATATAAAAAATCAATCATTTCATTTGTTCACAATGTGATCTCGGTATTGCTGGTTCGTATTCCGGTGGCATATCTGGCAACAAAAATGTTTCCGGATACCCTTTATCCAATGGGATTTTCTCCAGGGATGGGGTCCACTTTATCTGTGATTATCTGTGTAATAGTATATAATAGAATGAGAAAAAGATTATCATGAGCCATTGGGAACGGTTCATTTTTGGAGGTGTTGATATATGGTTGAGGTTTATTTGCTTCCTGCCTTGCAGGGGGATTTCATATGGATTCATTATGGTGAAGAGGGGGATTGGCATAATATCATCATTGATGGTGGAACTGCCAGGATGCAGGGGGAAGTGCGTAATACCCTGGAACATATCATGATCGACAGGGATGAGCAGATCGATGCTATCTTCCTGTCGCATATAGACAGTGACCACATTGGTGGTCTTGTGACAGAGATGCCGCTTGTAGATGAGGATGTTCTTAAGGAGAAGCTGAAAGCTGTGTATATGAATACAGGGCGCGGAATCCGGAAGAAGCTTGGGATAGCTGCAGCACAGTTAGAAGAAGAGAATGTGGAAGACAGTATCGAGACAGAGGATGAAAGCAATAATTATAGTGTTGCAGAAGCTATCAGCTGGATGAAATTCCTTGAGAAGAGCGGATTTACAGAGAAGGAAGAAGGTGATACTACTGAGGAAGGCCTTCATGAATATACGCTGATGGGTGATACCCTTGAGATCGGTGGTGCGAAGCTTGAGATCATCAGTCCTGGTGAGAAAGAACTGCGCAATCTTGTGGAGAAAAAATGGGAACCATACAAGGTGAATGCACAGGAAAGCGGTAATTATGATAATGATACAGAAAAGGTATTGCCTGAGTTCTGCGCTCAGAATCTGGAAGAACTGCAGAAGGAGAAGCTGAAATATGAATCAAGCGTGAATAATAAGTCTTCGATTGCATTTCTGTTTCGATATGGAGATGATGTAGCCATTGCATTTTTAGGGGATGCGGCAGCAGGTATCTGTGTAGATGGTCTTACTGCCTGCGGATATGGTAAAAAGCCAAGGGTTAAGGTGGATGCTGTAAAGATTGCGCATCACGGAAGCAACCACAACATGTCTGACAGGCTGCTTGCTGCATTTGACACGAACCTTTATATGGTAAGTACCAATGGAGAGAATCCAAATGGAGGTCTCGATGTTCCGCACAAGACAACTGTGGCGCATCTTCTTAAGGCACATAAGGATTCGGATGTAACATTGTTGTGTAATTATAACTGGAAAGAAGATAGTTATCGGGATGAGTATTTCACTGAACAGGATAAACGTGACTATCTCGATAATGGAAAACTGAATGTTCATTGTCTTACAGATGATGAATATTCAGTAAAAGAAGGATTAGTAATCTATGGTTACAGAAATTAGGCAGGAAGATTATAGTCAGCTTGCGGTACGATTTGTAAAACTGAGTGATAAGAAGAATCTGCTGCTTGGCTCCGGTACACTGATGGTTTATGAAAATGAACAGGCTGCGTTTGTGCTTACAGCAGCGCATGTGGTTTATGGTCTTGAGATGGATCAGATGCAGCTAACACTGCGATTGAAGGATGGGCAGGACTGTGAACTGACGGTCGAGCGGATAATCATTTGCCCGGAATATACGCATGATGATAGGGGGGATAATACCGCATTTGATGCCGCCATTCTCCTGGTTAAATGGGAAGAATGGATGGCAGGACTTCCATTTCTAAAGCTGGAGGATCCGGATGAAGGGAAGGATCAGATCCTCTGGGGGTATCCTGGAGGAGAAGAAAAAGAAGGGTTAGATGGAAGAAGTCCGCTTACAGGAAAGATAGCCAACAGCAGTCCGGTCTGGTGGACGAAACTGAATTACCATTTTGAATCAGCCGTGCCCCAAAGAAGCAGAAAAGCTTATATGGGGGGATTTTCCGGAGGCGGAATGTACCAGATCAGGGATTATGGATTTACCTATAGCGGTGCTATATCAGGCGGCTCCGGAGACGATACTGCCGGAGGAGAAGCAAAGGTGACCAGAGCCAGTTTATTTCGGAAGATGATGGAAGAAGAAGGTCTGCTTTTGGAACCTGTCGTTGACCTGCATGACTATATGGAGAACAATGTCAGGAAGATCGAAGATAGCAATAAGAATTCCAGAAATTATTTTGAAAATGCGATGGATGAACTCCTGGAAAGTGGAGTTACGCCCGATAGTTTTCTGAATGAGGGAAAGGATAAGTTTGCTACGCTTCCTTGTTTGTATGATAAGCGTGAAAGGTGTCATGTTTACTGGGAAGGTCAGATGACCTGTGCAGTCGCATGCTGTGATTTACTGGGAGAAAGTCCGGAGAATCTGAATCAGATGCAGGTAACTCTCGAGGATGGCAGTCAGGTGAATATCGAAGTTCTTTGCACAGAGGAGAAGGTGGAGACATGTATGCATTACATGCTGAAACAGGGGTATTTCTCAGATAAAGGAAATATAAAGAACGAGTCCATTCTGCTATGGGCAAATAATAAGATGCCAATATATGGTCAGATGAAAAAGCGCACAGCTATCGCAAATATTATGGACGATATCATTTCTACGAATCGAATTCTGGGAAGCGAATTAAGAAGAAGTCTGAAAACAGATGGATCCTTTCATATAGTGAAAGGAAAAATTGATAATTTTCATGTCGGTGTCCTTGGAATCGGAAAGATTGTAAATGATGTGATCGCTGATGCAGAAGGGGATCCGGATGAGATGAAGGAACTATTGGGAAAGGTCTGGAGATAGATATGCTGGAGAAATGGAAGCTGTTGGAAGGCAACGATATTCTGAATAAATACGAAGAGAAATATAATTCCTTTTATTATACAAGAGATATTGCAGGGTATAATGCTCATATTTTTCTGGTGTTCTTTGATAAACAGCAGGAACTTGAGAAGGAATGGGAATGGATCGAGGAATACGTGGCCTTTCACTATCAGAGTGAGGTTGAGAAGGATATCGAGCTTAGTAATTTCTATATCTGTTATTTTATCAAAGAAGATGTAGACATTCATCTGCAGAGTATGATCGAACAGGGAACTTACTGTGCGAAAAAATATGTATTTCGCAGAAACAGTATGTCCAGAGATGAAGCATGTGCCATGCTGGAGTCGAAATTATTTCATCTGGATATTGGATACAATCCTTCGAAAGAGGATAAGAAACAGAAGATTAAAGGAATCACAATCAAATATTTCCGTAAATATGCCAATCAGGCGCCGTTTGTTCTTACGGATAAGAATAATGATCCGGCTTCCTTTGTACTTGTCTATGCGCCAAATGGCATGGGAAAAACGTCCTTTACGGATGCGGTTGAGTATGCCCTGAAGGGTAAGGTAGACAGACTGGTCAAGCTTGCGAATCTGACAGATGCCAAAGGCATGATCTATCACAACAAATACCATACGGAAAAAGGGTATGTGCAGCTAGACCTTGAGGATGGGGCAATTGTTCGTCGTTCTGTTGGAAATATATCTAAGAAAAGAAATAATGATATCAGAGCAGTATCGGCAAGTAAGGGAAAAGACATTACAGGAGATTCGGAGGTGTCTGATAGATGGAATCAGATCATTCTTCCTCATGATAGCGTGGATAGTTTCCTGACAGCGAATAGCCCGGAAGAAAGATTTGTAGAGTGGTTTGATTATGCTCCGAATCTAAAAGAGGAACGCGATGACTTTGAGAAAAAACGAAAGAAGTATCGTGAATTGCTCAGAAAACTGGATGAAGTTAAGAACGGTAATAAAGAACATAAGGGGATCGAATGGCTTCAGAAGAAGGTGCAGGATCTGGAAGGCAAAGTCGAAAATGTTAATCGTTTCCGGGAACAGGTAACTCTGTATAATTCTTTGGTGGAGGACGCTAGCGAGAGAATCGAACTCCCGCAGGGTGATATGTCCATGGAGGATTATCACAACATTTCCAGTGAGATTACTGTTCAGAAAGCAGCGCTTATCAAAAAGATAAAAGAGCTGGAGGAAACAGAAGAAAGAATCGGAAGTATCCAGTTCTATGGACCTGAACAGGCAAAAAGTCGTTATGAATATCTTCACCAGATTCGGGAGGAACAGGCTGAACTTGAGAAGAAGCAGAGCAGTGTGCTGAAAATGAAATCTCTGAAGGAACAGATAACTGCTTTATCAGCAGAGTTTTCAGATGAAGAAAAGAAATCCTCATGGGAAGAACTCTTGGTTCAATGTAAGGAACAGCTTCAGGTACAGACCGAGCTGTTGCCGAAAATGTTTGGTACATTAAAAGAACTGAAAAAAGAAATGGAAACTGTTGAGAACGATATTGCACATCTGGTGGGGAAGAAAGAAACAGATGACGGATTTCTTGGAGAGATTAACAAGCTGGTGACTTCTTATCTGGTACAGCATGATAAGGTTTGCAAATGCCCTGTATGCAACAGCGAGTTTTCATCCTGGAACGAACTGATAGGAAGAATCAATCAGTATAATGAGAATGAAGAGATTCATTTTCAGGAGAAGCTAGAGACGTATCAGGTGAAGAAACAGAAATTATCAGAGGAGATTGCGGAAATATCCGAGAGACATAATACCGTTGCCTTTGAAGTTGATATATTGGAAAAGAGAAAAAGTAAACTCGAGAACCTGATATCATTGCAAGATGTTATTCGTATTCAGGCTGCAGAGACCCCTAAAGAATATCATGAGATTCTTATGAAAGAACGTCTTTATGAGATAGCGATGATTTTTGCACAGGAAAAGGAAACCCCTATCTGGGAGTACTACGATTCCTTCCGGGGAATGAATATGGAAGAACTGAGTCAGCTTCGAATGGATACGATGAGTAAAAGGATGTCCTTTGAAGAGCGCCTGATGCGGTTAAGCAATATTTCTCTTGATGAAGGAATGAAGGCGTATGTAGATTCCTATCGTTCTTACAAAAAGGAATTAAAGCACCTTCTGACAGAAGAACAGAATCTGGAGAAGAATATTGCAGAAATGCTTGAGAGTGTGATGGCAAGCAAGGAAGTTCTGCAGGAAAGCCTTCGTACATACTTCGGTCAGAATACGATTAACCGAATCTATCAGAAGCTTGATCCTCATGAGATTATGAAAAATGTTCGGTATGAGATAGATTTCGAAAAGGAAAAACCAGAACTATATATCTACATGAACAGTAATTCTGACGAGCATATTTCAGAAGAAGGTTATCAGCCGGAACTGTTCTTCAGCACCGCACAGCTTAATACGGTGGCTTTCAGTTCTTTCTTTGGCCGAGCACTGGAAAGACATGACCTTCCGATCGGCACTATTTTTATCGACGATCCAATCGACAATTTTGATGATATGAATATGCTTGGCTTTGCTGACCTGATTCGCAGTATCATCGAAAGCACTGATTGCCAGATTGTTATGACAACTCATGACCCGAAGGTCCTGGGTATTATGCAGCGAAAACTTGATCCGGCATATCACAGCAGCCGATTCATAGAATTATAATGTACCATTGGGGACGGTTCCGACTGGCACCGTGTGCCAGTCAAAACCTCTCCCAATGTCTCACAATGATGTAATGATAAAGCAACACAAGATTTTATAGGAGGAATATAATATGAAGTACAGACTTGACAGGAAGGGCAACGAAATTTCTCAGCTTGGTTATGGTTGCATGAGATTCCGCAGAAAAGGAAATGGCATCGACTATGATGCTGCAAAAGAGCAGATTCTTCTGGCAATTGAGAAGGGAATTAACTATTTTGACACTGCTTATATTTATCCGGGAAGCGAGGAGTGTCTCGGTAAGATCCTGCAGGAAACAGGTAATCGTGAAAAAGTAAGTATTGCAACGAAGCTTCCGCAGTATATCATGCGTTCGGAAGCTGGTGTTGAGAAGACCTTTCAGGAGGAACTTACAAGATTACGCACAGATTACATTGATTATTATCTGATGCATATGTTTACGGATTATGCGGAATGGGAAAATTTAAAGAAGCTTGGTATTGAAGACTGGATTGCTAAGAAAAAAGCAGATGGTCAGATCACAAATATTGGTTTCTCCTATCATGGAGATACTGAGATGTTTATCAAGATCTTGAATGCTTATGACTGGGATTTCTGTCAGATTCAGTATAACTATCTGGATGAGCATACGCAGGCTGGAAGAAGAGGACTTGAGGCTGCAGCAGCAAAAGGAATTCCTGTTATCATTATGGAACCTCTTCGTGGAGGAAAACTGGTAAATCTTCCGGAGAAGGCAAGAAAAGTTCTGAAGGAAGATGAGCACAATTATTCTCCTGCAGAACTTGGACTTCGTTGGTTATGGAATCAGCCAGAGGTTACCTGTGTATTATCAGGTATGAACTCTTTGGAAATGGTTGACGAGAATATCAGAATCGCATCAGATGCTGAGCCTGGACACTTTACCGAACAGGACTTTGAAGTAGTGGATAAGATTCGTACCATTATCCGCGAAAGAGAAAAAGTTGGCTGTACTGGCTGCAGATATTGTATGCCATGTCCAAAGGGCGTCGATATTCCAGGTAATTTCTATTATTATAACCTGATGTACATGGAGAAGAAAGCTTCTGCCCGTTTTGAATTCGCTCAGGTTATGGGAATGCGTGCAGATCCAGGTTTTGCATCACAGTGCGTGGGATGTGGTAAATGCGAAAAGCATTGTCCACAGCACATTAATATCAGGGAACGTTTAAAGGAAGCAGACAAAGCACTTCGTCCACTTCCTTATAAAATCGGAATCAATGTTGCAAAGAAAATCATGAAGATTTCTTAAGCGAGAGAGTTATTTGAGCCATTGGAACCGTCCCAATGGCTCTTATGGGAATCTTCTTTTGTCGCGGAAGATTGAATTTGCAACTGCTTTTCGTTTGCTTCTTGTGGCAAAGCTGTTTTCGAATTCATCTGAAATGAATCTGTCATAGGTTATGGTATCGCCATATTCAAAGGAATAGAAAAATACCTGTGCACTTCCTCCTTCTCCATTAACACGGAGAAGATGTCGGAATCGTCTGAATCCGCCAGGATAATAGAGGTTCATCAGATTATTATCCATAACCTCATGGCGGAAGAATGACAACTGAAGCCTCATGTCTGCCCAGTCTTTATTCTTACTTTGAGCATAAGCTTCCAGACCGTCATCGCCATACCATCTGTCCCAGCTCCACTGACCAATTCCATGCCCAACATCATTTGATTCTACGATATCCGGCTGATATTCGCTTTCAGCGTACATATTTCCAAGAACACCGGCAGCGGCAGCACGGGTACAACCAAGATTATTTCGGAGATATTTCCAGATAGTTGAGGCATTTTTATAATCAACTACGATAGTGCGTTTATCCCCTCTTTGTCGGTACGATATCTTCCCAAAATGAAGGGGACAGAGAAACGCGAGCAGGAGCAAAAGAACCAGAAATGGGATGCCGGTTTTTTTTAGCTGTTCTTTCGTATAGCCATGTCTTTGCATCTCGCAAAATCGTCTGACGACGAAATGGCAAAGGAAAAAATCCAGAGCATATAGTATGACATAAAATAAATCTGTAAACGGGGATACAAATCCTTGTAATAAATCCAACAGAATAGCTACGATGGTTCCACTTATAATGATAGCTTCTGGCTGTATTTTCTTTTTTCGCAGTATTATTGCGGAAACGATACCGATAATTGTGATATAAATACTTGTTGACATCTTACATATCTTCCATTCAGTGTATTTTCTTTTTGTTATTCTTTATGTTAACGTGTCTTTTGTGAAATTTCAAGTGTCATTAGATGGGTTGAACCATCCCCAATGGCTCAACCTATAGAACAAGCAATGGTTTAATGTCGTTTTTTGTGGTAGTATAGAATTGTAAATAAAGTATATTGATATAAGGATTATAGATGAATAAGAAAAGAATAATTACAGCAATGTTTCTTGCAGTTTGTATCCTGGCTGGTTTGAGTGGATACATGTGCGGGATGAGAGGGAAAGATAAGATGGATAAACTGAGGATATTATTTATAGGAAACAGTCATACGTTTTTTCATGATATGCCGGTGATGGTGGCTGAGAGATTCCGGGATGATGGATATGACTGTGAAGTGACGATGCTGGCACATGGCGGTGGTTCTCTGGAACAGCATGCTGCAGGAGAAGAAGCAAGATTTAATATCCTGTATGGCAATTATGATTATGTAGTGTTGCAGGAACAGTCTCACCCATTTGCGGAAGAAGAGAGCTACTTTGAAGCGGTGCGTATATTAAATGGATACATAAGGAAGGCTGGGAGTAAACCAGTAATCTATATGACCTGGGCGAAAAAGGATGAACCTGAGATGCAGGAGTATATGACGGATGTGCATACGAGAATGGCTGAGGATATCGGTGCATTACTGGCGCCGGTTGGCGAAAGATGGTGGGAATACCTGAAAGAACATCCGGATGCAGAGATGTATTTTAAAGATAATGCCCATGCATCTGCTGAAGGATCGGGATTCGCAGCTAACATTATATATGATGTGATCAAAAAAGACATAGAAGGGAAATAGGCAGGAGGTGTCACTGTGAATACTTATTTTCTTGCAATTGATATTGGAGCATCCAGTGGGAGACATATTCTTGGTTCTCTGCAGGATGGAGAACTTGTGATCGAAGAGATATATCGTTTCACCAATGGGATGCATTTTTCAGAGGAGCATAACGCTCTTTGCTGGGATACAGACCGATTATTGAAGGAGATTCTTGCAGGATTAAAAAAATGTAAGGAGCTGAATAAGATTCCTGTCAGCGTTGGAATCGATACCTGGGGCGTGGATTTTGTCCTTCTGGATGAAAATGATGAAATGGTTGGGGCAGCAGTTGGCTACCGTGATCATCGAACGGATGGGATGGATGAAAAAGTTTTTACGATCGTACCGGAAGAAGAACTTTACTCCAGAACCGGAATCCAGAGAGAACTTTTTAATACTATCTATCAGCTGATGGCGTTAAAGGAACAACACCCAGAACAACTGCAAGAGGCAAAAACATTTCTTACCATGCCGGATTATCTGCACTTCCTGTTATCTGGCGTAAAGGTTCAGGAGTACGCAGAGGCGACTACAACACAATTGGTGAATCCATACACAAGAGCTTGGGACTATGACCTTATTGAAAAACTTGGACTTCCAAGTCACCTTTTTAAGGAGATAAGCATGCCGGGTACAGTGGTTGGATCGCTTCGTGACGATATCGCCAGAGAAGTTGGTTTTAGCTGCAACGTGGTACTGCCGCCAAGTCATGACACAGCATCTGCGATTATGGCAACTCCAGCTCAGAATAGCATTTGTTATATCAGTTCAGGAACCTGGTCGCTGATGGGAACGCTTCTGGATGTGCCGGATTGCAGTCTGGAAAGTATGAAGAGCTCCTTTACCAATGAAGGCGGCTACAATGGCATGATTACATATCACGTGAATATTATGGGACTTTGGATGGTCCAGTCCGTAAGAAATGCACTGGCTCCGGATATGAGTTATGGTACTTTGAGTGAACTGGCTTCAAAAGAAATGATTCCGTCGATCGTAGATTGTCAGGATGATGTATTTCTGTCACCGAAAGACATGGCAAAAGAGATTCAGGAATATTGCCGCAGGACAGGGCAGCAGGTACCGAAAACTTTGGCGGAGATTGCATGTGTTATTTATAACAGCCTTGCAAAATGCTACGCAGATACATTTGCAAAATTAAAAGAACGAACAGGAAAAGAATACGAAAAGATATTTGTCATCGGAGGCGGTTCCAAAGCCAGCTACCTGAATAAACTGACAGAAGAAAAATGTGGTGTGCCGGTAGAGACAGGGTCTGCCGAAGCGACTGCCATTGGTAATATGATTGCGCAGATGATAGCAGCCGGCGCGATCAAGGATCTGAACGAAGCAAAAGAACTCGTAATTAAGGAGAGATAGAATATGTTAATGGAAAAAGAGCGCGAACTTATCGTAAAATATGGAAAGAAATTGTTAACAGAGCATTTGACGAATGGTACTGCAGGAAATATCAGTATCTATGATGCCGAAAGCGGATATATGGCGATCAGTCCAAGTGGAATCCCGTATATGGAGACAAAGCCGGAGGATGTCGTTGTCATGGATCTTGACGGGAATCGCATCGATGGTACGAACAAACCATCCAGTGAATATGGATTGCATGCGGTATTTTATAAGTTAAGACCGGAGATTCGAGCAGTGGTACACACACATTCTATGTTTGCTACAACTCTTGCATGTATGGGAGAACCGCTTCGCAGTGTTCATTATGCAATCGCAGATGCTAAAGTGACCACACTTCCAATGGCGCCATTTCGAACCTTCGGAACACCGGAACTTGCACAGGCAGTAGCAGATAATCTTGGGGATACAGCAAAAGCAATTCTGCTTGCTAATCACGGAATCGTATGCTGCGATGACTCTATCAAGGGAGCATTTGGACTTGCACAGACTTGTGAATGGTGTGCAGAAGTGCAGTGGAGATGTATGTCTGCAGGCAAGATGAATGTTATCAGCGAATCAGACATGGCGGACACCATGGAGCAGTATAAGTCATACGGACAGCCAAAAGAAGACGGAAGTCATCCACACGGCTACTTCGGATAAGTATTTTCGGCAGCCCCCAGTATCTCGCAGAAAGGAATATAGAGATGAGAAATATTAAATTAATTTTGGAATATGATGGCAGTCGCTATCAGGGATGGACCAGACTTGGAAAAGGGGAGACGGAGAATACTGTATCCAATAAACTTCTGGAAGTCCTGAAGAAGATGACGGGCGAGCGCGAGATAGAACTGAACTGTGGCTGCAGGACAGAAGCAGGGGTTCACGCATATGCGCAGGTAGTGAATTTTAAGACGGAATGTCCATTAAAGACAATTGAGATGCAGCGTTATCTCAATCGATATCTACCTATGGATATCGCAGTCCTTGAAACAGAAGAGATGCCGGAACGTTTTCATGCTCAGCTGAATGCACAGGCTAAGACTTATGTATATAAGATTGCAGTTGATGCTGCTCCAAGTGTTTTTGAGAGAAAATATATCTATCATTGCTATAAAACTCCAAACAAGGCAAGAATGGAGATGGCAGCAAAGAAGTTCCTGGGGTCTCATGATTTCAAGAATTTTTCAACAGTTAAAAAGGCGAAATCCACCGTTCGTGAGGTCTATGAGATTGATATTTATGGTGGAGCTGGTGAAATGCAGATTACCATTCAGGCGAATGATTTCCTCCATAATATGACAAGAATGATGATAAACACACTTCTTGAGATTGGACTTGGGAATCGTAAGCTGGATGATATCGACCTGATTTTTGCTGGAAAAGCGGCATCGGTTGAGCCATGTGATCCGAAAGGATTATTTTTGCAGGAAGTGGAATACTAGTACATCGATCTGCAAATATATGTACCAATTAACTTGCCTGAATTTCCATCTGCTTCATCAGAAAAGCTTGACGTAGCCCGATACATTGAGCCAATGGCTCGTTCACTCAACCGCCCTTAATGGCTCACGCGCAGAGGTAGGCGCCGATACCCATAAGTGTGAGAGCAACGAAAAAGGTTGCAGGTGGAACCTGTCGGAAAATGAGAAGAGACAGGAAGACACCGATAAAAGGTGCAACTGCGTAATAGGCGCTGGTTCTTGATGCGCCAAGTGCGCGTTGTGCGTAAATATATGTGTAAATACTAAGCCCGTAAGCAATAAAACCGACAAGAAGGATACAAGGAATCGCCCAGAAAGCAGTGATGCGTTCGCCGATTACAAGTCCTATGATGATAGAGCCGCATCCCGAGAAGATTCCTTTTAGCAGGACAATCTGGAGAGGGTCCTTGGAGGAAAGCTTACGGGTACAATTATTTTCAATGCCCCAGCAGATACTGGCAAGAAGGATAAAAAGAGAGCCGGCAGAGAAATGTAAACTTTCGATAGCCTCGAAAGAAAGCAGCAGGCAGGATCCGGTGACGAAGAGAATGCCGATCCACAAACGGCGGGAAATCTGCTCGTGAAAAACAAAAAGTGCGATTAGTGCTGTTGCAACGATCTCAAAATTATTCAGTAAAGAGGCGTTTGCAGCACTTGTCATGGATAATCCGAGAAGCAGACAGATCGGTGCAGCTATATCCAGAAGGATCATGGCGAGAGTATAAGGGAATTCTTCTTTCGTTAGACTTACCTCCTGGCAGATTGAGCCACGTGCTTTCCTTACGAACAGAATGATAAGCATTCCAAGTCCGGCACCGACATAAAGAAAGCCGGCCATCAGAGTAGATGGCATATAATTTAACAGGATTTTCGAGAATGGGGAATTCATAGCATACAGGGCTGCTGCCAGAATAGCCAGAAATATACCGTGACCGACACTGATTACCATAATAAAACCTCCGTATAAAATGTTTGATACTGAACAGTTTATTTGATAAAATTATAACATGACAAGGTGGCCAATCAAGAAACAGAGAGTCCGGGATGTCTGTTACTGAACATTTCCGGCAATTTGTACGGAGGAAAAGATGGATCGAAGACAGATAAAAACAAGAAATGCAATTTTTCAGGCACTATGCAGGCTGCTTGAGACAAAACATTTTAATAACATAACGGTGCAGGAAATCATCGATGAAGCTAATGTGGGTAGAAGCACATTTTATTCACATTTTGAGACGAAGGATATATTGCTCAAGGAAATGTGCCTGGACATATTTGAACATGTATTTTCCCATGAACTAGCATCAGAAAGATCCCATGATTTCTCACATTCCAGGAAAGGGCTGGAGGATGAATTGACTCACCTCCTTTATCATCTGAAAGATAACAAGGGAAATGTGATCGGAATTCTGTCCGGTGAAAGCAGTGAACTATTCATGCGCTATTTTAGAGAATATCTGCTGGAAATGTTCCGGAGATATCCGGAAAGCATTGTAAAAGGTGTGCCGGAAGAATTCGCGCTCAATCATCTGGTTGGAAGCTTTTCTCAGGCCGTAACATGGTGGATTCGTAGTAAATTGAAAGACACACCGGAAACTTTGGCACGGAATTATATGAAAGTCATTGGATACAAATTCGAATCAATGTTATAATTTTTATATACAATTTATATAATGGGAGGTATTAAAATGGGTGAATATGTGGATGTAAAGATTCCGAAAAGAATGCTTGGTATGAAATTGCCTGGCGGTGCAAAGGTGCATCCGGTAGAAGTAGACGTACCAACACCGGGACATGGACAGGTGCTTTTGAAAATGAAAGCAGCAAGCTTATGCGGAAGCGATATGAAATTTATCTATTATGAACACACTGATAAAACCGGTGGTGCGCGTTATGATGATGTAATCGCAGGACATGAGCCTAGCGGACAGGTCGTGGCAGTAGGTGAAGGTGTAACAGACTTTAAGATAGGAGATCGTGTACTTGTTTATCACATTCAGGGATGCGGATATTGTGATGAGTGTAAGAAAGGATATTTTATCAATTGTCAGCAGCCGGAACGCCGTGCTTACGGATGGCAGAGAGATGGCGCACTGGCAGAATATATGGTGGCAGATACAAGCACCTGTATCCATCTGACGGACTTTCTTACTTATGAAGATGGCGCAATGATTGCTTGTGGTTTTGGTACCGCTTATCAGGGACTGCTCCGTGCAAATGTATCCGGAAGAGACCGTGTTGTTGTCATGGGACTTGGTCCTGTGGGACAGGCAGTTGGTATCATTGCCAAGGCAATGGGTGCGACAACGATTGGCGTCGACATTGCAGAAGAGAGAATGGAGATGGCTAAAAACGTAGGCTTTGACCAGGTGTATTATGGTGGCGATGATGTGGTTGAGAAGATTATGGCTGCTACAGATGGGAAAGGTGCGGAGGTTGCAATCGATGCATCCGGAAGCAGTGTTGGTCGCCACAGATGTCTGGAAGTTGCCAGAATGTGGGGAAATGTCGTATTCCTTGGTGAGCAGGGAACTGTAACATTTGAACCAAGCCCATTACTTCTGCATAAGAATCTTACGCTCCATGGTTCCTGGGTAACTTCCGTTGGAAATATGGAAAGACTGGTAGAACTTCTCGATAGAAAGAAGATCCATCCAAGCCAGGTAATTACACATAGATTTCCACTGAGAGAAACTGATGAGGCATTCAAACTTTTTGCGACTGGAAAGACTGGTAAAGTGTGCATCAATCACGAAATGGAATGACTCGCAAAGACGCTTTAAAAATCCTGGGGATGTCGGCCACGAATTCCCAGGAAGAGATAAAAAAGAGATATCGCAGCCTGATGCTGCAGACGCATCCGGACGTTACAGAGGAATCAGATTATCCCTATGATGCAGGACTTATCAACGTAGCATATGAATATCTGATGAAAAATGTGGATGATCCAGAGGAAATACACGGGCGAAGTGTACAGCCTGAGAAAACAGGTATCCGCTGGAATGCACTGATAAATCCTAATGCTTATGTGCCAAGAAATATATATCATTCTGTAGAGGATTCTGATGGTGCGGTTGTAGGAGAAGCTATACTGGATCGAGGGAAATATTGCTGGACGGAGGATGAGGACTTTTCTTCTTTCTTAAAAAGTCTGTACGAGTGCAGTAAAGAAATAGTGCAGCAGCATAATCCTTCGGAAGAAGAGAATCTGGAATTGTTGTCACAGATAGCATATCTGCTGTCACAGCAGTATGTTGATGCCGGGATGGTACTTTCTTCCTTTACAGAACAAGTGAAAGAGGACATCTATCACATCGGAGCAATGTTAGAGATGGATAGGCGTTTTGTTCTGAAAGCCGGGGATATACTATATCCATCGGCTATAAGAAAGCATCGGCTTTACGTGTCAGATGTCAAAGGAAGAGAACTGGGCTATCTTTCTTTTAAAGACGATCGCCTGTATTATGGAATTATTCCATTATTTGAACGTAGAACTGTTCTCTTGAAAATGAAAGTGGCAGAAGATACAGGGAAAAGGCTGAATGGAAAAAGATATCAGGATGTTGATTTGCTGCTTAAATTACTTCCGGAGGATTATGTTCGTCTGGTAGAGAGCATAAACAAGAAGATAGAGGATTTGCTGGAACGTGGGTATTAATAATTTTCGCAAAAATTGAAAAAACCACTTGATTTTTTCAGATATAAATGTTAAGCTATAGAAGCTGTTGAGAGACAGACATGCAGGGGTATCGAAGTGGTCATAACGAGGCGGTCTTGAAAACCGTTTGTCCGCAAGGGCGCGTGGGTTCGAATCCCACCCCCTGCGTTCCTGAAAAGGAATAGCAATTTTATATGGTGTATGCGCGAGTGGCTCAGTTGGTGGAGCGCGACCTTGCCAAGGTCGAGGCCGCGGGTTCGAGTCCCGTCTCGCGCTCTTGAAGAACTGCTGAATGTTTCAGCAGTTCTTTGGTTTTCAGAATCAGAGATGAAATATTGTCAGATATGTATCTACAATAGTGACTTACAGGTTTGTTTGAAAAATATAAAAAACTTTTCAAATACCTGTTGACAAATGTTTCATCTGGTGGTAATCTGATTAAGCTGTTGGTGAGACACAAAACACCACAGACAAAACCTTGACAATTAAATAGTGAAACAACCTTGAAAAATTCTAAGAATATTTTTCGCGAACAGCGATAAAAATGCTGTGCTTGCACAAGCATTTGAGGAGCGTCGCGAAAACGATAAAAACACAAAGTGTTTTTAGAGTTTCAAAGGAACTGACCTTTAAAAACAGTAAAAAAGGGACAAAATTAGCTAGCAAGTTGTTTTGATTCAAGAATCAAATTTTTTTTGAGAGTTTGATCCTGGCTCAGGATGAACGCTGGCGGCGTGCTTAACACATGCAAGTCGAG
>JAZLLO010000032.1:0-2278 GCA_045598185.1 Marvinbryantia sp.
ATTGCCATGCTGAAGATTGATGCCTACGAAGACAGCATGTATCACTTCGAAGAAGACGAACACTGATCATCACACTATACCGGTACACGCCGGTATTTTTATATGCATTGAAAAAAGGGGCTGTAAAAAAACCTAGACATCAGAAATGGTGGTAAAGGTTGGATTACAGCCTCTTTTTGCGTGGGAAATCAATAAAAAATGAGCCGGGGAATCCAACCTGGGCTCATTTTAGTAGAATGTCTTTGCTAGGAGACATGTACTATGAGGAATTTTACCACAAAACGTGTGGTCCTTTTCTATTCCTCCACGATAGACTTGGAGGAACAGGAAAAACTGGACCGTTTTCTACAGCTTCTGGATGAATCACATGTAGCTGATCTATTTCCAGAATGGTCGAAAGAAGAATCTCCCAATGGACGTCCGGCATATTCTCCATTCAAAATGTTGGCAACTGTTCTGTATGGTTTTGCCTTTAAGGCAGATACACTTCGGGATCTTGAAGAAAAATGCAAATATGATCTTCGTTATATGTATCTGATGGATCAGGAAACTCCAAGTCATATGAGCTTTTCTAACTTCATCAATACTTATCTTGTTCCACACATTGATGAAGTATTTTATGCAATTACGAATGCAATCCTGAAGGAATGTGACATCAGTACAGAAGATATGTTTCTGGATGGAAGTAAGTTTGAAG
The DNA here is from genome assembly GCA_045598185.1 of Marvinbryantia sp. GTDB lineage: Bacteria > Bacillota > Clostridia > Lachnospirales > Lachnospiraceae > Marvinbryantia. The sequence continues at coordinate 698 of JAZLLO010000032.1, forward strand.
CTGATGCCAACAAGTACAAATTTGTATGGAAGCCTACAACATGGCATAGCAAATTATGTGATAAAGTCAGATCTCTTCTGCAGGAATACAACATCGCTCGTAATGTTCCAAAAGAAGGTATTTTTCCTTCTGAGATTATCGCCGCTAAATTAACCGTCTTTTCGAAACTTGTCGAGGCTGATCCGGAAAACAAAAAACTTCAGAAAGACTATAAGCAGCTGCTGTCATTTTTGGAGAAATCTCTTGAATACGAAGAAAAGGAACGGATATGCGGAGAAAACAGAAACTCCTACTACAAGACAGATCATGATGCGACAGCTATGTGTCTGAAAGAGGATTACTACTCAGGCCTCGGTTCTAATATGCATGCGGCATATAATGTCCAGCTTCTTGTATCAAAGGGCATTATCTGCACGCTGTATGTGTCACAATCACGCGCTGATCTGTATGATCTCATACCTACATTGGAAAAATACGCTGGATATTACAACAAATATCCTGTCAGATTATGTGCGGATGCAGGGTACGGATCAGTACTGAACTGGTCATACCTTAAAGAGCATCAAATAGAAAACTTTGTTAAATACATAAGTTGGGAAGGAAATGTATCCGGCAGAAATCCTGATCGCTACATCATGAATGACGATTCGACGATCACCTGCTTGAATAAGAAAACGGGAATAAAAGTGGAGCTTCCGGGCAGGCATCCAAAAAAGGCTAGATCGGTATTCTATAAAATAACAGGCTGTGATGGCTGCGAGTTTGCACTGTACTGCAGAAGATGGATGAAAGACAAAGAAGGTTCTGAACGGATATTTGAAGTGTCAGAAGAACTGTATTTGTACAAGCAGGAGTCAGAGAAGAACCTTCTGAGCACCAAAGGAATTGAAATGAGAGTAAACAGATCATCTCAGGTAGAGGGGGCATTCGGTGTAATCAAGCAGGATATGAGGTATGAAAGATTCCGTAGAACAAGCCTTGAAAAAACCAATGCAGAAATGTCTTTAGAATGTCTAGGATACAATATTCGTAAGCTATTCCGACACTTTGACGGCACTGCAAAATTCAAATATTGGACTGCTCCAGAAAACCTTGAACCCGAGCAATTCAAAAAGCCGAGCGCTAAAAGACTATCGAATAAGGTGCGTAGAAAACAGGATAAGTCGGTTAATCAAAAAGCGAAAAATTCATACAGGTACAAATAGAAAAGAAGCTGTAATACTCGCCTCTTGGTCAAATACGACCTTGAGGTTTTTTTACAGCCCCTTTTTTCGTACTTATGGAGATGGAAATAATGTCAGTGCAGGCTTCTGTGCAGTTTCAGGATATGCAGGGATAACTTGAGATCCAGAAGAACGGACAGATCCTCCAAATAGATGTGCAAGGTCTGTTCGATTCGGCTGATGCGATACTGCAGAGTGTTGCGATGAATACCAAGATAGGCAGCACATTCCTTGCGATTGCCGCTGCAGAGAATAAAAGCTTCCAATGTATCCAGAAGGCTTTCATCCAGCTGATCCAATAACGGATTGGAAAGTGCACTGACAGCAGGGGTATTCAGGTTTTCCTGTAGAAGAATAT
>JAZLLO010000033.1:0-61753 GCA_045598185.1 Marvinbryantia sp.
ACATTGTGAGATTTGTGGATATGTTCACTCATCGTCACATTTCCTCCTTTGTCTCTTTCCCCATAGTGTATCACAATATTTCCGTTATGTAATAATTCTTACACAGCAAGCTGTGGGGAATGTACCCTAATGTGATTCAATTTTGAGATATGGGTTTTATAATCAAAAGATGATTCCATACTTGTGAAAACATCGGTTTTTATTCCATCTTCAACGGAGTACATTGTTCCAGTATGGGCTGGGTACCAATTCCAATATCTAACACAAAAAAATTGCTCCTTATAGTCCTCTCCATCTACACGTGTAATAACCTTAAATGTCGTATCTGTATTACGCTGTCCAGATATTTCATATCCCGAGCCACTCTTTGTCATGTCTTGATTAAATATCATATCTGTAATTGGAAGCATAATAGTAATATAGGCATTATCAATTATTAAAACAGGATATATATCAATGCTAACTCTCGGATTATTAACGACATCAGATTTAATGTTCAGCAGAACTTTTCCTTCATCTCCCAGAGAATTCGCTAATGAACTTGCATAAGAAACATCAAAATTCAACTCTTCAAGCACTTCACCTCCAGAAGTAAAGGTACTTATCCAGGAATTGCAATTATCAGGAATTACTTCTCTTCGACTTCCATCCTCACTCTCCACAAACAATTCAATAGAAAATTCAGATGAAAACTCATCCTTCAGATATACACTAATCAGATATCTCTTATTATTATCATTTAGCTGACCATCTTTTCCAATAATCATCTCTAACTGAACCACACTAGCATCATCTTTCTGTGACAGATCTATTTTATCATCATCAATAATGCTATATTCAACATAGTCTTCCACTCCACTATCAGTATCTTCAATATACATCCATGCTGTTGTCGCATTCTTATCAATAACAATAGGAGCTCCCTCGGAATCTTTCAATAATGAAAGAAAGTCTTTTATTGAAAATGATTTAAGCTGTTCTTTTGAATACGAAGAAAGGATAATATTGGCATATACCTCTTCCAGCGGAAGCAATGACATTGGTGCAACATCATTCATCATAATGATTGATAGCACTTCTGACAGTGATTCCATAACACTAATATAAAGATAAGCTTCGTTTTTTGAAAAATAGTCCGCTTCTTCAAAAGACAATGAATCAAACGCATCCATCGCTTCCATTGAACGATCAATACAATCGTTCAACTTCTCTTCATCCATTTCAGCAATTGTGTTCCGAATAATAGTATATGTTTCCTCAGACGACAATTCTTTTGATACAATGTTATCAAAATAATCATTTAACAGAGCACTAAATGTATCTGCAACATTCTTAATTTTCTCCATATCAATAGAAGAGTTAACAGAGGTTTCCTCTTCATATACAATATCTTCATATTCTTCTTCACCCACACTTTCAGAAGTTTTTTCTGACTCATCTACGGATACATCTACAGTCACGTCCTCAGTATTTTCGGATATAACTTCTGATTCAGTATCTTCCGACAAACTATCATTTAAACCTTCTTCAACTGATTCCTCTGCTACTGTATCAATACTCTCCTCAGTATCATAACTACCCGCACTTGCTTCTTCTGTTACTTCTTCTATTACTTCCTCTGTTACTTCTTCTGTTGATTCTCCCAACTCTTCTGCTGAAGCAAAAATTCCTGTAACAGATAAATTTGACAAAACCAGAGCACAACATATTACAAATGTCAACAGCTTCTTCCTAATTCTTCTCATCATTTTCATCCTTTTCATCATTTTCATCCTGCTTTATCTCAAGTAATTTCTTTACCCCAAATTCCTTAGAAAAATATCCATTCTTTGCCAGATCCCCTCTCAACTCCGAGTTATACTCGATATGAGACGGACTCTCGTAATACCTGCACCAGTAATCTGCTGCATCATATGCTCCTTCCTCAGTATTTGGAACATTCCTAAGATGATCGAGCACATTCTTATAAAGGTTTTCGAGTTCCCACTGCATATACTCCATCTGGCTCTCAACGGTATGAAAATCGTAATCATTAGAAACACAGTATCCAATTAAAGATGAGAATCTTTCCAGATGCCACTGACACAAGCCATAACTCGTTCCATTATCACCAACTGCGGTTGGAGAATAATTAGACTCGCACTGAATGTTGGCAAGTACTCCGCATGCAGCAGCATGGTTCAACTTCATTTTTTTTGTCAGATAATCATAAATCAGATTTGTATTCTCCACAATATTAGCTACTGGATAACTACCAAGTACATAAACCGGCTCACCTGTAATGCTTAAGTAACTGTTGCCAAAACCATTCTTATCATTTGTTTCTGTATCCTTTGCCCTTTTTTCAAAAACTTTAGCTTTTTTGAACTCTACTAAAACATCATCACGCTCTTCAATACCCACTTCTGTTCTTGTGGCATCCCTGAGTGAGTTCAATGTTTCTGTTATTTGAGGCTCTGATTCAACAACAGGTTCCTCCGGTTGAGGCTCAACCACTACAGCTTCTGTTTCTGCTCCTTCTGTTACATCTTCAATTTCATCCACCGATTCATCCGCCGACTCTACATCTTCGCTTACTGATTCGTCTATTACTCCATCTATTTTTGCTTCTGTTTCTTCTATCTCTTCAGTTTCCTCCTCCGTTACCAGTTCTTTTCCAGGTTCTTCCGTTTCAATACGACCTTCTTCTGAGTAATTATCCGCGCTCATTGCTAAAGTCGAAAGACCCGATGCAATCAAAGCACTCATCACAACTATAGCAATCTGCTTTTTTAGTTTCCCTCTTTTAATCATTTCCCTCTCCTTTATCGTTATGTCACACAATTTAACTTATGGCATATCTAACCAATATATTTCCTTCTGCTCAAAGATAATGTTAAAACAGATGCTAATAACATCAGAACATAGAGCAAACTATTGGTGGTATCCCCTGTCTTTGGTACCTCAGCCATTTCTTTTGATACAGCTACTAATTTCGCTTCATTTCCATCAAAACATATTTTAATAACAAACTTTTCTCCGGCTTTTGCAGTAATGGTACTATCTTCAAGCTTTAACTCATCACCTTCTACAATCGCAAAATTGACTCCCCCCACATGATCTTCATCCTGATAATTGATATATAAGGTATGATGACCAAATTCAACTTTATCAAATATTGCTATTCCATTATCCTTTGTTACATTTTTCTGCGGAACAGAATGTAATTCAATCGATAATTCTTTTACCGGTCTATCATTACTGTCAACAATATAAACTGTACAGGTAACCATCTTTTCAGATAATTTAGCTTGTTTTTCAGACTGCTTCTCTGTCTGCTTCTCAGATTGTATTACAGGCTTCTTCTCTGTCTGCTTTTCCGGCTGTTTTTCAGACTGTTTTTCCGGCTTCTTCTCTGTTTGCTTTACTGGCTGTTTCTCTGTCTGCTTTTCCGGCTGCTTCTCTGTCTCAGGCTCTTTCTTTATATCCACACGATAGTTCTGTGCAGTTCTCTTCAACTGATTATCTTTCTGTCCATCTACACGGAACTCGGCAGCAATCGTATTTTCCATATCTGTTCTCGACTTGTTCTCAAGAGTCTGCGCCTTAACTGTAATTTTGGTACTGCCACTGACTGCTTCGTAATCAACCCCTGAAACAAGCTTTTCACCATTAAGCCATAAATCTACAAACTCACCAAATTCACCACTTGATCTTAATACTTTGTCTTCGTATGTGCTAATTACAAAATCATGATTATTATCTGTATCTATACCAATAGTATCCAATAATACATATCCTTCATCAGAAGAATAGTAAACATTATCATTCGTATTATCCTTAATCACTAATGACAGGTCTGTTGAGGATGCTTCAAACTGATATGTTTCACTACTATACTCTGCTGTAATTGTAATATCAAAAGTTCCGCTTTCCTGAGGAATACCATATATTTCACCAGTAGCCTCATACCATTCAACACCTTCTGGCAGATTTCCTTCTAATATGTATTTAACATCTACCCAGTCATACATATTATTTGTAGAAATCCAGTTTGAATATGGAACATATAATACACCATCATCTAATTTTGTCGTAACAATCTTCGGATTCTGTGCGCGTCCTGTAAGTTCAATAATAATTGGATCCTGACCATCTGCAGTAATTGTAAGTGTTCCTTCAATATCACCTTCACCATCTGGCAGTAAACGAATCTTGGCCACATTCGCAAGTTCACCGTATTCTTGATTTCGTTCCGTGCTTGCAAAGGCTGCTAATGTATCATTACCATTTCCCCCCACTGTCCAGTAATCATCCAGTTTTGTATTTGTTGCATCAAGTTCCACCTTTAATCCAGTAAGTGGTTGATCTCCAATGTTGGCAATCATAATATCATGTTTATATTCAAAGTATTCATCGAGGAATACTTCCTGTTTTCCAGGACCTGCCACATATAATCTCGGTCCATTTGCTTTCTTAACAAATTCAACCTGATAGATTTTCTGGTGCTCATCGATAATTGTCGTATACTGAACAGGGCCATTTGAGAAATCTGTTACCGTTTCACCAGATATCAGTTCTTCACTTGACTTAGATGATACACGTGCTTCAATTCTATCTGCATTTGCATACCAGAATGTTGGCTGAAGCTTTGATAAATCAGCATCTGTATCATTAATCATAACTGTCTGATAACCATAACCATACATGGTATCAACGTTGATTGCTTTACCGTTTTCAACCACATAAGTATCAAGTTGTTTTCCATCTTGATTAGCACCTGTAATTCTAAACCATGGATCAGCGCTTCCGATAACTGGTGCATTTGTAAACTCTGCCACATAATTCTGATCAAGTCTTGGTTCATAATCATAGATCAAAGCACCCACTTTATAGATGCTGCCATCTTCAAAAAATATGGTAAAAAGTTTACCTCCATTTTTATAGTAATAGTTTCCTCTATAACCATAGATTCCATTTTCATCAACTGGGGTAAGCTCAGCTTTCAAATCTGGTAATCCATCTGTTTCACTCAGGCTATCATAAATTCCTTCTACTGCTTTTACAACGTACTTGTTAGCATCTTCTCCGTAAGTGGAACCATGTCCTTTTAATACCAAATAATAAGCATCTTCCGGATTGCTATTCTCGTCTAACATAAATTTGTAATAATAGACTCCATCTCCATTTACAGCACCAGAACCTATATCAACGATAGCATCTGTCACCTCAAATCCATCTATAGCATATGTAACAACACTCTTCATATTACCGGATAGCTCTGTCATGATATCACCAGTAATATAAGAATATGTTCCAACCGCTGCAACAGAAAAAGAGAGGGCTGAGAAACTTATCGTCCTATTTGCGCGAATATCCTTATATACTAAAAAGTACATAAAATCCATAGATGAATAGACATCCTTTGGTGGAATAAAAGTTCCTTTTAAGCCAGCACCTTTCTGTGTCATATCAACATTAATTAGATTTCCAGAAATATCTGTATAGTTCAACCCCAAATAATAGGAAGCAAAGTCAATGTATGACAATACTTCTAACTTAATTTGCGGATGTTCATCTGCTGTAGAATCTATCCCAAGATAATACTCTTCTCCTTCTTTATAATCCGCAATGTTATACACAACAGTTCTTAATGGCAGACCTATCCCTACATCATCGTTTTCCATTTCATTTATAACGATAGGTTCTTTCTTTATACGTTCTCCGCTATCTGTTTGCGTATATAACTGATAAGTGAGTTGTTCATTGATTGTTGTTGAGATAAATACACGTACCAAATATCGAATTGCAGTACTATCCAACTGTTTACCATTACCTACAATCAGCTCCATTCTGTAGCTATCTGATTTAGCAAAAATGGATAAATCAACAGTATCCGTACTTTTCACTTCATGATACTCATCCCTGATTATTTCATCATCTTCTCCCTTATAGTAAGTCCATACAATTGAAGCATCCTCTGGGATGGATATAATATTTCCTTCTTTATCACGAAGATTATCTAATACCGTACTAACTGGCATTGCCTTAATCTGTTCATCTGTAAAATCTGTCAGAATCATATAAGCTTTCTTCTCTTTTAATGGAAGTAATGACAACATTTCTGACAGCTGAGCAGATTCTTCTAATTCAGATTCACTTTCAGATTCGATTTCTGTCTCTGTAATCTCTTCTAACTCTGTAACTGCTTCTGTAATCACTTCCGCCTCTTCATCCTGCTCTGTGATTTCCTCCGGCTCTGTAGTCTGCTCTGTGATTTCCTCCGGCTCTGTAGTCTGCTCCGTGATCACTTCTGGCTCTGTGATTTTCTCTGGCTCTGTGATTTCCTCTGGCTCTGTGATTTCCTCCGGCTCTGTGATTACTTCCGGCTCTGCCACTTCTTCCACAATACTATCTTCTACAGATTTTCCCTGCTCATATGTAATATCACTGCTTATATCAACAACTATTTCGTCAGCATAAGTAACCGATACAGTATTAGTTAAGAGAACTACACTCATCATCATAGCAAGAAATTTCTTGATTATTCCTAATTTGAACATTCGTTTTTCTCTCCTTTTTTATATTATGTCAATTCTAAATGAGCCCTATTAAGAAGTTCATCCAAACTGTATATTTTAACCATCCTTATAGAACCATCAGGATAATCAAAAACTAATAAATCTTGCGAAATATCAGATAGATATGGAAGATATGCCAGTTTTTCCCACTTTTTATTCAGGATGTAACCACCATTTCCACCATTCGCCTGTGTGTTCTGTGCGATAATATATTCATTTAATTCAGTAATGTAAGTTAAATATCCATTTATCTCCAATTCAGAAATAAGTTTTCCGCTCTTTTTATCATAAAGTTTTGGTGCAGTGTTCATTTCCGATATAATCTGACAATCCGCCGTTTCAAACACCTCACATAAAGAAGGATCGGGACGTTCTCCTGCTATCGTTTCCAGTAACTCCCCATTACCTGCATCATATCTATCAATCTTCCCATCATTATAAAAGACTTCCAGATAATATCCTGTATCCATCTTTCGGAACTGCTGATCATAAACTTCTTTCGCATTCGGAAGCTCCACATCTGCTATTATATTGCCATCAAAATCACAGATTCTGAATTTATCATATCTGAAAAGCATAATGGTCTTATCCAGTTCATTGATCCTTGCTTCTGAATGTTCGTATTTCGGATCATATGATGCCTGAATATATTCCTTCTTCTCATCGAAACGCATGATCAGTAGCTCTTGCTTATCCATGTTTCCGATTACAGCACACTGATCACCTATTCCCAGATATAGTGCTTCTTCCGAATCCAGTTCAACAGATCCAATTTCTCTTGCTCTGCTATCAAAAAACTGCACCATGTTGTCAGCATAAATGACTGTATGATTTCCATTTGAACTATACTTCTTCACGTTCTTGCTCGCATTGATCAATGGTTTTTGCTCTCCAGAAACAGGATCAATCTCTACCAGAATGTTATCAATTCCTACAAAAATCGAGTCTCCATAATGGTCTGTGAAGTAGTAGCCTTCCTGTGAAAAGCCGCCTGCCTGCTCTAACTTTTCCATATCAATTATTGCAAAGACAGAATCTGATTTGTTTACCGCTGTACCGGAAAAAACAAAATACTGATCAGTGAAGAACCCTTCAATATGCTTATAGTCTTCCGTACCATCAAAGATTTCAATTTCATTATCACCACTGGCATCTGAGATATCTTTCACGCATAATGACCCATCTTCAAAGCTCACTCCTAACATATTACCGTCCCAGTTTAAGCAGAAAACATTATCCAGAGGATTCATGAACACATCGTTAATTACTTTTTTCTGTTTTTTGCCACCAAAATCTATCCGACTCTTTACAGTCCCATCATTTGCATCATATACTACTGCAGAATCATCATCTTTATACACAGCTGCTATAGTACTTCTATCCCCTGAAACAGCAATTCCAGTAGCTGGTTTCCCAGACCAGAGTACAGAGTCTGTCGATATGTCTCTTACCTGAATTCCTTCTTTTCCAGCAAAAACGATTGTATCTGAATCAAGATATTCTACCTCTGATAGTGCTGAATCTTCACATGGATAACTATTTCTGATGCTTCCTGTATTCAGATCAACTATTACAATGTTCCCTGCGCAAAGACATGCCGCTGTGCTGCTATCATCCGAAATCCTTAGTGCCTGTAATTTTCCCGGTAAAGAAACTGTCGCATCGTATCGATAGGAATCCTGTAAATTATAACTTTCAAGAACTTCAGTAAGAATATATTGCATTTCTACAGGTGCATCAGGTGTAAGGATATTCTTTTTTTTATCATACACATCCAACAAATTTCTCAGTGCAGTTTCTCGATCACCATCATCATATGCAATTTGAGCATCATCTTTAATTCGAAGATATCTGTCTACGACCTGAATCCGCTTTAAACCAACAAAAGCTACACAAACACTTGCTACCATCAACAGAGGGACTATTAAAGCTATCGTCTTTTTTCTTTTCTCCCATCTTCTATAACGGATATCCTGTTTTCGAAGCATCCGGAATGCTTCTAACATTTCTCCGGCCGTTTGATAACGCAAATCAGGATTAGGATTCATAGACTTTGTAATAATGTCTACAACCAGTGGATTAAATTCATCCTTTGATAACGGTGTTACACGAATCGCATCCTTGGCAGGCCTTTCTCCACTTAAGAGATGATATAATGTAGCACCTACACTATAAATATCAGATCTTACATCTGGGCTTATTTTCCTCTTCAGAGACTTCGATCTGGAACTCTGCGACTTACCATTCTGTGCCAGCTCATTCGCACCCATCGCTTCGGTCTTATCATCCATTACATCTGTCTTCGGATCCAGAACCTCTGTCAATTCTGTATCTTCATAATCTGTAATCTTCTCAGATTTTCCCAGAGATCCATTCGTTGAAAAATCAAGTCCATAATGTTCCGGCGAAGAGTATCCAAAGCTCTTACCAATTGCATGCGTATCTCCCAAAGCCAGTGCAATATTGAAGTCTATCAAATACACTTCTCCACTTCGCGTAAGCATAAGATTTGCCGGCTTAATATCACCATGAACAAATCCCTTTTTTTCTTCGCCATGAACCGGCTCATGGAGCTTCTCCAATGATTTCAGTAATTGTTTTGCTACATCGATTACTTGTTTTTGAGAAAAAGTTTCTCCACGTTTCAATGGTTTATCCAATGACTCACCATCAATATAATCCATTGCCGTATATACAGTATTATCTTCGACAAAGAAATCATATACTCTTGGAATTCTCTCAATATTCAGTTCTTTCAGAACATCTACTTCTTTTCTTAACAGTTCGGCTCTTGTTGTAATATCACGCTTATCAGCTTTTAAAACAACTTTTTTATCAAGTCTGAGATGTCTTGCAAGATAAACGTTTCCTCCACCACCGGCACCGATTTTACCTATAATCTCATAAGTTGAAGAAATAATATCACTCATATCTTCTTCCCTCTTGTCAATCATTCTTTGCCATAATCTTCATCCAGTTGTTTCTCTATTTTTTTATATTGTATTCTCAGCAAAATAGCTGCCAGAATTCCAATCACAACTAAGATACCAATTGCTGTAATCCCACCATAAAACATTAATTCATTCATATGTTATTCTCACTTAATATCAATGTTTCTATTTCAGTGTCTGTATCTACCTTTATTAGATGAGCTGAAAAATTATCCTTTGCCCCATTCTCTTCAACTAAATCACCTAACTTCATTATCTTTTCTTCCGTATTTCTCCAGTTACTTTCTGTCATAATAGAAAGCATCTGCTTCTCTTCACAGAATTTATAGATTCCATCACTGCATACCAGATAGGTATGTAGCCCATCAATCGGTAATACTCTGACTCTACAGTTCATCGGCATCCTTACTCCCAATGCATTTGTTAATTTACCTCTGTCCGGACCATTGCCTCCAACCACATCATCATAGGTAAGCTGAACCAAAGAAGTTACTCCATTTTCTCTTTTTGCTTCATAACACCTACTATCTCCCAATGTGATTAGCATGCATTCTTTTCGAATTAAAATCAGCACAACAACTGTACAGCCGCATATTTCTCCTTTTGCCGTTTTCCGAATAATAGACTCATTACACTCCATTAAAATCCGTTTAATCTGTCTTGCAAGTTCAGGCATATCAAGTCTGCTTTTGTCCTCTCCTGTTTCCACCCAGAAGCGAATCGCATCTGTAACTTCATTACTTGCAATTTCACCATGCTGATGTCCACCCATGCCATCTGCAACAACAAAAACACCCCAGTCTTCATTCTTGAATGCGTACACAGAATCCTGGTTTACTTTTCGTACTTTTCCAGTTTCACAAATAGACGAATATACTATCTTCATAAGCACTACCACGCATACTATAAAATTTCAAATACCACTTCAAGTCGTCCGAATTTCAGTATCGCTCCACTATAGATTTCTGTCTCATCAAAGATTCTTTCATCATCAATCCATGTTCCATTCGTTGAATTCAAATCTACCAGATAGAATCGATCATTTCTTCTGATGATTTCACAATGCTGTCCAGATATAGATGGCTCATAGTCAAAGGCAATCTGACTCTTTTTAGCACTTCTTCCTATAGTGATTGAATGGTAAACAGGTTCTTCGAAGGAAATCGATGGATTACACATATCTGTCAGTTTGATCGTTACTGATTCCATCGGACGTTTCTTTCTTTCGCCCTGTCCAATATATAAAGTATGTTCCACACCCTCTGCACGATCACCATAATAGGTATCATCGTCTTCATAATAAGTATCCGAATCACTGTTTGAAGAATATTTTGAATACACTGTATTCTCATCCTCAAATGAAGTTGGCTGATACTCGTTACTGTCACATCGTCTGTACACGGTCCCCCCATCTTCAAAGGATGTTTCATCATCTTCACTTTCATTGTTATATACTGTATCAGGCTCCATATTAGAATCCTTCTTATTAGAAGCTTTCTTCTTATTCGCTTTATTCGACTTTTTAACTTTTGTTGCTTTTTTCTTTTTGGATCTTAATAAGAGCAGACAAACCAATACAAGCAGGACAACTATTAGCGCAAGATTCGTAGGATCCTTAAGATCAATCCCCGATTCAGCTTTTTTTTCATTCGTTTCTGTATCTGGTTCTGCATCCGGTTCTTTTACAATGTTTTCTTCGGATTCAGAAGTGCTCTCTGACTCAGATACTTTTTCAGTTTCTTCTTCAGAAACAACTACATTTTTATCGCTATCCTGTTTATCACTATCCTGCGACTTCGGTTCAGATACTGTATCCTGATCATGTACTGCATTTCCTTCTGCTGAAGGAGATCCTGATTCATTATTATTGCTCCAGGTAAATGTCTTTTTTGAAGTTGGAACACTGTTGCTTTCATGATTGCTATCTGATACGAAAGCCGCTGTACCATCACTTTCTTCTACTAATCCTGAAGCTTCTGTTTCTGTCGGTTCTGCTGCTTCCGAAACGTTTAAGTCTGTATTCTCCGCTGCTTCTGAAGCCTCTGAATCTTTATTCTCTTCTGGCTCTTCTACTTCTTCTAAAGCCCCTGACTCTTTATTCTCTTCTACTTCTTCTGAAGCATCTGTCTCTGTTTTCTCTTCTGATTCTTCTACTTCTACTGAAGCACCTGTCTCTGTCTTCTCTTCTGGTTCTTCTACCGCTTCTGAAACCCCTGACTCTTTATTCTCTTCTGGTTTTTCTACCGCTTCTGAAACCCCTGACTCTTTATTCTCTTCTGGTTCTTCTACCGCCTCTAAAACCCCTGACTCTTTATTCTCCTCTGGTTCTTCTACCGCTTCTGAAGTACCTGTCTCCGTCTTCTCTTCTATTACTTCTGAAAGTTCCGAACCCTCTTCTGCTGATTCTATAACTCCAGTCTCTGACACCCCCTGAGATACATCTGTACGTTCAATCTGAATATATTCTCCATCACCTTCAACAGAAAATGGCATAGTCTGATTAGTCGTAATCGTTTTTTCACCCGATGCTGTCTTTAACCCTAGTCTAATACCTTTCGCCGAACCATCCGCTAATTCCTGCGGAATCGGAATAATAACCTGCTGATAATTCTTACAGGTATTTACGGTATTAACAATCTGCTCGACATCAGTCACCTCATCCAGCCAGACAGACTTTGCATTTGTGATTCTTGAAAGACTAAAGAGATCTTCCAGTTCTTTAATATTATTCTTGTATGTACATCCGATTGTATACACAGGATATGCCTGTTCCTGTAAAGAATTCAGCATTTCCTGTCTTGTAATCCCAATACTACTGTATTCAGCACCATCTGTTATTAAAATAACTCTTCGAATTCCATCAAATGGCTTTTCACTCAGATCCTCATACGCCTGATACATTACATCCGTAATCTTTGTATCAAGATTCTCAAATGTAATAGATGCTGCTGCATTTAATAATTCTTCTTTATTACTGCTATCCTCAATAAGATAATGAATACTCTTATCAAATGTAGCTATTGTCATCTGTTCATTTTCTGAAAGAGTGTTGATAACACCACTTACAATACCTGAGATAGTATTACGATATTTACTGTCTATTGAAAGCGAATTGTCAAATAACAACAAGGTATCTATTTTTACATTTGGATTGACTGACACCATATCGATTTTAGTCGTTCCAATCTGACAATCAATACCATCAATCTTATCAGTATTACCAATCACCATATGGAGTTCTCCGTCTTTCACTCCAACATTGTAAATATTCACTTTATCTGCTGAAAAAACAGTAACTCCTAAATATAACGTTAATATAAGACATAACAGAAAGCTGAATCTTCTCTTCATCGCCTGACAAGTCCTTTCCTAATTCATCCTATCGAAATTCTACTCTGAAACTTATTTCTTTCAATTTAATGATAGAACCTTCCCGAAGCGCTGTACTCTTCTTACCTGGCACACAATCTACTCCGTCAACGATTGTTCCATAAGCACTTTTTCTATCAATAACAAAGAAATCCCCTTTTTCTTTAATAATCTTAAAATGATCTCTACTAACAGATATCAGATCCCTGATCACGCCATCGTTTGTTTCACTTTTTCTTCCGATTTTGAATTCATCTTTATCGATTACAAATTCAACAGGTTTTGCAGCATTAATACTTACAAGAACTAATAACTGTTCTTTCTGTTTTCTTCTCTTTTTCTCTGGCTTCACTTTTTCGTCCGTCATTGTTTCTTCTTCAGCTTCTTTTTTCCCACCATGCTGCTGCTTATAAATTTCCAGATTCTCACCACTGAAATTACGCAGAAGATACAGCATAGACATCTTTTCTTCAGTTCCAGCAACTGGTTTATCTTTAGCAGCCTTCTTTTTCTTCTCCTCTGTAACTTTTCCCATTCCAGGAATATCAAATCCAAGAATACTATCCTCTGTATTATCCGCTTCCTCTTTTTCAGGAATATCTTTATTCAATCTTTCAAGTTTATCTGCCAGATCTGCAGAAACTTTCGATTTTCTGCTATCTGCCTCAGGACGCTTTTCAGGCTCTGGTTTTCTTTTTGTTTCTTTTCTTACCCCATTTCTCTGATCTTCCGCCTTTGGCGCCACATCTCTTTTTTCTACGGCTTGTTTATAAGCAGATGTACCTTTAAGCTGCATTATCTTCTGTGCAAAATCATTCAATGAGAAATTCTCTGATGAATTCAGATAAAACAGGATTGTTGTAATGTAACTTCCATCCTCTGCCTGATCAGGAATAATACTTGTAATAACCCGTTTAAAAAAGGCAACGTAGTCAACTGAATGCTCATTACTAATAAGCGGCATATATACTATCTTTGTTTTTCCAGTAAGGTTGTCTACAAAAATATAATCTTCATCTAGCAGAAATGCTGTTCCGTCCAGAAGATACTCATCTGTAGAAAGGATGGCATCTGCAATACTTCCAATAATCGTAAGCATTTTAGCCCTTGTAATAACTCCTGATAACACACCTCTAAGAGTACTGTTAGGAAGCTCACTGTATCTGAAAAAACGCTCCGCGTTAATCTGGGTAAATGAAACAGGAAGTACACTCGGTATTTTATTATGATTCAGCATCTGAAGTGCAACAGTATCTACTTTATCTGTACTCTCAAGCTGGTAAACAAGATAATGATTACTTCCATGATTTTCAAATTCAAATCTCATATATAACTACCTCACTATGTCTTTTACTGATAATTATCCTTAAATAATCTTAACAACTGCCAATATTTATCTTCTGGATACCTGATGAATGTTGTACCAGAATTAGAAAATGACTCTACATTCTCGAACTGATAATCTATTACAAGATTTCCATGAATATCTATATAACCCCATCTTCCACTTTCATAAACTGCCGCAAGGCCATTGGAAAAGCTCTTTGCCTTTTCATAGGAGCCCAAATTCATGTCATTTCCCTGGCTGTCAACAAAGGTCCAGTTCCCATCTTTTTCTACTGCAGCATAAGTACTGTCGAAGAATGCGCAAGCATCTGTGTATTTTTCGCCCACCTCATTGCCATTCTTATCTATAAAGCTATAATATCCATCTTTCTGTACAATGAGGCTGTCAGTTCGACAACAGATTCCTTTTTCATCCGTAAGTACTTCATCAAAGATGAAATCTGTTATCGGTGTTCCATCAGCTGCAATGAGTGCCCACTTGGATTCTTCATCCATAACTCCACAAACACCATTTGATACATTCGTTATTCCTCTGTACCCACCAAACAGCTTTTTATAATTCGATGCATCATAAGCATTCCAGATTTCACCATTGAATGCCCATAACACGTTGCCCTCAATTCCATAGAATCTTTCTATCTGACCTAATTCCGGGTCCACCTCCAGAATCGTCTTATCTGTAATCTTCTTTTCACCTGATGAATCAACAAAATATACTTCACCTTCATCATCTATAACTGCTGCCTTATCACTGAACATTCCTGCAGAAAGATATGTATAATCGGTAACTCTGCTGCCTTTTATATCAACATAGCCCCACAATCCGTTATACTTTACTGCCGCAAGATTAGATAGATTACTGTATGGGTAAACATCCTCATATTGACCTCGCAGATCAAATGAATACAGATACGGAATCATCAAATTATTTATATCCTCTGTCAGTAATTCTCTATCTTCACACTCTCTGTATAGTTTAAAAGCTTCATTATAGTTTTCCTGAGCTACGTACATACGGATACCATAGTCATATGTGGCCTGTTCATCTGGAAAAGCCGAATGAATCCTATTGGAAAACCATTTTCTCGCATCTGCATACCTATCGTATTCCAATAACATATTTCCAGCTTCAATTGCCAGTCCAATATTAGAATTCAAATTCAACGCTTCTTCATACATATCCATCGCATCTGAGACAACTTCCGTTTTTGCCAATGTCCGCGCCTGTTCAACAAGCCGAATATATTCTTCCCGTCGTCCTGAGCGCTCTTGAATCATATAAATAATGCTAACGAAATACACCAATATTAACCATACTGGTAATAATTCTTTTATTTTTTTCATCGCTGTCCCCCTTATCTATATCCCGGATGCTATTGCAGTAACAATCATTCCTAGATAGACAAATGGTGCAAATGGCACTGCTGATTTCCTGCTGATCTTTTTTGTAGCTAACAAAACTACTACCGTTACAAACATAATAATAAATGTCCAAATTAATACAGTCATTGCTGTATCTGTCCTCATATAAAGTCCCATTATCATCAGCAATTTGATATCTCCATATCCAACACCTCCAGCAGCAATGGCTTTACATAAACCCGCTGCAATGCCAAGAATTACAGATAATATAACCCCTGTTAAAACGATAATTTTAAAATCTGCTGTTTCATATGCCAGAAATTCTACAATAATGAATACCATTCTAAGTACAATTCCTATCAACAGAATTCTGTTTAGTATTAGATAATCTTTCAGATCCGTCCATGCGCAGACAGATACTATCATCAGTAATGTCAGATACTTAAGCAAGGTAATATCTTCTACTCCATATATTCGAAATAGTAGACCTGCAGTTACCAGAATACTAACTATATAGACTACAAAGATCTTCTTAGGAACAGCTGTCTGAATATCTTTGCCTGCTAAAAGAAGTACTCCGCACCCTAACAAAAGAATAAGAAACGTTCCAATCATTAATACCAGCGTCATTTATTCTCCACTCCATGCCTGTGTGTAAGCACAGTTTCCCATATGAAACTTATAGTCAATATTCAGCAGTTTAATAACCTGAATGTCGTAATTAACTTTCAAAAATATATCTTTCGAGTTATTCTCCAGGACTTTAGAACCCATCATATTAAAATTCTCAATTCGGTTCCGTTTCATAAAAGCATCTGCATTATCATTAAAACCACTTATCATATTTTTTTTCATCATCTGCTCTGCCAACAATGTTCCTGCACCATCTTTGGCTAAATCTGCGAGATTATCGCCTGCCATTGCTTTGCCGGCCCCTGTAACGAATTCACCAAATTCATCATCAACTGACCCTGCTCTTCCTCCCATAGTTACAAGGAATTCTGATACTTGATTTGCAATCTGTGAACTCGCTCCTTCTCCAGATTTAAATGTACCGTCCATTCCAGTTGCGAAATATACATGAGCATATTCTGCAATCTGTTTTGTCGCTGCATCAAGAGCAACTGTCATACGCGCCTGTACATAAGCAATCTGGACAACGGAATACAAAGTAATCATAAAAAACATAAACATCGGTAAAAGCAGCGTTGCTTCCACAACTACTGCACCACGTTCCTTCTTAGTTTGTCTATTGTTCATGACTCTCCTATCTCTTAATTATGAATATCCACGACTGAATGCAACTTTATATGTACACCAACCAGTTGAATTCTTCATACCTTCAACATCTACACCATTCATACTATTCACAATTGGCAAATCTATTAATAATGGCTTTACCTTTAACTCGGCATCAATCTTGAAGTAGCATTTCGTTTTACTAAAATCAAAACCGTCTTTATTATCTTTTTTCATTAAGTTCATATTTGCCTGAATGAGGTCCCCGGTTCTTAACAACATTTTAGAATAAAGAGAATCATTCATAAGCCCTGATAGCAATGTGATATACATATAATCACTATAATACAGACCATTTTCATCATACGGCTCTTCGCCTGGTCCAAATGATACAGCCACTTTTGACGATTTTTTAACAGCATAACACCACTGTTTATCACTGGATTTATATAAAGCTACAGGAACACCTGCTTTCAAGCGTGTTACATCATTTGCTGATTCCATTATTGCAAGACATGTAATAATGATAGCCTTCGTAAGTGCAGATGGAATGATACCACTCGTTGCTGCCATAACTGCATCAGCGACTCCACCGATCAAATTTGCGGTATCATTTTTTGAAGAAACAAAGAAATTCTGGAATCCAGAAACTTCATTGACAATCCATCTTAAAGCATAAATATTCTCATACGATTTTTTAAGATTTTCATCTATCGCTTTATTTCCATATAGAATATATTCAACCTCTCCAAGGTTCATTTGGTTATTCGTATTATTAATCATTTTATTTGTTAATGACTTATTCCTTGAAACTTCTTTTGGATCTGGATTTTTCCATGCTTCTGCTGTTGCCGGGTAACTATATCCATTATCAATAAAATCTTTACTTGTATAATGAATTTCGCCATATTCCTTACTGGCTGCCAGGCGATGCATTCCTTCATTATTAAAGCTGGAATAACTGAACATATCCATGATATATTCTGCTACATAAATCTTATCTCTCAGTTCATCCCCACTACCACTTATTAGATTTGAAACTATATCAATCATTCCTTTAACTGCTGCAAATGCAGTAACAGGGGAACCTTCATGTCCTCTTGCTAAATTGCCACCTTTTCCATCCAGATATTTATTATCAACCTGCAATGCAGATTTCTTCAACTCTTCTGCTTCGTTCTTATATCCCTCATTTCGTTTTGCGTTTTCATCCAGTTCATCCTGAAGATTCGGCAGATCATGAAACTGTTCGCTCAGGTAACGTATAAATTCACTATCTTCCTCAAGATTTGGATTATTGCCATTCTCATCGTGATTAAAAAACGGTGCCTGATACACATCTGGTGACTTTGGATTAACAAGAGCAGAGTAATAATCAGCCGCTACTCTATCATTCTCTTTTAAGCTTAAGCTGAACTCCCTATTCATCTTATCCTGTCCATATGCGATAATCGCTTCACGTCCATCCATTTTCGTGATCTGACCATTACCATACTTAAAATTACGTAATGATCTTTGCATATTATTCATATCATTATAGATATTCCTGGTTCTCGAAATAAGATCATCGATACACTTTCCATTATTCTCCGCAATGATTTTAGCCAATATTTCACTATTATCTTCACCTTCGCCTTTATATGCCTCTTCTTCCGATTTCTTGTAATCAGATCCTGAACTACTACTCTTTATTGTACTTCCCCATTTTTCTCGTTTAACACTATATTCCTGTGCCTTTTTTTTGAATTCGCTTAAAGATATGCAACGATATGATTTCCCATCATAGGTGAAAGATCCACCATTTAAGATGGTATTAATATGTTTCTTTTGTTCTTCAAGGCGTTCTTCATACGTTCCAAACTCATCCTGAATCAGTTGATTATAGCCTCCTATTGTTTTACTATATCCTTCACTAAGTAAAGCCTGATTCTTCACATCCAGATAGCCGCCTGTCACCGTAATAATGTCATTAAACTCATACATTCTATTGGTAGCCTTATTGATTGTGTCCATTCCTCCTGGATAATCATTAGGTCCGTATGCGGTCTTTTTATAAGTTCTTACAAGTGCCATATAGCTAGTATTTGCATTTTCTGAAAAGTAGCTATTCTGAAGAGATTCAATTTTGCTCCGTGCCGAATTTAGCTGCTCTCTCCAGTCATAAGGAAGTTCTTCATCCTGGTTCTTTTTTACTGCTACTACTTGCTGTGTCTCTTCTTCGTCATCTTCTTCCTTTTCAGGGAATGGCTCACAGTCCAGTGCTGCTGATAATTCTGCATAGCGGTACATTAACCAATCACCGTTAGAATTCAATGAATTCAGATCACCATTTGAAATAGAATTCTGTACTCTCTGACAATATCTTACAGGATTTACATCACTCCCTGATGTTGTAGGGTCTCCAAAACCAGAACAGGAACTTACAATATTACCTGCACTTGTTTCTACTTGCTGAATCGTAGTATCAATATTCTTTAACAGCGAATCAAACTTTTTCTTGTCGATACAATATATGGTCTTCTTATCAGCGGTAACTGTTTTCTGACCAATGTTTTTGGCTTGTATGCTTCCCGTATAATCATACAAAGACATACTCGGGAACTTCACTATCGATAAACCACCGGTATGTGCATAATATCTCGTAACCAACTGATTAATCAGTTTATAATCTTCAGCTACCCAGTTCAGATGTTCCTGCTTATCCTGATAATCCTTTATAGAAGGAATTTCATCTGTCTTCCGTGAATCTGAATAAACACGTATTGCCAGATAGATGTAAAACGCTTCCTGCAGAAGCTTGCTTTCTGCTTCTGCATACTCTCTTCTGGCATCAATGATAGGCTTATCCTGATCAACACCGCTAAGACCATCTAATATATTCTTTTTCTGAAATGGCTCAAGGATTCTCTCAAATAATTCAATCGGACCTCGATATTTCATGAATTCTACAATTCCATCTTCAATCAATGCAGGATTTTCCCCCATTGCGCTGTTTGGCAACTCAGAAACTGTGGCCTCTTTTGTAAAATCAACCTGAAGGAAATCACTGGTGTCATCTGATAAAGCAGAATTGATATAATTAAGAAACGTATCACTACCTTTACCCTCTATTCCAGAAGAACTCATCATTCCTGTAAAATATTCTGCGGTTTCCGGATAGTATTTATCGATATCCTGACATGATCCTACAAGACCATAGTTCTCTACCAGATCCTTATCATAGTGAGCCAAGAGCGAGTACATAGCAAGATCACTTGCTCCTGCTGCCTCTGCTTTACTTAACTGTACCCTGCTGATGTCACCAAACAAACAGGTAAAAATAATACATGGAACTAAAATGATAATCAAAAAGACTGATACCGCTCCATTTTGTCTGGCATATTTTCCTTTTTTCTCACATTTCTTTTTACACATTATCGATGTTCCTCACATTTTCATCATGTCATAAAGCGAGCTACTTTATCCAAAGCCGCTTTAACTTTTCCAAATATTCCTGATGCTATTTTACTCTTTTCAATCAAGTCCTGTACTGTAGAAACATTTCTTACAAACTCAGCTGGATCTCCAATTGGTTCATATGTACTTATCCTGTAATGAAGCTTGAAATTCTCTTTAGAAAAAATCATTCTAATCGGTAACTTTATATCAAATTCACAATCCACCTTTATTGCTGAAACCAACACGTTGAGACGTGGCTCAACTTTTACGCTAACATTCGTTGGCTTCATAAATCGAAACATCAAAGGCTTCATAGAATCAATTGTCGAACGTAAATCTTCTGCAACATCATCACCAATTGTCTTTGCATTACCAGTAAAGATATATCTATATGGGATTACCTTTGCATCACTGGTGCCTTTTGGTACGCTGTTGCTGTTTTTCTGTATATAAGAAAGCATCGGATTCTCACATCTCGCAGCACCGGAGATGGCAGCATGACTTACTTCATACTCCACTCTGGAACGCTGGAAATATGCCTCTCCGACCATAATCATCAATAGAACTACTATTATTGTTATTGGAAATACAAATGCAGCCTCCACAATTGTCATGGCTCCACCTTCATTCACTCTTCGACCTATTCTCATTCTGTCGTTCCTCAACTCCAACACACGGATATCTTAAGACAACATCAAGACATCCGTGTGTTTTTTCTCCCTTTTATCCTCAATAAGGATATCTTTATCTAATTCACTGCTTTTGTAGCACTACCCTCGATTGTACCCAAAAGGGTCTCAATCAAGCCTTCGATACGTTCTCTAAAGAGAACCGCTAAAACTACTGCAATACCAATCAGTACAACTACAGCCACAATATCTACTGCTCCATCTTCCTCATAAAGGAACCCATTGATACTAAGGCAGATAGCAAAGTAGAGACGATCTAATAATTCCATGGTTTTCCTCCTTTCCTTTTATTGTTTACTATTAAAAACAGCCTTTGTAGAGGCTATTATTAATCACACTCCAAGATTTGAAAAAATAGGAACTACAACAATAACAAGTATCCCCATAAATGTAAGACACATCGGAAGAAGCAATTTACTGTCAGCAAGTTCTCCTTCTCGTTTAGCTAACTGTTTTTTTAGTTCCCATGCTTCTGCACTTTGCTGTGTCAGCATAACTGCAAGTTCTGTATTTCCTTTCAGATAACCCTGAATAATCGTAGATGTGAATTTTCTAATTTCCAACAACATACATCTTTGACCGAAATTCACCAAAGCATCCACGATAGGAATACCATTTTGCATCTCAAAGACACTTCTACGCATCTCATCATAGATCAGCCCATTCGATGTTTGCGATACTTTTTCCCATGCATTCCTGATCGTCATACCAGAATTAACAAGCAGTGCTAGCTTCGATACCACATTTGAAAAATCCGAAAGGATATCATCCATTTTCTTTTTGATCAGATCTTGTGTTGCTTTTCCGTAATACCAATAGGTGAATCCGCCACCGACCAGCACCATAAAAAATATCGGAAGACTCTCAGATATGAAGTAGAGTGGTGCTGCGAAACCCATAACAGTCAGTGCCATAGTAAGGCGCTGAGCATAAACTACTCTCAGATAATAATCTGCATATTTAGGTTCATATAATGCGGCTAACTGTTTTCTAAGATTTCTTGCCTGTTTGTTCTTATATCGGAATCCCAATATCTTAGATAAACGATAACCAACAAAATATATCTCGTGAAATGGATAGTCTATATCATTCAGGTTTTCAAACATCTTCTGATTCCCTTTTCCCTGAAAATAGAGAACCAGCCATATCACTAAAAAAAGAAAGCCAAAAATCATAACCCCAATATCGGTTAATGTAATAATCTTCATACCATTCCTCACACTTTAATATCTAACAACTTTCTGCCCACAAAGAATGACGCAACAAAGCATGCAATTCCAATCGTTGTAGCCATGATTCCGCTTGGTGTAACAAAGTTTTGTGCAAAGTCAGGACTGGATACTTTAATCATGCCTACGAGCATAATCGGCATTATAAGCATGATATACTGTTCATTCTTACTTGCTGCAACCGTTGTCTCAATTTCCTGTGCAACAGCCATCTTATCCACGATAATGCGGCAGGAGTTACGAATTGTCTCACGGATATCACCACCACGGCGATAGCATACTTCAAATACATTAGCAAAATCTTCAATATCTGCGCATGCACTTCGCTTTGCCAGATCATTGATCAGTTCTTCGATGTTGAAGTTGTTATAGATACCCTTTGTAATGATCTCAAGTTCCTCCAGAATAAAAGTACCTTCTTCATACTGGTTGGACAGATCTAAGTAAGCTGCTCTGAATGAATCTGAAACATTCTTTCCACTTCCAAGGGAAGTTGACAACGCTTCCAGAAGATCGCGGAACTGTGAACGCAATTTTCTCTTCCTTGATTCAAGGATCTGCTTCGTTCTGATTGGTAAAAACATCTTTCCGGTAACAGCACCGCATCCACCAACAATAACAGTATTCAGAACATACGTAAGCATTGTTGGCATTCCATACTGGTCTTTCCCGATACCACCGTAAAACAGATATCCTACTGCTCCTCCGACTACAAATGCCAGTATGAAGTACAGAACTTTTTCCAGAACCGACATATAATATACATGGTAGTTCAGAGTCTTCTGTCCAAATGAATTCTTATAATACTGTGGCTCTTTGACAACCTGCTCTTTTTTCTCTTTTTTCTTTTTTGTTTC
Organism: Marvinbryantia sp.; assembly: GCA_045598185.1. Classification (GTDB taxonomy): domain Bacteria; phylum Bacillota; class Clostridia; order Lachnospirales; family Lachnospiraceae; genus Marvinbryantia. The sequence goes on from JAZLLO010000033.1 coordinate 23,042, forward strand.
CTTTTTTTCTTCCCGTCTCTTTTCTCTTCTCAAAGTACAGTACCTCGTATCCTAAAAAGTGTCTTTTATACCTGCCAAACGAAGCTTTTGAACATTGACCATTTCGTTTTCTGTTCTGACAAGTGCCCCACTTACATGTTCCAGTGTACTGTGCTCATCTTCACGGAATTCGTACAGTTTATTCAAGACAACTTTTCCGTCTTTACCAACATGTAAAACTTCAGAAATCTCCATAGTTTTACGAGAATGATCTCGTAATCTTGACAGATGTACAATAATATCTACTGCACTTGCAATCTGCTGGCGAATCGCATCCAGTGGCAGCTGTGCCGCACCTTGCAATACCATAGTTTCCAGACGGGACATCATATCTTCAGTAGAATTGGCATGACCAGTTGATAATGATCCATCATGTCCGGTATTCATCGCCTGAAGCATATCCAGTGCCTCTCCGCCTCGAACCTCGCCAACAATAATACGGTTTGGTCTCATACGCAGACTGGATTTAATCAAATCGCGAATGGTAATTTCACCTACACCAGATGAGTTTGCATTTCTTGTTTCCATTCTTACAAGATTATCCACTCCTACAATCTGTAATTCTGCCGAGTCTTCAATTGTAATAATACGTTCATCTTTTGGAATATAATTAGAAAGTGCGTTCAGGAAAGTAGTTTTTCCAGAACCTGTTCCACCCGAAATGAATATGTTGTATTTTGCATAAACTAGTATCCTCAAAAAATCTGCTATATTTTTAGGAAGGGAACCATATCGAATCAGTCGCTCCATGGTCATAGGTTCATTGGAAAACTTACGGATAGTTACAACTGGACCACATAGAGATATTGGAGGCAATACGACATTTACACGTGAACCGTTCGGAAGACGTGTATCTACAATAGGATCCGACTCTGTTACCTGACGTCCTGCTCTATCAACGATTCTTTGGATAATATCCTCCAGTTGTTTATCATTATCAAAATGTTCATCTAATTTTCTCAGAGTGCCGCTTTGCTCAATAAAGATATTGTCTTTTCCGTTGATCATTACCTCAGTGATCGTATCGTCACGCATAATCTTATCCAACAGACCGAATCCTCTGATTGAAGAATATACAAGTTCGACAATATCTGCCTTTTTATTAATCGGCATATACTGTCCCTCTGCTTTCTTCATGACAAGCTCTTCTATCTTTTCATGAAGTTCATCATCTTCCATATCAGCTAATGGAAATTCTCTAAGAGCATATTCTCTTAACTCTTTAATCAGTTCATCATCTTTTTTCATACTCACACCTGACTGTCACTTATAGTAATTCAAGAAAGTTTTCTCTGGATACTCGTGCTACTACTGCCTTTGGATCATCATTCTCAAACATCTTAATAGTTTCACATACAAAATCCCTATATTGTTCAGGAACATTCTTACTCTTATTCGTATATCGATTGCCCAAGATATTTACCTTCGAAAGAACTCTGGTCTCTTCCTGTTCATCAAGTATTTCGATTTCTTTTAACAGTCTATCCAGTTTTATATTCGTGTATTCTCTTCCGTCACTGACAATAACTATCTTATTTGCCCACTTACGTAAAAATCTGCTTTTCCAGGTTGAACCAGAATCCACATCAATAACAATGGCATGGTAACCAAAGTATATTTTCACAGCTTTCAGGATTTCTTCCAGGTTCTTTTCTGTCATCTCCGCAGAATCCAAAGTCAGTGAATATGGCTCATAGAAATACACCCCATACTCATCTTTACGAACCATGCTCTCCAGCTTTAATACTAGGTTAGCAGCACTGCTTTTTACCGAATATAACACTTCAGAAAGTGTGGCATTCCCTTCCCCTGTCAGAACAGGAGACACTACTCCATTATCTTCCAGATTCAAATAAAGTACTTTCTTACCGTTGTCAGTCAGATGTCTTGCGCAGGCAATAGCCATAGTAGTTGTACCAACACCGCCTGCGGCTCCATTAAACAGGATAATTGGGCTTTCTCCATCTGCCACTTTATATGCAGCATTATTATCAAGCTCTGCAAATATACCTAAAATTTCACGGTATAAATTCTCCATCTTCTGGTACTTATAGACAGCTCTTACATTGTCGATTTTATCCACATTCGACTCTTCTGATAAATATGCCAGAATTGTATTCTTTGGTAAGGTAAAGTCCCTATAATCTGCAACAGAACTAACTAGAGCTACATCTATCTTTTTATATTTAACAAAGTCATAAAAATTATCAGCCTCAGAAAAAACTGAAAGTTCTATCTTATCAATATAATAAGTTGTAAAATAGCGTACCATTCTTGAAACATATGTTTCATCCTTATCATAAATTCCTACTCTAATTCTCATAGGCTTCTTTCCTTTCTATTATTACAGTAAATTAAGCACTAATTATCCTGATTTTTGTATTTTGTTTCTTATAATGTAATTTTTACCTTTCTAAAAGTCCATTATAATAATACTTATGTATTTTGTAAATATTGCCAGATAAATATTGCAATACTTTATTATAAAAGCATTTAACAATTTAAGTTCGTTGATAAAATAAAACAATTACGTGAAGAACCAAAAAAGTGTATGGAGCCCCAAGCTTATCAGCTGCCAAAGCAGAGTTTGAAAGATTCAAACAGGTATGGAGCCAGTATCCGGGTACGGTAGAAGTATGGGTCAGAAACTGGCTGCATGTTGAACAACTGTTTAATTATGGCAGTGCGATACGAAAAGTGATATATAGCTTCATTAACGAGCATCATTACGTACTTCATTAAAACAGACCATCTTCCTTAGACCTTCCAATATTTCAAGATCATCAATCTTCATAACAGAGGATCCGATACCTGGGTGAAATAATTCATCATCGGCATCGATCTTATCCGCAGGGCCTGAATAGGAATCTAATTCGTTCTGATACCATCGCATGATCTCATCATACAGAACTGAAGCCTGGTCGATCAGCAGATTAAGAGTATCCATTTTATTCATGATATCAGATGGAATATGTGGTTCAGCAGTATTATACATAGAGTTATCCTCCTTAAATTACTGCTTACAATATATTTAAGAAAGAACTTCTGTGAAATTAAAAACAGGTATTCTTTTCAGAATACCTGTTAGTAAAAATAACTTACACAATTTACTTGACAAACCCACGTTATCCTATGTCCAGCCCTTGATTAGCAATTATTCCTTTAAATTATATAATTTGTAGATATCAACTTTTTACAAGTCTGTAATATCTAAATCCACTATCATCTTCTCAATTTTCTGTTCTTTCAAAAGATAACACATATATATCGGGAGGTAGATGACTGAACCTTCCTTTTCTACATTTGCTACAGAAAAAACATACGCTTTATCAAGATAATAATCTGGCACTTTCATAAAATTATTCAAGGCTTTATGTGATTTATAATCTTTTCCAGACTTCACTTCAATAGGAATCACTTTTCCACCTATTTCTACAGCAAAATCCATCTCTCCTATATTTTTCTTTTTACAAAAATAAGGTGTCAATCCATTCGCCACCAATTGTTGTGCAACAATATTTTCAAAGTGTGCTCCGTTATTCACTTCTCCATTTTTATTTATTAGTTCTATTTTTGTCTCCGCTGGATACGCACTTGTGAGCAATCCTATATCACTTGAAAAAAGCCTAAACACATTACTGCTCATGCTAGCCTTTAGAGGAATAACCGGGGCATCGACATTATATACAGGCAAAGCTACGCCTGCATCTTTTAACCACAAAAAACTATTTTCATATCTGTCAAACTTTAGTTCCTTATTTAACATTGTGAACACAAATTTTTTATTTTGTTTATTTAATTCCGCCGGAATAATATCATATATGGATTTTAATTTAAGTTTTTTATCCTCCTGTTCGTATTGAGAAAAATCTTCTCTATATAACGTTATGATATCTTGTTGAACTTTATCAACCTCTCTGATATCTTTTGTTTCTATATATGTCTTCACAGCATCTGGCATTCCTCCAACTATAAGATATACAAAGAACATTGCCAAAAGTTTCTGATGTATAAATTCATCTACAGGAGTTAACGTTTCAAATCTTTCTTTCAGCATATCTATCGTTAATTTCGAAACATTGTTCGCCACCATAAACTCTTCAAAATCCATAGGATACATTTTTAAAATGGTTAAATATCCTACCGGAGCTGATGCTATTCCTTTTAGTTCAACCCCTAATAAAGAGCCGCTCATTACATATTTGAAGCTTCCTTCGTCCACCAGGAATTTTATTTTGGTTACGATTTCTGGACATTTCTGAATTTCGTCAAAGAAAATAATTGTCTTTCCTGGTTTACAATTTTCTGGCATAATCATCTTTAATCTTACCAGAAATTCCTCTGTACTTACTTCTGCATTCAAATATCGAATCATATCCGGTTGATCAATGAAGTTTATTTCAAATTTAGTATAATCACTTTTTTCTATTTCATTTCTGATGATCCAGGTCTTTCCTGTCTGTCTCGCACCTGTCACTAACAATGCTTTATTTGAATTACGAAGCCATTCTTCAATTATTATGGAATATTTTCTATACATTACTCATCCCTCCAATAACATCATACGGCTTTTGCCCCGTTTTTACAATGGTTTTTTCGACATTCTGCCCCGTTTTTACAATAGTTTTTTCGACATTCTGCCCCGTTTTTTAATCGTTTTTGTAGTATTTTGTCCCGTTTTATTATTATCCTTGCCAACCAGATCAGAGGTAAGCCCCTTACCTTTTCCTTCCGCACCTCATAGGTTAAAACCAGCGATACTCTATCCACCTTATACACACATGAATGGCCCTTCAGAGCCATCGAATCAAAAAAACCTTGTCATGATATACCTCCAAATCAAAAAAGTACCCAGATGATGGGTACTTCAATTGTCATGTCAAAGTCCATCATCTGGGTACCAGTTTATATGGCATTAAAACTTTATATTATTCAAATTATCTTCAAAATAGTTCTATTATCACATGATAGATTCTTAAAATCTATAAAATCCATTCTGATTCAATGTTTCTCTTAATTCAATCATTTCCTCTTCTGTGAAGATACCCTGTGCTTCGCACTCAATCAGCGCTTCACTTGCTGTTAATCCGATATTGAAATATGTGTCAAATAATGATCTTGCTGTCATACATGAGTTTCTCATAGCTTTATTCTCCTTTACTAAAATGAATCTATTTATTATTCTATGTTTGCTTGTTATCTGCTTTCTTGTTTTTGATAATTAGATTCTATCAGAGAATTGTGAAGTTATCTTATACTCCATCTTAACAAAACCTTAAAATCCACTAATATTCTCTTAAAACGATTTCTGTGATTCCCGGGTTGTCACCCCCAACGATTCGAAGTACCTTCGGATTCAACCCATGTCCAATCTCCCGGTAAATACCACGCTGTATATTATTTCCACGGTTAAATCCATGAACTACACGGATACGGTACGTACTCGGGTTTGCCTTTTTGATCAACTCCTCAATTCGGGCAATTGCCTGCTCTACATTCATGCCATGTACATCTATATCAATAAATGGTGTCTGCTTCATAGTCTCTCCTTTTTCGTGAGCTATTTGGGATTCTGTCGTGATTTTTACTGGACTTTTTGCCAATAATTATATATATTATATTTCGTATTAGGCACAGCCTCGATCCACGTTTGTCAGGGAAAATTCCTGCATCAGCGTGGATTTTTTTGTTGCCTGAGATTAGGAGGTATTTATATGAAACACGCGAAATCTCTATTTTTTATCCTTCTGGGGAATTTTCTTTACGCCCTGGCTGTACGATTGTTTTTGATGTCATCCGGTCTTGCCACTGGAGGCGTTACCGGTATTGCCATAGCCCTTAATTCTGTTACAGGTATCCGTGTATCCATCTATGCATTGATTCTGAATATTATTATGTGGATCCTGGGGCTTATTCTACTCGGAAAGCATTTTGCCTTCTCTACACTAATCAGTACCGTGGCATTCCCTGTCTTTCTGAATCTCCTGGAATCCCTGCTTGGCGATTATATCCTGACACAGGATCGTCTGCTTTGCACGATTCTTGGTGGTCTTCTGATCGGTATCGGTCTTGGACTTGTCCTTCGAGAGGATTCTTCCACAGGTGGCATCGATGTGATTCCCATGTCACTGAACAAGTATTTCCGCCTTTCGGTATCTGTTACTATGTATGCCATTGATACAATCATTCTCCTGGCACAGATGCTGGTCTTTCCAATGGAAAATATACTGTATGGAATCGTTCAGATTCTCTTCTATTCTATCGTTCTCGAAAAGGTTCTCGTCCTTGGAGATACCAGAACGGAACTAATCATCATCAGTCCGGAACATCAAAAGATCACGCAATGCATTCTCAACGACATGGATCGTGGTGTTACACTTCTCCACGGAGAAGGGGGCTATACCAACAACCAGACAGATCTTGTTCTTAGCGTTGTCTCCAACCGTGAAGTTCCAAAAATTGAAAAAATGATACATACTATCGATGAACACGCTCTTGTTATCATGTGTCCTGTCACTGAAGTTGCCGGACGTGGTTTTACATTGGAAAAACAATACCGTTAGAGCGATTTAACCATTGAGCCCCTGAGCCATTGGGGACGGTTCGCTGGCTCAATGGCTCACCTGTTAAAATTCGATTACTAAGCCGGTGTAGAACTGCTGAATTATATCTCCCAGCTCCTCGTGCAGGATTCGAAATGCTTCATCCCCGGTGCAGTGTCCGGTATAGATTCTCTCAACCCCGGCTTTTTTCAGCTCCCGGGCAACGGTGCGAACTTCCTCGGCAGACTTGTTGTACAGGTGGAACCCACCAATATATCCACATATCTTTTGTCCGGGAAAAACCTTTTCCACCTCGTGTATAATATTAACCACACCGCCATGGGAACAACTGTTGAAGATCACAAGTCCCTGCTGTGTTTCCAGTACAAGGCTCTGTTCATGGGCAAAGTCATCATGCACCCATTCATCTCCTACCAGCTTTTTCATTTCCTCTTTCTTACCAATATCTGCCAGATTCGGTGTGGAATGCGGAATCAGATACGCACCGTCAGAAACTTTCTCAATTCCTTTGGAAATAATCATGCGACCGCTGTATTTCTCAAAAATGCCCTCCGGCATTCCGATATATTTCCATTCACCTTCTTTTTTATGATAGCAGTTTTCCGCAGAAGACTCCCGAATGAAAAACGGAGCCGATGTATTTACCTCAAAAAAGGCTGGCATCCCGTTGGCATGATCGTAATGTGCGTGGGAAAGTACGCCAAAATCCACATTCTGAAGACAAAGTCCAAGCTTCTGTGCATTCTCAGCAAAAAGGTCAGAACTTCCGGTGTCCAGAAGAATCACCTTGTCCCGGTGCTCAATGTAGATGCAAAGTCCCCATTCCGCAGCAAGTTCGCTGTACTCGATATTATCAATAACTACTGTCGCTTTCATCCGGCTCACCCCAGGAGTTTCTGCATCTGCTTCATCTCGGTCAGCACATCTTTGACCTTCATATTCACAAGTTTTGGCTTATCTGCCTCATACTGCTTCTTGAATTCTTCCTGCTCCTGAACCATCAGATCCCACTCATCTTTTGTAAATTCATCTACCATGTACATCTCCTCGATTGGAGTCTCAAACTCTTCCTCCATGGCAAATTCATCGTAATACCAGTCAATGATGGCGCAGTAGGATTCATACACCGGCTTTTCATCCCTCAGTACCTGGATCGTATCGCCAGAGGTTAATACACCTTCTGCTACTTCACTATTGATTTCATCGATCAGATCTTTATAATTAACTTTTCCCATTTTATTTCTCCACCAGTCTTTCCAGAATCTCTTCTAATACTTCTTTCTGTTCTCTGTCTTTGAAAATAAGTCCTGCCGCTTGTCTGTGACCGCCTCCACCATATGGCTGAAGCAGATCATTCATACTGATCCAGAAATCATTACTTCTGAAAGAACATCTCCAGGATCCATCCTCCTGCTGAAACATGGTAAATCCAACTTTAACTTCTTCGCAGTCACGCATCATGCCACTGAGCGGGTGCACATCCTCATAGGTAATATTGTATTTCTCTGCAAATGCTCTGTCGATACAGATATAAGCAACTTTTCCATCCTGTGCAGACTTCGCCTTTTCCAGAATAATACTTCTTCGATACAGACTTTCCATAGTATTGTTATGCCTAGTTAACATAACATATTTCGAATCAACGCCTATCTGAAGCAAGCCTGCTCCGGCACTTAAGGTACTGGATTTTGATCGGGAAAAAGAATCAGTATCATGAATGATTCCCATATATAGATAATCACACGCATTTGGATGTGGTGCCTTCATCGCATTTTTCAGGCACTCTTCATCCAAGCTGTAATAAACATTTTCTGAGCAGGCATGTGATACCTGAATATCATTCACATCTGCATATTCCGTATTAGAAACATGATGATCCATGGAGATAGTAGCCACTGCATTTTCAAAAAGTTCTACCCCAGCAACACGCTCCTTCGTAGCTGTATCACAGGCAATCGCCAGATACCTTTTTCCTTCAACCTCCGGCTTCTCAAACGGCATAAATACCTGATCCATCACAACAAACTTTTTAGGGCCCTTATCCAGATCCAGTGCCAGGTAAGGATATACCTGATATTCCGGGAAATTAGCTTTGATATAATGGGCAAGTCCCATGACACATCCCGCTGCATCTCCATCTGGATGAATATGTCCGAAAATCACAACCGTATCCAGCTGGTTTTCTTTCATAATCTCTGTAAATACTTTGTTAAAATCTATCATTTTATTCTTGTTCCTCTCTATATTGCTTCGATTCTGGTCGTTTCTTCCTGATCTACTGCTTCCCCGCCCTTGACCTTATTTCATAATCAATTGTATACTTATATTACTATACTCTATCAAAAGGAGACGATTTTATGAAGCATTTATGTAAAACTTTTTTCCTTTCCCTTTCATTATCTGTACTCACGTTACTCCCGTTGCAGGTAAATGCTCAGGAATCAGGAAATGACAATATGGCAATTTTTGAAGAACTTCCGAATACTTTTGTTTATTCCAGCGGTGTCGGTGCCTGGGCAAGTGAAATGCAGGTTTATTCCGATGGTTCATTTGTAGGCCAATTCCATGATAGTGAAATGGGAGCAACTGGGGAAGGATATCCTCACGGCACTGTATTTCTCAGTGATTACTATGGACTTTTCTCTGCTCCTTCCAAAATCACGGACACAGTGTATGCTCTTAATCTGATATATGTCGATACCCAGACAGAGATCGGAACAACAGAGATCATTGACCAGATTCAGTATGTTTATTCCCCTGCAACTGGTATCGATGGCGGCAATACCTTCTACTTATATCTCCCTGGTACTCCAGCATCATCTCTTCCGGAAAGTGCATTTTTCAGCCCTCTGTGGTCATATGAAACGGAAAGAACTCAGATTCCGGAAGGCGAATGCATTCTCTATAATCAAGAAGCTAACATATGTTTCGTAGGTTACAGTACTACAGAAACCACACATTCCGAACCAGAGCCTGCACAGGATGAAGCAATAACCTGCGAATATATTCTTCCAAATGTAAGCAACCGCTATTACACCTCCGAGGAGATTCAGCAGCTCACTCTACAGGAAGTGAATTATGCTAAAAATGAGATCTATGCCATACACGGAAGATTATTTAAATCCGCAGAACTGCGTGCATTTTTCGAATCTAAATCATGGTACCATGGATATGTTGATGGTAATTCCTTCAGTGATAAAGTATTCAATTCATTCGAACGAGCTAATCTGGATCTTCTTGCCAAGCGTGAGAAGGAACTTGCCGGTTCCAGTGGTTATGCTTTGGATAAAGGAGCCGATATCAATGCTGTTCGTTTGGGCTTCCTTGACGGTTATCCCAACACATCACAGCTAACCCAGAAAAAAACAGGCGCAGTAGCATAGCTACTGTGCCTGTTTTACGTCAAGGCATTATTAGTCGGTTGAGCCACTGAGTCACGGCTCGCCCCTCAACTCAAAATCTTAGTAGATTACTACATCTTCCAGTTTTCTCTTTGGTACGTGGTGTACATCATTCTCATCACGGTAGTACTTTACGCTCTCTCCAGCTTCCACTTCTTCCAGAACAACCGTCTCAGCAGGCTTTCCGACAGCAACAACAAGCATTGGCTTGATATTCTCTTTTAATTCCAGTGCATCTTTCAGCGCTTTAGCAGAAAAACTTCCAATCATACAGCCACCAAGGCCTTTCTCTGCTGCGGCAAGAAGCATCGACTGTGCAGCGATTCCAACATCTCTGACAAAAAGAACCGGCGAATCATTCACATCGGTATCCTGACAGATGATGATAAAACCAGTCGGACACATTCCTTTATGCGGGAGTTCCAGCTCCGGAAGACCCTTGGCCCAAATCGTAAGGGGCTGAATCTTATCCACAACCTCTTTTTCCCACGCAATGTAATAGCGTAGTGGCTGCATATTGATACTTGATGCAGAAAGTCTGGCATGATCCACCAGATCCATCATCTCTTCCTTCGTAAAACGATATGACTCATCATAACCTCTGTAGCTTCTGTTCTTAATAATCAGATCTTTTAACATTTGACAACCTTTCCAGTGCCTGCGCGACACTCTCAACTATATTTTTCTCTCCAACATATTCCTTCATGGATTCTGGTGCGTATGGAAAAGTAAATGGCACCTCCGCCATCTGCAGCATCGGCAGATCATTGTAGGAATCCCCGATAGCCCCCGTAATATCCGCGTGGAAATATTCCTTTACAAAATCAAATGCGACGCCCTTAGAGCAGCCCTTCGCTACAATATCAACATTGCATACATTCTGGAATGCACTCAGAACGTCTCCATAATGATCATTGATCTCTCTGGCAATACGCTCCGCTTCATTCGGGGTCTCTGTGCCAAAGGATAATCCGTAGATATCACTTCCCCGCATCTCCCCCAGTTCATTGATTGTAATCTGAAGCGGATGCTCCATTCCGATATTGTAGACCGTATCATTGGCCTGGATCACAATCCACACATGATTCGTATATTTCTCATAGATATCCACTAAAAGCTCATAGGAAATGCACTTCTTCCGGATGACCTTCTTCTCCTTATCAAGGATCAAAGCACCGCTGGCAAGTATCATAAAATCAAACTGGATGTCCTCCTCTAAAACCAGCAGAATCCCCTGAAGCGATCTCCCGGTACACAGACCAAAAAGATTCCCCTTCTCCTGAAATTCCCGGATAGCAGTCACATCCTCAGGATGTACCTTTTCCTTAGCATTCATAAAATACAACGTCCCGTCAAAATCGCTGGCAAGCATTCTCTTCGGCACATCCGTCACCTTCTCCATCGCAACCATAAATATCCCTCCGATTGTTATATATATATTACCATACAGAAGACGTAAAAAAAACAAAGAGTTGCAATGCAACTCTTTGCGCGTGTCGACAACTTTATTCTGTTATCCGACTAAAGGTAACTTCACCTTACGAATCTTGATCGGTGTCGTAACTGATAATCTTGTACCATAGTTCAGCTCGATGAATACTTCTTCGCAAGCGTTTCCGCCAATGAGAATATCCTCTTCTCTTCCGCGGTACATCTCTTCGGTATGAAGTTTTGTTTCATGATCTGCTTCATTAGAAACCATGTAACCGCCAGCACCGATTGAAATTCCTACTGTGTAAATTCCTTTCACCAACTCTTTCCAAGGACATTCAACTGCGGTATGGGGTATTTCTGTAGTTTCTGATTTCAGTGCAACGTTTTTGTTTACGTAGTTCACCACTTTCATAGTAACACTCCTCCTTGAAAATATAAAATTGTCTGCGAGATCTCTCTCCATGGTCATTATGCCATCTGTATTTCTTTCTTTCAATGTCTGAATTCCCCAATATTCAACTATTCCTTTGTGCACACTATCTTTTTAGAAACTGTATACCGAAATAATTTTTGTACAGGAAATTATCACTCTTTTTATAGTGCAACTTGCATATTTTCGAAGAAATAAATTGTATTATTTGTTTCTTTCATAATTATGTCAAATATGATACATTAAAAATCAAAAAATAATTTCTTCTCAGGAAATCTAAAGAAGGAGGCAGTGGTATGAGCGAAGAACAGAAGCAATCCTATGATTTTTCGGAGTATCGCGGATTGATCCAGACTCGTCTGAAAAAGTATCTCATCACCCATAAGATCAAACAGAATAAACTCGCCGAATCCTGCGGACTCAGTCCAGCCAGCATTTCCAAGCTGTTAAACAGTGATAACTGTTCCATGGATCTGGATACCTTGTTTCTGATTGCCGGCAAGCTCCAGATCAACATCTCCGATCTGCTGACTACTAACCACAGTGTCCTTGATGATGAATCGAACACCGCAGCTATTCATGCCCGCAATCAGGTGTACATCTCACAGAATGCACAGTTGGTAACGAATCCCAGCTTTTATCAGTTCAAGGGGCTGCTGGGTGACTACTACTTCTATTGCAGACCAACGATATCGACTGAGCGACATTTATTTTTACAGGGTATTCTCTCTTTGCGGGCAGTCACCAACTCCAGCGATCCATACTGCGAATCAACACTGAGACTCTTTACCGGAGATCCGGATCCTGAGACAGGAAAGATAACAGAAAAACACTATACCGGGAATCTGATTATTTCCCAGCCAACATCGTCCTGCTTCACTATGATGTACTCACCGAACCATGCAGACTTCTGCTGTCTGAATTGGCAGTACCTGTACCTGAATTCACAGAAGCTCTCAAGCCGCGTGGTTGCCTGTCTTACCTCAAGTGCAGGAAGCAGCCGTCGCCCTGTCATGTTAAAGGCTTTCATTTCACGGCATGAATTAACAACAGAACAGCTCTTGCATCTTTCCGGACAGCTTGCTATGACATCCTCTACTATAACCGTCAAACGAAGGGATTTTGCAGATTATATCATCCCACTACTTTCCAAAGACAACGGCAATGATATTGCCCTCCTCGAAACTACTGCATTAAAAGAACCGATGCTTTCCTGGAGCGAGGATGACATTATCAGTAAAAAGGATCAGTTTTCTGCAGCATTTTCTGATATCCTGTATCTGCTGCGACAGTATTCTACCAGCCAGCCATATACGAAGATATCAAGCAATGCCAACAATATGCTTCACAATTATATCGAGTCCCAATTCAAGAAGGACAAAGAAGTTTCTGACGACCAGCGCATCCGCGACCAGATCAATAAACATATCCGTAAATCACTATAAAGCGAGCCGCGCTTACTACCATCAAAGTAGCAAGCGCGGCTCTTTACCCCTAATACATTATAAAGAAATAATACTTAATAATTACAGTAATGAAACAGCAACCTTAACTACAGCCTTACGATAAGTCTGTGGTTCATTCTCTGCAACGCCTGGACGATGAAGGTCATTTGGGAACAGCATGATGTAATCACCTGGAACCAGCTTAATGAACTGTTCGCCTTCTGGATTGTCAAGGAAATATACATCCTCTTCCAGAATCTGTCCACAAAGTTCGTAAGTCTCACGTTTCTTTGGACAATATCCCATAAGTTCTCCGCCTGTTACAAAGAACTGAACGTCGATATAGTCGTTGTGATATTCAGCGTGTGTCTCAGCAACCGGCTTTGATGTGTTATCAAAAACCTTAGCGTAGATCAGGTCACCCTCGATTGGGTAGTTGCCTGGAGCAAGTGCTGCGATATCTGTTGTCTTGCAGTAATTCAGAGCTTTCTGAATAGCCTCTGGATACTTACTGATGTCGTCATTTGCATAAATAGATGAATAAATCATATCAATTCTCCTATCTTTTAATTTTTCTTTTTAAGCTTTGGACCAACAACTGGCCAGAAAAGAACAACTACGATTGCGATAAGCATAATAACAGCGATTGGACTTCCAACGAAGATCTTGTAATCGCCCATAGAAAGAGACAGTGCTCTTCTCATATTAGCTTCACAAATGTTACCAAGTAATAAACCAAGGATCAGTGGTCCAAGTGGGAACTGCATACGTCTGAAGAAGAAACCGAGGCAACCAGCAATAAACATAACGATTACATCGAAGAAGCTCTTGTTCAGCGCATAAGAACCGATTACACAAAGCAGAAGAACTGCCATCCAGATAGCTTCCTTACGGATACCAAGAATCTTAACAGATAACTTAGCAGTTGCAAGACCTACAACAAGAATCAGAAGGTTGGCAATGATCATTAATACCATAAGGTTACGAACGAATGGAGCCTGATCAGTGAAAAGAGTAGGACCAGGAGTCATACCGTACATCATCAGGGAACCAAGAAGAACTGCTGTGTTAGAGTCTCCAGGTACACCAAGACAAAGAGCAGTAGTTAATGCACCACCGATAGAAGCGTTGTTAGAAGTACAGGTTGCACCGATACCTTCCAGAGAACCTTTACCGAAATCTTCTTTGTGCTTAGACATTCTCTTAGCTACGTCCCAGCAGATGATGGAAGCGATATCTCCACCTGCACCTGGAACCGCACCGATAACTACACCGATTATAGCAGATACAACTGCTGAAGGGAACATTAAAATATGTTCAGCAATTGTCGGGAAGATACGTCCGTCTGCAGATGCCTTCTGTGTCTTAGCCTTTCCATCTTCTCCTCTTTCAACTTCGAAGATCTGATAGCACATTTCACCAAGACCGAAAAGACCGATCATTACTGGAATGAATGAAATACCATCCAGAAGATTAATATTTCCAAATACGTATCTCATAGCACCGTTCAGTGGGTCAAGACCGATTGTACTGAAAAGAAGACCTACGAAACCAAGTAACATACCTTTTACAGGATTTGCCTGAGATACCGATACCATCATAGTAAGACCAAAGAGTGCGAGGATCGCAAACTCTGCAGGACCAAACTTAAGGGCAAATCTTGCAAGCGGGAATGCTGCTACCATCAGTACGATTGTAGAGAAGATACCACCAAATACGGAATAGATTGTGTTGATACCAAGAGCAAGAGCGCCCTGGCCTTTTTTTGTTAATGAATAACCGTCAAATGTTGTTGCAATAGACGCCGGTGTACCCGGTGTATTGATAACGATAGCGGAAATACCGCCTGAAAACAGTGCTGAGTTGTAAACACCAATCAGCATTGCAAAACCCTGTGTCGGCTGAAGCCAGAATGTCAGTGGTGTCAGAATGGCAATCGCCATTGTTGATGTAAGACCTGGCAGTGTACCGATCAGCATACCTACAGCTACACCGATAAGAGCATATAATAATACGCTTGGTGCACAAACTGTCTGGATAGCAGTTAACCAAACACCCATTTTATTATTCTCCTTTACAATTACAATTTCTTAATTAGTTGATATTCAGACGAACTTTAAATGCTACGCTAAAGATCAGATATAAAACAACTACAACACCAATTGTATAAGGTATAGAGAACTTAAGCGGCTGTTTTAAGATACGTGTAAGTGCAAATACATAAATAAGAGCTGCCGGAAGGAATGGGATCTTTGTCCAGATAAATAAGAAGCCTGCAAGTACGATGAGAACTTCTACCATCTGTAAGAGATTCTTCAGCTGAGCCTTATCAAGATTGAAATAGCTTTTTGGTGTACGGATTCCCTGGATGATCAGGAGAATCGAGAAAATGATAACACCGATCGCTGCAATTGTCGGGAAGTAGTTAGATCCTGGTACCCCATTTGCTGTTGCTCCAGGAAGCTTCTGTCCATTAATAATAAAGAACAGAGAAACTGCAATCGCAATCACACCAAAGATGACATCACTATTGAAGTACTTTTTCATGTTAAATTCCTCTTTTTTCTTAACGACCCGCCGAAAATACATTCGGCGGGTCATCATATCTTATCTTCTAAATAGTATATTTCAGGAAAACTATCTTACTGTCCAAGACCGAACTCTTCTACGAGTGCTGCATATTTTTCAGAATCAGCTTTTGCCATATCGTATAATTCTGCACCTGTCATATAGTGAAGGTCTGTTCCACGTTCTTCTGTGAACTTCTTGAAATCTTCAGATTCAACTGCATTCTTTACAGATTCCTCAAGACGAGCTTTAACTGCTTCGTCAAGTCCCTTAGGACAACCGATACCTACCCATACGTTGCAGATCAGGTTATCATAACCACATTCTGGAGCGATTGGAGCATCTGGAACTGCTGAAGAGTGCTGGTCGTTGAATACGCAGAGGCACTTCATATCGCCACTTTCGATGTAAGACTTAGCTTCAGAAGCACCTACAACGATAGCGTCACACTGTTTTCCAAGAAGAGCTGTCAACTCACCGTTAGCGCCGTCGAATGGTACGTGGTTAACTTTGATACCTGTTTCTTTTTCCATAGAGTATGCAGCCATCTGCCAGATGTTACCTACACCACCATCACCTACAGATACTGTACCTTCGTTATCTTTACAGTAGTTGATGAAATCATCAAATGTTTCCCATTCTGCATCAGCTGGTACTACAAGAGAACCTGACCATGACTGGCAAAGACCAAGGAAATCAACATCATCTGGTCCGATTGCTGCGTAACCAAGTGATCCTACGTATGTTAACTCAGATGCAACTGTAGAAATTGTGTATCCATCTGGTTTAGACATCATAAGCTTCTGCCAGCAAACTGAACCTGTACCACCTGTTACGTTATCTACTGTTACAGGTACTCCTAAATCTTCTGACATAACTGCACCGATGATACGAGCCATAGAGTCAGATCCGCCGCCTGCTGCTGCATGAACTGACATATAAATTGCATCATCTGGATAATCAGCACATACTGCTGCGCCTAATCCAAGAGCTACTACTGCTGCAGCTGTTGCTGCCATAACTAATTTTTTCATGTTTTTTCTTCCTTCCTTTCACATTTATGCGTGTGAACCGCTTTTTAGTATACTTGTTTATTTCTGTTGTATACATTAAGATATATATAGGATACTTTATTTAGATTAAACAATCAATCGACATTATATCCAAAAGAACTTGTATTTTTTTAATTAATATTACTATTGATTTTCAAATTTCTATGGTAATATAATTACGCAGTTTTATATACAAAATGAACGGAGACTTGATGTTTATGCCTAAAACAGGTGCGAACGACGACTTGAAGAATTCCTTATACAGACAGCTTAAACAAAGCCTGGTTTACTGTAGATATCAGCCCGGAAGTATGTTGAATGAAACCTCACTGGCAAGTGAATATGGTGCAAGCCGAACCCCGATTCGTGAAGCATTGACGCGACTGGAACAGGACGGTCTGGTTGAGATCTTACCAAAGCGTGGTATTCGCGTCACAACCATAACATTCCAGAATATTTTTCATGTTTTCCAGATTCGTCAGGATATCGAACCTCTCACGATGAGGATGGCTCTTCCATACATCGAAAAATCGAAGTTGGAATATTATCTGGAGACTTTCCGTCAACCTGCTTCAGATATTGATACTGCTTTTTGGGAAGATATTGAGATGCATATGTATTTTGTAAGACATTGCGGCAATCCATTTTATATTAAGCTTATGGATACTGTATTCGCACAAAGTACCAGAATCAGTATCGCTTCTCACCAGAACAAGGAAAAGCTTGACCAGGCCCGTGCAGAACACGTTGCTATTCTTGAAGCTCTCCTTGCGGGAGAATCCGAAAAAGCTGGTGATCTATTGAAAAACCATCTTAAAAATTGTCTGGATTATACAGTTAATTACTTCAATGTTCAGAGTGCAAAAGAAAAACACGATGAAAACTGGAATGTAGTTCCAGGTATTACTGCAGAGAAAAGATAAAGAAAAGGCTCGGTATTCCTTTCGAATATCAAGCCTTTTCTTTATGTTCTATCTAACTGACTTTATTTCCGGACGGTTTTGCTTGATTTCTTGCTTTTTCGATCTGTATCAAATTTGACATTTTCTAACTTTATCGTTATCCTTTTATTATGAGCGAACCCTTAAACGGAGGACTTTTCATGCAGGCAGAGAAGCTATATTCGACAATCGTTACAGAAGAACATCTGAAGACATTCGGACAGTACTTTACGCCTTATTCTATTGCAGAATTTATGTGCAGCTGGGCTTGTCCGGGCGCCGGGAATATACTTGATCCTGCAGTTGGGAATAGTATCTTTCTTACCTTTGCAAGAAAGATAAATCCAGCATGTTCTTTACATGGATATGAGGTTGATGCAACAGTTCTGACTCACTTTGGTAATCCTGCAGGTGCCGACATCCGCCTGGCGGACTATCTTCTCACGGATTGGGAAGAAAGGTACGATGCCATTGTCTGCAATCCTCCGTACAATCGTTTTCAGGCAATTGCGAATCGTTCTGAGATTCTGCAGACAATCGAGAAGCATACCGGTGTTCGCTACAGCAACTATACGAACCTGTATATTCTGTTTCTGATCAAGAGTCTGCATCAGCTAAAATCAAATGGCAAGCTGGCCTACATCATCCCAACAGAATTCCTGAATTCGAGATATGGCATTCCCATCAAGAAGAAATTGCTGGAAGAACGGTTATTAAGAGCCATTATTAATATTGAGGATGACGATAATCTTTTTTTCAATGCTACGACTACCTGCTGCATCCTTCTGATCGATCATATGCCAAAGACACAGATCCTTTTTAAGAATGAAAAATGTCATAATATAGGACTTCATTCACTGGAAGAAAATGCGATCAGTATAAGCTACGATAAAATTTCTGCAGAAGACAAATGGCGCTCTTTTTTAAATCAGGAGGAACTGCCTGAATACAAGAACCTTCGTCTGGTATCTGATTTTTGTAAGATAAGCCGCGGCATCGCAACCGGAGCCAATGAGTTCTTCTGTATGTCAGAACAGCAAAGAGTAGAAAAAGAGCTCGCGCCGGAATATTTCACCTCATGCATCTGCAGATCCGCTGAGATCAGACAACCAATATTTACGCAGGCGCATTTACTGAACATTCGGGATCAGGGGAAAAATGTCTGGCTGTTAAATATCAAAAAAGACCAGAAAATAGACAATGCCTTACAGCGCTATCTGGAAGAGGGCATTCAGAAAAAAATACCTGCAAAGCATCTCCCGTCCCATCGCCATCCATGGTATCTGATGGAACAGCGAAAGGTTGCACCAATCTGGGTAACCACAGCCAGCAGAGGCAGTCTGAAATTTGTAAGAAACCTTGCAGAAGTCATGACACTGACCACCTTTCATTCCATTTATCCGATGGAGGAATACACCGACCTGCTCTTCTGTTATTTTTTGACTCCTACCGCGCAGAAGATCCTGCGAATGAATCGCAAAGAATTGGGAAATGGTCTGGAGAAGTTCCAGCCTTCTGACCTGCAAAGTGCAAAGATGCTGGATCTGTCTATTATTACGGATGTGGATAAAAATAAAATAGCTGCAATCTATCAGAAAATGCTGACAGATTATCACTCTGGTCAGATAGATGAGCTTGAGATACTTTTTTGCAGATATATCAACCCTTGATATTATTAAGAAACGTGGTATACTTTAAGTAAGAATAATTGACCGAAATACGCCGAGGCATGCTTGAATATTATGTATATATGGAGGTAATTGTATGGCAGCATTAACTGTTAGTCCAGAAGATGAAAAAAGAGTAAAAGGACTTGGTTTCCTGAGCAATAGAGGTACTGATAATTTCAACGCACGTGTACTTACTGTAAACGGAAAGATTACCTGTGAACAGGCAAGAATACTTACTGAAGCCGCTGAAAAGTTCGGAAACGGTAATCTGGAATTCACAACAAGACTTACTGTTGAGGTTCCTGGTATCCCATATGAACAGATTGAACCATTCCGCGAGTATATCGCACAGGCTGGTCTTGTTACCGGCGGTACCGGTGCAAAGGTACGTCCAGTTGTATCATGCAAGGGTACAACCTGTCAGTATGGTCTTCTTGATTCTTTCGGTCTTTCTGAAAAAATCCATAACGAATTCTATACAAAATGGCATGATGTAACACTTCCACACAAGTTTAAAATCTGTGTTGGCGGCTGTCCAAACAACTGTGTAAAACCACCTCTGAATGATGTAGGTATCATGGGTCAGAGAATTCCAAATTACAACTATGATCTTTGCAAGGGCTGTAAGAAGTGTAAGATCGAAGCAGTCTGTCCGGTAGGCGCAGCAAAAGTTGTAGATAAGAAGATCACTATCGACGAAAGCAAATGTCTCCACTGCGGACGTTGCGTAGGCAAGTGTCTCTTCGACAGTGTAACAGATGGTCAGTACGGTTATAAGATCTTCGTAGGCGGACGCTGGGGTAAGAATATTTCCCACGGCAAGGCATTGAATAAGTTCTTCACAACAGAAGAAGAAGTTATGGATACAATCGCAAAAGTTATCCTTTTCTTCCGCGAATACGGAATTAAGGGCGAACGTCTTGCAGTAACGATTGATCGTATCGGCTTCGATAAGGCAAACGAAATCATCCTCGGCGATGAACTGCTGAAACGTAAAGAAGAAATTCTGGCAAAAGAACTGTAATTAAAACGAGCCACTGGGGACGGTTCCCAGTGGCTCAACCACTCAGTGACTTATCTTCTGAATGCATCCTCGAATGTAAAATACTTCTCTGCCACATAGCTGCATCTTCCGATCAGCCATCCATTCACCAGTGCGCAAAAAACAGTTCCCAGCTTTACTCCTTCAAAATGTCCGAATCCAAAGAACAGAAATGACATAATGATAGCAATCACGCAGCTTGTACAGTCATACACTGTCTTTGTCTTATTAATATTAAAATCAAACTTCGAAGAGATCTCCTTTACAAGAAGTTCATAAGCTTCCGGTGCAAAGTATGTGTGGAACAGCATGGATACTCCTATCGCGCAGATCACCATTCCAAGGAAATAAAATATGAAACGAAGAACCATTCCTTCCCCTGGAATAAAACTTACAGCTTTCATGCAAATATCCAGAATAACACCATACACAACGGCAGTTACAAAGGATAACAGGTACATTGGCTTAACTCTTCGCAGTACTGCTGCCGTGATCACAAGAAGAACTGCCTGCAGACAATACTCTGCCATACCAAAGGTAAACCAGCTGTGAGCCTCTGCAATCTTAAGATGAACAAGATAAGCCGGCGCAACGACCATAGACATACCAAAGTTCGCCCTTTCCATAAGCGCTGTTCCAAGTGCCAATGTAATCAATCCGATAAAGTAAGCAAGTTCAGAAAACAGAACCTTTTTTTCTTTCATAATGATTTCCTCTTCCTTATCATAATACCTTTAAGAAAGCCCATCTCATATTCGAGACAGGCTCAATCTATTTGATTATACACTTTTAAAGTCTTTATATTTCTCCGCTGTTTCGCTTTTATCTGGTACAAACCAGTAGTCACAGCAATCTCCTCCGGTTGCTTCTGTCTGAGTACGGATCAACTTCGCATGCAGGAATCGTTCAAATATAAAATCAAACTTACATACATACGGCATCATATCATCATAGCCATGAACCTTCACAAACTGATAAAGCGGACAGCCCACCATATGATAATAGATTCCTTCCTTGCGATTATCCGGATTCATTCGAAGGCTCCAGGTACCGGTCCATTCCCCTTTTGCCTTATGCTCTTCGACCTTTTTTGCATAGCTGGAGTAAAGCTTATAATAGAGTGGCTTTACATATCTATGCTTATTCATATCAAGAAAATTACCTGCCCATCGATAATCCTCAGCCAGCCAGTCGATCAACGTCTCCATAGCCTGTCCGGCAATTCTCTTATCGCTTGCCTCATAGTAAGCAAAAAATGCAGCTGTAATATCCATGTTGGAAGACATCATGTTCTTTCCCATATCCGGTGTTTCATGCATCAGCTTATCATAGATAACTTCAGCTTTTTCTGTGAGCTTTGCAGTCTCTCCAGGAAGATATTGTTCACAATAACGTTCAAAATATTTCCTGATAAACTTTGTCATTCTATATTCCACAACTCGTACCCCTAAAATCTATTCCCACATTTTGGACAGAATTCAAAATCCTCCTGCGTCTCATATCCGCAATTATTGCATCTACGAAATCTGCTTTTGCGTCCAGCCTGAACTACCCGAAGCTGTTCCTTCTGTATCTGGACACTTTCTCCTCGGGCGATAGCCCTTCCTACCTCCGGATCAAGTTCGTAAAGCGTATCACAACATGACATCTGCACATAGAACTTCTTATCCCATTTAAAACATGGGATAAAGAAGATTGACAGACACATATAAGTCATAAACACCTGATACCGTCCATAAGATCCACAATGATCGCAAATTATCAATTGATTAAAGTCAAAATTCTTCCGTCCCGGGGTGATTCCCATCATAAAAAACATCTATCGTACCTGCCTATACGTACTTTACAGCTGTTCCATAAGCCATAACTTCTGCTGCACCCTGCATAACAGAAGAAGACGCATAACGCACATTAACGATTGCATCAGCACCTAAGCTTTCCGCTTCTTCTACCATTCTCTTTGTTGCCAGTGCACGTGCATCATTCATCATCTCATTATAAGCCTTCAGTTCACCACCAACCAAAGTCTTA
Organism: Marvinbryantia sp.; assembly: GCA_045598185.1. Taxonomy (GTDB): domain Bacteria; phylum Bacillota; class Clostridia; order Lachnospirales; family Lachnospiraceae; genus Marvinbryantia. The sequence goes on from JAZLLO010000033.1 coordinate 45,658, forward strand.
AAACTCTGTGTAATATCTTTTCCGATATTCTTAGACTGAATTGTGCTGCCCTTTACAAGACCAAGCATCTCAAGATTCTTGCCACTGATATAATCAGTATTTACTAAGATCATCGTCTTCTCCTCCATCAATTTCATGCAAACGTTCCAGACACACAATAATCATAAGTGTAGCCAGTGCCGCCGGAATGATGCCAAATACCAGCTTCAATCCAGATGGAATTACGGCAATAATAAATCCAAAATACACAAGGTAATACAGGATAACAAGAACCGTTATTATAATCGGTGCAATCTTCTTTTTCTTATGATCATTCATATCCTTTGTCTCTCCAATTCCTACAGACTATACTGTTACTTCGATAGTAACACAGCCACATACCACTGTCAAATGTTGGGTGGACAACAAAAGCCACTGGGAACCGTCCCAGTGGCTCAGTAGCTCAATTATAAGTTTGTATATCCCATAAGAGATTCGTCTACGGCGCGTGCAGCGTCGCGTCCTTCGCGGATTGCCCATACAACAAGGGACTGTCCGCGGTGCATATCACCTGCGGTGAATACATTTGGAATGCTTGTCTGGTACTTTCCTGGTGCGGTATCAACATTGGTTCTTCCATTGATTGCAACACCGAAGGTATCTGTTACATACTTCTGTGAACCGAGGAAGCCTGCTGCGATAAGAACGATATCTACATCCAGGATCTCTTCTGTTCCTTCTACAGGTACCATCATCATACGACCGCTTGCTTCATCCTTTTTACTCTGAAGCTTCACGATCTTCACCTGACAAAGTTCTCCATTTTCATTCTTGATGAACTCAGAAACAGTTGTTGTATAAAGACGTGGATCCTGACCATATACAGCGATACATTCTTCCTGACCGTAATCTGTCTTGCAGACTCTTGGCCACTGTGGCCATGGATTGTTGGCAGGTCTTTCATCCGGTGCCTTTGGCATCATCTCAAGCTGGATGACATTCTTAGCACCAAGACGGACTGCAGTACCGCAACAGTCATTACCGGTATCACCACCACCGATAACCATAACAACTTTATCCTTGCACTCGATATATTTATGATCTTCGAAACCAGAATCGAGAAGACTCTTTGTAGTTGCTCTTAAGAAATCAACTGCGAAATAGATTCCTTTAGCATCGCGGCCAGGTGCGTTGATATCACGTGGATTAGAAGCACCGCAGCAAAGAACGACTCTATCATACTTTGCAAGAAGTTCTTCACCTGTAATATCAACACCGACGTTACAGTTCGTAACGAACTCGATACCCTCTTCTTCCATCAGCTTCACACGTCTGTCGATAACATGCTTCTCAAGCTTCATGTTCGGGATACCATAACGGAGAAGTCCGCCGATACGGTCAAATCTTTCAAAAACAGTAACCTTATGACCACGTTTATTCAGCTGCATTGCAGTTGCAAGTCCGGAAGGACCACTTCCAATAACAGCAACTGTTTTACCGGTACGAACCTTCGGAGGATTCGCCTTGATGATACCGGTAGCAAATGCATTCTCAATGATTGCACGTTCATTTTCTTTTGTTGAAACAGGATCCCCATTTAAGTTACAGGTACATGCCTTCTCACAAAGAGCAGGACATACACGGGAAGTAAATTCAGGGAAACAATGTGTCTTCATCAGACGGTCATAAGCCTGTTCATAGCAATCGTTATATACAAGATCATTCCATTCTGGAACGAGGTTATTCAGAGGGCAGCCGCTTGCCATACCTCCGATCATCATACCTGCCTGGCAAAATGGAACGCCACAGGCCATACATCTTCCACCCTGCTCACGCTGTTTTGCTTTGGAAAGAGGAGTATGGAATTCATTAAAATGTTTGATTCTCTCAAGTGGACTTTCTGCCTTTGCAGTTTCTCTCTTATAGTCCATGAATCCGGTTGGTTTTCCCATCTTAGTTTCCTCCTTTCGCACTGATGATAGCGTTAAATGCCTCGATCTGGGCCTGCTCACTGCTAAGACCCTTCTCTTCCATCTGAATTGTCATATTCATCATCTTCTTGTAGTCATTAGGAATGATCTTCTTGAATTTTGGAAGATATTCGCTGAAGTGATCCATGATTTCCTTACCCTTTTCAGAACCGGTAGCTTCCACATGCTGCTTCAGGATGGTCTTCAGCTCTTCCACATCATACTTGCTTGTAATCTTCTCGATGGAAACCATCTCTTTATTTACCTTACGGTAAATATCACTATGCTCATCCAGTACGTAAGCGATACCGCCACTCATACCTGCTGCAAAGTTCTTGCCAATCTTACCAATAACAACGGCACGACCACCTGTCATGTATTCACATCCATGATCGCCAACACCTTCTACAACAGCAGTAGCACCTGAATTACGAACACAGAAACGTTCGCCGGCAACACCATTGATGAACGCCTTACCACTTGTTGCACCATAAAGAGCAACGTTACCGATGATGATATTTTCATCTGCTTTATATGTAATACCCTTTGGAGGATAGACGATCAGCTTACCACCTGACAGACCCTTACCAAAATAGTCATTGGAATCACCGGAAAGTTCCAGTGTAAGTCCCTTTGGAATGAATGCACCAAAGCTCTGACCACCGGCACCATGGCATTTAACAACAAAAGTATCCTCATCTAAAGTATCATTGTATTTCTTAGTAATCTCAGAACCAAAGATAGTACCAAATGCACGGTCAACGTTGGTAACATCCATCTCAATGGTCTTCTTCTGCTTCTTATCAAGAGCAGTCTTTAATTTCTTAAGAAGTACCTTCTCATCTGCAGTTTCTTCAAGCTTAAAGTCAAATACCTGCTTTGGATCGAAGATACATGGATCGCCAAGGTATGGATTCTCAAGGATTCCGGAAAGATCAACTCTTGCAGCCTTTTCCTTATAGAAGCCTGAGCCCTTCTTCAGAAGATCTGTACGTCCAACCAGTTCATCCACGCTGCGAACACCAAGCTTAGCCATATGTTCACGCAGATCCTCTGCAATAAATTTCATAAAGTTCTCAACATATTCCGGTTTTCCACGGAAACGCTTACGAAGTTCCGGGTTCTGTGTAGCAACACCAACAGGACAGGTATCCAGGTTGCAGACACGCATCATGACGCATCCCATAGTTACAAGCGGTGCAGTAGCAAAACCGAATTCCTCAGCACCAAGGATTGCTGCGATAGCAACATCACGGCCGCTCATCAGCTTACCATCAGTCTCGATACGAACCTTGTTACGAAGGCCATTCATAATCAGAGTCTGATGTGTCTCCGCAAGACCAAGCTCCCATGGAAGACCCGCATTGTGGATAGAACTTCTAGGTGCAGCACCGGTACCTCCATCGTAACCTGAGATCAGGATAACCTGCGCACCAGCCTTTGCAACACCGGCTGCAACTGTACCAACACCAGCTTCGGAAACCAGCTTTACGGAGATTCTCGCATCTTTATTGGAATTCTTCAGATCGTAGATCAGCTGAGCTAAGTCTTCGATTGAATAAATGTCATGGTGTGGTGGAGGCGAGATCAGACTTACACCTGGTGTAGAATGTCTTGTCTTCGCAATCCATGGATAAACCTTTCCACCCGGAAGGTGACCACCTTCACCTGGTTTTGCACCCTGTGCCATCTTGATCTGAAGTTCTTTTGCACTTGTAAGGTACTTACTTGTAACACCGAAACGACCGGAAGCTACCTGCTTGATTGCAGAACTTCTGTCATTGACACTGCCTGCTGTAGCAAGACGCTCATCACTTTCACCACCTTCACCGGAGTTTGATTTACCATGTAAATGGTTCATCGCGATTGCCAGTGTCTCGTGTGCTTCCTGAGAAATAGAACCATAAGACATCGCACCTGTCTTAAATCTTGTTACGATAGCTTCTACCGGTTCAACCTCTTCGATTGGAACACCTTCCTCTGGATAGTTGAAGTCCATTAAGCTTCTGAGATAACCACTTTCTTCTCTGTTTACACGTGCTGTGTATTCCTTGAACATCTGGTAGTTGCCCTGCTTTGTAGACTCCTGAAGAAGATGAATGGTAAGAGGATTATATCTATGTTCCTCACCCTGGCTTCTTGATTTGTGACGTCCGATACTGTTAAGTGTCGGATCAACTGCAAGACCCAGTGGATCGAATGCTTCATTGTGAAGCGCTTCCGTCTGCTTTTCAATATCCTTTAAAGTAATACCGCCAACACGGCTTACGGTATCTGTGAAATAACGATCAATCACATCCTTGCTGATACCGATAGCTTCAAAGATCTGTGAACCCATGTAAGACTGGATTGTGGAGATACCCATCTTGGAAGCGATCTTAACGATACCGTGAAGAACTGCATAGTTATAGTCATCAACTGCTGCATAGTAATCCTTCTCGAGCATCTTGTCATCAATCAGCTGATGGATCGTATCCAGTGCAAGGTATGGGTTGATCGCACATGCACCATAACCAAGCAGAGTTGCAAAGTGGTGTACTTCACGTGGTTCACCGGATTCCAGAATAATAGCAAGAGAAGTACGTTTTTTGGTCTTAACCAGGTACTTATGAACTGCTGATACCGCAAGAAGAGAAGGGATAGCCACATGATTCTCATCCACGCCGCGGTCTGTCAGTATGACAATATTGGCACCATCTCTATGAGCCTTATCAACCTCTACAAAGAGACGGTCGATGGCACGTTCCAGAGAAGTACTCTTGTAGTAAGTAGTCGGAACTTCCACACACTTGAAGCCTTCTACCTTCATATTCTTGATCTTCAGCATATCGGTGTTGGTCAGGATCGGATTGTTGATCTTAAGCACCTTACAGTTCTCAGGCTTTTCTGTCAGGAGGTTTCCATCCTCTCCAACATAAACTGTTGTACCGGTAACGACCTCCTCACGGATCGCATCGATAGGCGGATTCGTAACCTGTGCAAACAGCTGCTTAAAGTAGTTAAACAATGGCTGCTGTTCATCTGAAAGAACTGCCAGTGGAGTATCGATACCCATGGAACCGATGCTCTCAGCACCATTTAATGCCATATTTCTGATAGAAGTGCGGTACTCTTCGTAGGTATATCCAAATGCCTTCAAAAGTTTTGCGCGTTCTTCTGTACTGTATTCTCTCACACGTTTATTCGGAATACGAAGGTCACCCAGATTAACCAGATGGTTATCCAGCCATTCGCCGTATGGCTGTCTGGTTGCATAGTATTCCTTTATCTCTTCATCGGAAATGATACGGCCCTGAACAGTATCGATCAGAAGCATCTTTCCAGGATGAAGTCTCTCTTTTAACACGATCTTCTCAGCAGGGATATCAAGAACACCAACTTCAGAAGAAAGGATCATATAGCCATCACTTGTTACATAGTAACGGGATGGACGAAGACCATTACGGTCAAGTACTGCACCAACCTGGTCACCATCAGAGAACATAATGGAAGCCGGACCATCCCATGGCTCCATCATAGTTGCATAATACTGGTAAAAGTCCTTCTTACTCTGAGACATGGTCTCATTGTTAGCCCATGGTTCCGGAATCAGGATCATCATGGCAAGTGCCATATCCATTCCGCTCATAATCAGGAATTCCAGTGTGTTATCAAGCATCGCAGAGTCTGAACCAGAAGCATTGATAACCGGCAGGATCTTGTGGAAATCTTCCTCGAGATAGTCAGATGCCATGGTCTCTTCACGTGCATGCATCTTATCTGCATTACCACGGATCGTATTAATCTCACCATTATGAACGATGAATCTGTTTGGATGCGCACGCTCCCAGCTTGGGTTTGTGTTTGTACTGAATCTGGAATGCACAGTTGCAATCGCAGATTCATAATCAGGGCTCTGAAGGTCCGTAAAGAATGTTCTAAGCTGACCTACCAGGAACATACCCTTATATACGATAGTACGGCTTGAGCAGGAAACCACATAGGTATTCTCATTACTCTGCTCAAACTCACGTCTTGCTACATAAAGCTTGCGGTCAAAAGCCAGACCTTTTTCAATATCCTCCGGCTTTTTGATAAATGCCTGCATGATATACGGCATCTTTGCAAGTGCCTTCTGTCCCAGAACCTCAGGCACTGTCGGTACTTCTCTCCATCCGATCAGCTCAAGACCTTCTTTTTCAAGAATGATCTCAAACATCTTCATAGCCTGGCGTCTCTTTAATTCATCCTGTGGGAAGAAGAACTGACCGATACCATACTCACGTTCTTCACCAATAGAAAAGCCGAGGGCATCACAGGTTTTCTTAAAGAACTTGTGTGAGATCTGAAGGAGGATTCCAACACCGTCACCTGTTTTTCCCTCGGCGTCTTTGCCGGCTCTATGCTCTAAGTTTTCTACAATTTTCAGGGCATTCTCAACTGTCTCTCGAGTCTTGATACCTTTAATGTTCACCACGGAACCGATACCACAGTTGTCATGCTCAAATTCTGGCCGGTACAGTCCCGGCACCCGACTCGGATTAAACTGCTCTGTCATACATTTTTCTCCTCATACACATTTTTTCATAACCTCAATCGAAAATACGAATACTACTATAGTTTATCATTTTCTTTCTGCATTATATTAACTCATAATTTTTTATTTGTAAATAGAAAAAAGCCATGAGAACAGTCATTTTGTCCCACATGGCTTGAAAATTTTTAATATCTTAATGCATTTAATCGTTTCATGACATCATTGGTACCATCGCTGAAGTAGTCACAAAGAATCCGATAGTCCTTATAGATAGCCTCATAAGTTTCTACCTGCTTTTTATTTGGATAAACATATGTCTGATTTTTGGTTGCAAGTGTACGGGATGCTTCGCCGATATCGGCATATCCTGTCACCTCTTCCCCTGCTGCCGCCATACCATTTAAAGCAGCACCGTAGGCTACCGACAATTCCATATGCGATACACGAACCGGCTTATTCAGGATATCTGCATAGACCTGAACGAGCAGTGAATTCTTAACCGGGATTCCACCACTTAACACGATCTCGTAGATCGGTGTACCATGGTTTTCGAACTGCTCGATGATCCACTTTGTTCCATAGGCTGTTGCTTCGATCAGGGCAAGATACATCTCCTCAGGCTTCGTATTCAGATTCATCCCCAGGAACATACCGTTCAGGTTGAAATCTGCCAGCGGAGAACGTACTCCGTTGAACCATTCCAAAGCAAGAAGTCCACTTTTTCCAGCGGTATATCCCTCCAGCTTTTCAATCATAAGCTGATGGATAGAGATTCCCTTTTCATTTGCCTCATCATAGTATCTTCCAGGAACCATATTCTTCAGAAACCAGGCAAATCCATCGCCAACACATGGCTGTCCGGACTCATATCCAAAAAGACCCTTGATGATTCCGTCATACACAAGTCCGGATACTCCTGGGATTCCTTCTCCCGTCTCTGATAACAACATATGGCAGGTAGAAGTTCCCATAACAAGTACCATCTCTCCAGGTCTTGTAACGCCAACACCTGTTACCGAAGCATGAGCATCCAGAAGGGCTACCGATACTGGAATACCAGCTTTTAAACCAAGAATCTCTGCCATCTCTTCGCAGAGGACACCTGCTCTGTCACCAACTGGTAAAACAGGACCTGCAAGCTTTTCTGTCAGTACATTTTCAAAGGCAGGATCCATCTCGTCAAAGAAATCCTGTGATGGAAAGCCATAGCTTTCCGCCCTGTAAAATGCCTTGTATCCGAAGATACAGCGGCTTCTTGTGAGTTCATCTGTCAGAAGCCAGGTCATCCAGTCTGATACGTCGATAAAGTAATCTGCTTCCTGATAGACTTCCGGAGCCTTATGAACCGTCTCAAGGATCTTAGGGAAGATCCACTCTGAAGAAACCGCCCCGCCATAATATTCGAGAAATGTCTCCCCGCGTTTTTCTATGAGGCTCTGTATCTGTCTTGCCTCCTCTTCCCCGCCATGATGCTTCCACATCTTAACGTAAGCATGCGGATTCTTCGCAAACCTTTCTTCCAGTGTCAGCGGCTTTTTATTCTTTCTGACTGGGAACATAGTTGAGCCGGTCGCATCAATTCCGACAGAAATGATATCCTCCGGGGCTACTTTCGACAAACTCACCGCATCCTTCACCGCATTTACAAAGCAATTATAATAATCCATCGGATCCTGCAGTGCAAACCCATGCGGCAGAAGTGTTCCATCAACAAATTCATAATCATAGATCTTGTGCGGATATTCATAGACTGCTGTCCCTGCAATCTCACCACTCTTGATATCAATAAGAACTGCACGGGCAGAAAGAGAACCGTAGTCTACTCCAAGCGCATATTTTGCCATAATATTCTCCTATCGAATAATGTCTTCATAGAAATCGAAGAATTTCAAAGTTCTCATAAATGTCAGTCTGTTTCTCACATAAGGAGACAGGCGCGCTGTCTTTTCTTTATAATCTTCGATAAGACCGATTTCTTTCAAAGAATGTACACAGGATACCTTCTCAAGAATCGTGATCAGTTCCTCGCTGGTCGGAATCTCCTCAATGATCGAGATGATTTCATCCTTGCAGCTAACAAGACGGCTGGAATCAACCTTTGCCAGTGGATTCGGATCATTCTCCTTCACGATTGTCTCATAAGTATCTTCCTTCTTGATGCTGTTTCGGATCAGATCGTGTTCCACTTCCATAGATTCCTTCACGGTATAGCTGCCTTCCTTCATCTTCTTTGCAGCCTTATGATAAATGTCAGCAGACAGTACAAGGCCAACTGCTACCTTTTCACCATGGTAATAGTCAACGTAATCGTTGATGATCTCCATCTCCCACATATGAGACATATGGTGCTCTGTTCCGGAAGCAGGTCTTGAATTGCCGATCATCTGCATGGCAAGACCAGACAGCATCAGACCGTACATCAGACCTTCGTATGCATCTGCATCACCCTTAACGATGCCATCGATACAAGAACGCATCTTATCAAGTGCAGTATATTCCATCTGGCAAAGTTCTTCACAGATATATTCATCCGTAAGAATATGTGCAATCTTCCAGTCCGCGAGGCAGGTATACTTACCAAGAAGGTCACCAACACCTGCTGCAGTCAGACGAATCGGTGCCTTGGAGAAGATATCAGTATCAGCTACAACTCGCTCCGGTGCAACCGCAGGAATCGTAACCTTACAGCCATTCCATGTCATGGCAGCAACTACAGAAACGAATCCATCAACACTGGCCGCTGTCGGCACCGAGATAAATGGAATCTTCTTCTGGAAAGCATGATATCTTGTGATATCGTGGATCGTTCCGGAGCCCACCGCCAGGAAAAGATCAGCCTGTGGATATGCCTTTAAAGCTTCCTCCGCAAGAGCAACCCCATGTTCATTCGCATGAAGATTATCTGGACAGAGAACAACCTTCTGAAGACCAGGAAGCAACGCTTCAACCTGCTTTCCTGCAACTTCCAGAGTATTCTCATCGCATACCATAACGATACACTTCTTATCCGCATAATGCTCCTTAATGATACCCGGTAATTTATTAATAGCACCTTTTTCTATGATCAAGTCCTTAACCACGATCGTATGTGGCTTTCCACAACTACATGGCTTACTGAACTGCGAAATATCGATCTGCATGATTTACATTCTCCTTAAGTAGTTTAGATTTCTCTTTACTATACCATAAAAAAAGCCGGGCCTCAATGGCCCAGCCTGTTAACTTTTTATTTTTCGATGAAGATTACGCCGAATGCTCCAGGTCCTACGTGTACGCCCAGAGTTGCTCCAAGTTCAGGCACTCCTTCGACCTTAATTCCGACTTCTTCCAAAGCCTTCTGAAGCTTCTGTGCATTCGTATCCTGATAACTATAGATAACATATAATGGATAATCCGTATCCCTGTTAGAATTCTTTACCTGTTTTACCAGATCTTTGATTGCACGTCCTACGCCAAGGTACTTGCTGACAACCTCAACAGCACCTTCTCTTGACACGGTAATTCCAGGCTTTACATTAACAGCATCTGCTACGATCGCTGTGGTTCTGCTGACACGTCCACCAAGCCAGAGATACTTTAAGGTATCGATACCTGCAAGGATCTTGATCTTTCCTTTTAATACTTCCAGCTTCTCTACGATCTCTTCTGCTGTGTGGCCCTCTTCAATCATCTTTAAAGCATGGTCAACCATGATCTTGATTCCATAGGTAGCAGACAAAGAATCGATGATGTGGATCTTATCATAATCGACAAGGTTCTTTGCAAGTAATGCACTCTGGTAAGTTCCGCTAAGTGTAGAGGATAACATAACACAGATCAGCTCATCGCCTTTTTCCTTTGCCTCCTGGAAGCACTTTGCAAATGCATCCGGTGAAGGCTGTGATGTCTTGGCATTTTTCTTTTCTTCAATAACGAGACGGTACAGTTCCTTTCTTGGAAGCTCATACTCGTCCTGATAATTCTCTTTTCCATCAATTGTGATGGTAAGTGGAACCATCTCTATATTCTTTTCTGCTAATTCTTCTTTATACATATCTGCAGCAGAGTCAACTACTAAGCGAATCATATTCTTACTCTCCTTTTTTGCAACACGTGTTGTTTTTTGTGCAAATGTAGTGTATAATACGTCCGTTGGAATAACAACCAACAATATTCTGTTATTTGTCTTTTTCGCAACATATTTCATTAATATGTTGGTTAAATCATAAACTTAGCAAGCAAGGAGTGTCTTATATGGATAGAAGAGTGAAATACACTCGTATGGTTTTAAATGAAAGTCTGATAAAGTTCCTTGAACAGAAGGAGATCACGAAGATTACGGTAAAAGAATTATGTGCTGATGCGGATTTGAACCGTTCTACTTATTATGCACATTTCACCGATCCGTTTAATCAGTTATCCCAGTTAAAGGAAGAGCTTCTTCGCGAAGTTACCGAATATACAAAAAAAATAGATACTGAACATCTGCCGGCAGGGCAGCGTCAGTATCTGGTTTTAAAAAATATATTGCAATATATAGAAGGGAAACGCCATATCTTTCAGATCCTTCTTGCCAAGAGCGGAGACCGCGATCTTCAGGACCGAATCCTTCACATTCTCGGCGAAAAAGCATTCCCGGAGGATACAGAGAAGCATCGAAGCGAGATAGAACGAAGCTATCTTCTTCTCTACGCCTGCAACGGATGCTTTGGCATGTTCATCCATTGGTTGATGGCAGAAGAACCGATTCCTTCTGCACAACTGGCACATATGATGGCTGATTTTACCAGAAACGTAAGAATTTAAGACAACATATAATATTCAAGTCGACGCTCGCGGAGCCTGTATCTTAACTCTGATTAAGATACAGCTCCACTCTTCTATTTTTCAAAGATGGGAGTGTTTGTCGTATTCTATCTATATCCTCAGTGTCGATCTCTGTAAACAGACACATCTCTTCCTCATCTGCCTGCTCAAGAATCTCTCCAAGCGGATCGATTATCATACTTCCTCCGATGCACTGACCTCCGCAGAGATTTGCCGCCAGAAGATAGACCGTATTCTCAAGTGCCCTTGCCGATGCAAGGATCTGCAGCTGTTCTCTCTTTCTTTTTCCCTGAACCCAGGCTGTTGGCATCAACAGGATCTGTGCACCCTGCAGCGCCTGGATACGTGCAATCTCCGGGAATCTCGCCTCATAACAGACAAACAGTCCAATCTTTCCAAATGGTGTTTCAATCGGCGTGAACAATTCCTCTCCTGTTAAGAATTCATCGGATTCCTTCGTTGAAAATGCATCGTAAAGGTGTGTCTTATGGTAATGGGTGAACATTCTTCCCTGCTCATCTAACACAACAATCGTATTATAATTCTTATCACCGGCATATTCCCGCATGCCAAATACGATCCAGACCTGATACTGAGCTGCCAGTTCCTGCATCTTTCTCACAAATGTACTGTCCAGATTCTGGGCAAGCTTCACCCTTTCTTCCAGCGTAATCTCAGAAGTCACATAATTTAAAAAGGTCTCCGGAAACAATACGAGATCTGCACTTTTTTCTTCCTTCGCCCATTTTACGACTTCTCCTGCCTTTTTCACATTTTCCAGAGGATCTGCGCATCCTTTCATCTGTGCCACAACATATCTGCCTTTCATCTTTACGCCTCCTGTTTTCTATTTCTCCAACCATTGTATCATAATTGCATCATTTTCTATCTTTATAATGAATGAAATAATTAAGTCAAACTATCAGGAGGTCAACAATAAGCTATGAGTAGAATGTCACATCTTGATGAACTTGAAGCAGAAGCTATCTATATCATGCGTGAAGTGGCTGCAGAATGTGAAAAGCCTGTTATGCTGTATTCCATAGGCAAAGATTCTTCGGTTATGCTTCATCTGGCACTTAAAGCATTTTATCCGGAAAAGCCACCTTTTCCTTTTATGCATGTCAATACCACGTGGAAATTTAAAGAGATGATCCAGTTTCGTGATCAGATTTCCAAAAAACACGGCATTGAAGTACTGGAATATATTAATCAGGACGGCGTAGATCAGGGAATCAATCCATTCGATCACGGTGCTTCCTATACAGATATCATGAAAACAGAAGCATTAAAACAGGCACTGAATAAGTACGGATTCACCGCTGCATTTGGCGGAGGCCGCAGGGACGAAGAAAAGTCCCGCGCCAAGGAACGTATCTTTTCTTTCCGTAATGCAGATCACGCATGGGATCCAAAGAATCAGCGTCCGGAGATGTGGAAGCTTTATAATACTGAGATCTATCAGGGGGAAAGCATCCGCGTATTCCCTATCTCTAACTGGACGGAAAAGGATATCTGGCAGTATATCAAGCGTGAGAATATCGATATCGTGCCATTATATTATGCCAAGGAAAGACCTTGCGTAGTTCGTGATGGCAATATCATCATGGTAGACGACGATCGTATGAAGCTTCGAGAAGGAGAAGAAGTTCATATGAAGAAGATTCGCTTCCGTACTCTGGGCTGCTATCCTCTGACCGGTGGTTCCGAGAGTGATGCCGACACACTGGATGCCATTATTCAGGAAACACTCGGTGCTGTTACATCAGAACGTACCAGCCGTGTTATCGATAAAGACGGTGGAAGCGCCAGCATGGAGAAAAGAAAGAGGGAGGGATATTTCTAATGGAAGGATTATTGAAATTTATCACCTGCGGAAGTGTGGATGATGGAAAATCGACCCTGATCGGTCACCTTCTGTACGATGCCAAGCTTCTCTTTGCAGATCAGGAAAAATCTTTGATTCTGGACAGCAGGATAGGTTCCCGCGGCGGTGAGATTGATTACTCTCTGCTTCTTGATGGTCTGATGGCAGAACGTGAACAGGGAATCACCATCGATGTAGCTTACCGTTACTTCACTACTGACAACCGTTCCTTCATCGTTGCCGATACACCGGGACATGAAGAATATACCCGCAATATGGCAGTAGGTGCTTCTTTTGCAGACCTTGCGGTTATTCTTGTAGATGCTTCTCAGGGTGTTCTGATTCAGACAAGGCGCCATTCCCGTATCTGTTCTCTCATGGGTATCCGTCATTTTGTTTTCGCAATTAACAAGATGGACCTGGTTGATTTTGATAAATATAAATTCGACAAGATAAGAAAACAGATCCAGGCCATGATGACAGAGTTCGATTATCAGACACTCGCCATCATCCCAGTTTCTGCGACAGATGGAGATAATATTACCAAAAGTTCCTCCCGAACCCCATGGTACAAGGGAGAACCTCTTCTCACCTATCTGGAGAATGTTGATGTAAGGGAAGATGATCGTGAGCCTGGATTTACCATGGCGGTACAGCGTGTATGTCGCCCTGACCACACCTTCCGCGGTTTTCAGGGTCAGATTGAAACCGGCAGCATCTCTGTAGGTGACGAGATTACTACCATGCCATCTCAGGAAACAGCACATGTGAAGTCCATTATTGCAGCTGGCAAGGTGGTAGATACTGCATATAAAGGGAATGCTGTTACGATTCAGCTTGACCGAGAGGTGGATGTATCGAGAGGTTGTGTTCTGGTATCAGATGCCAAACCTTCTATCGGGAATATGTTCGCTGTGGAGCTTCTCTGGATGGATGACAGTTCACTTGTTGCCGGTAAGAACTATCTGATGAAGATTGGAACAAAGCGCATCCCTGCAACTGTAACCAAGATTAAATATATGATCGATGTCAATACAGGCGATGAAATCTATTCTGATCGTTTATTTAAGAATGAGATAGCCGTCTGCGAGATCTCAACTTCAGAAAAGATCGTTCTGGATAGCTTTGAAAAGAATCATGGACTTGGCTCTTTCATCCTCATTGACCGTGTCACCCATATGACCTCTGCCTGTGGTGTTGTCTCCTACGTTCTTAACAGATCCGATAATATTATCTGGCAGGACATGGATATCACAAGACAGCAGCGCGCTAACCAGAAGAATCAGACTCCTAAAACTATCTGGTTCACCGGATTGTCCGGTTCCGGTAAGTCCACGCTTGCCAATGAGATTGAAAAGCGCTTATTTATAGAGGGTAAGCATACCATGTCTCTTGATGGTGACAATGTGCGTATGGGTCTGAATAAGGATCTTGGATTTAAAGAAAGTGATCGAATTGAGAATATCCGTCGTATCGCAGAAGTTTGTAAGCTTATGAATGAGGCTGGTCTGATTACCATCACCTCGTTTATTTCCCCTTTTGAAGCAGACCGCGAGCAGGCAAGAGATATCGTTGGAAAAGAGAATTTTATCGAAATCTATGTAAGCACGCCTCTATCTGAATGCGAACGCCGCGATAAAAAGGGACTTTATGCCAAAGCAAGACGTGGTGATATCATGAATTTCACAGGTATTTCAAGTCCTTACCAGATACCATCGTATCCAGACATCACGATCGATACCACTGATATCGCCATTGAAGAAGCTGTGGATCTGATCATGGAACAACTGAAAACTTTATTATAGGCAGGACATTATATGACTACATTATATTTACATATCGGAACGCCGAAAACAGGAACTACACACCTTCAGAAATTTTTCTGGAATAATGCGGCTGCACTGGAAAAGCAGGGATATGTCTATCCTCATTTCAAGAAGTTCCCTGATATCGGTCATCCAAGAAATGGTGCATTCATAAAACAATCTTTTAAGCTCAAAAAGAATCAGCTAATATTTTTAAGTGAATACGAGGAACTTTATTCATCCAATATTCATGCGTTAAACGACCTTGCCGCGCAATATTCCAATATTATTCTTTCTGATGAAGGACTCTGGAATTCCAATAATGGATACCTGAAGTATTTTGTTGACACCATGAAGAGCGACGCGATTCAGATCAAGGTTATCGTTTATCTTCGTGTTCAGGATCTATATATCCAATCTCTGTGGGCACAAAAGGTAAAAGAACGTTTCCCAAAAACGTTTCAGGAATATCTTTCTATTGGTGGAGTAGATTTTACGCGTTTTTATTATTCTAAGCGTCTGGATGAGGTTGCACAGCTTGTTGGAAAGGAGAATATGATCGTCCGTGTTTATGAAAAATCACAATTCATAAATCAGGACCTTACAGATGATTTCTTTCAGTCAATCGGTCTTACCCTGACTACCGACTTCATACTGCCTGAAAAAGAAAGTAATCCAAGTATCGGCGGTCCATACCTTGAAACCAAGCGCTTATTGAATTCCAACAAAGAGTTTGCCGCATTTGGGAATTATATTACACCTTTATTAATAACTGCTATGGAAAATGATCAGTTTCGTGCTGATTTCAAGACCTCACACTACTTCACTTTGAAAGAACGCGATGCTTTTATGCGTCAATATGAAGAGAGCAATGCATATGTAGCAAAGGAATATCTCGGCAGAGAAGATGGAAAGCTCTTTTATGAAGAACCAGGTACATCCAATGACTGGGTTGGTTCTTCCTATAGTTCCCAGGAACTGGTCAATATCTGCGGACAGATGCTCAGCATCCAGCGTGCAGAATTCATGGAAAAAGAAGAAAACTATAAAAATATTATTAAAGAACAAAAAGAAACGATAAAAGAGCTGAAAAAAAGCTTCACCTATCGTTTGATACGAAAGCTAAAGCACATCTTCAAGATATAATATAGAG
>JAZLLO010000034.1:0-2704 GCA_045598185.1 Marvinbryantia sp.
GTGGCATGGATCCTGAAATCTTGTACGAACGAATTTTCACAATACAGTGTGAAATATATCATGGACAACTGTATTGTGGACCAACCGCAGATTTCGACAAATGCCGTCCATCAGGATGAACCGGACTCTTTTTCAGTGATGGATGGGAACAGAAGATTGGAGGCTTTGAATTCAGAAGCGAATGCTATTTCTGAGCAGACAGTGTACTATGATATTCGATTGAAAGCGATGATACCGGAGAGACCGGAATCGTTTCAGTTGATTATCAACCTAGAGATTCAAACGAATGATAACCCAGGATATCCATTGGTAAAAAGAGGATTTTACTACTGTGCGCGTATGATTTCAGAGCAATATGGAACGGTTTTTACTAAGGAAGATTACGGAAAGCTTCAAAAGGTATATTCCATCTGGATATGTCCAGATCCAGCAAAGAAGCGAAGGAATGGCATCTTCAGGTATCATACGATGGAAGAGGCTGGACATGGTGCTCCATATGCAGTTCCAGAACAGTATGATCTGACAGAAGTAGTTATCATTAATCTTGGAGATGCAGAAAGGTCATCAGAAGTTGAGATATTGGATTTGTTGAACGTCCTTTTTTCATCTACGATTTCTTCAGATGAAAAGAAGAAAAGACTTTCAAAAGACTACAATATCGCAATGACAGAGGAATTTGAGAGCGAGGTGACAGAAATGTGTAATTTGAGTGATGCAATTTTCGCATTAGGAGAACAACATGGAGAACAGAGAGGAGAACAGCGAGGCATCGAGATTGGAGAAGCGAGAGGGAAAGAAATAGGACAGAACAGTATTCTTATGTTGATGCAGAAGTTATTTATTGCTGGTAGATATGATGATGCAGAGAGAGCAACAAAAGATGGTGAGTTTTGTTGCGGGCTATTAAAAGAATTTAATTTGGTTTAGATAACTGATTCTTTGAATTCTGGATTTATGAGGGAGGTGTAATCCTTCCAATGCAGTGAAGAGGCCATGCAAGATCCATTTCGATAATGGCTTTTTCACTGTAGAATTTATGTTATATAAGACTTATAATTAACGAAAATACGAAAAAATATTACAAAAAATGTTTCGATTTAAGTAAAATCCAGAAATGAGGCTGAAAAAGTGAATTATCAGAATATTCTGACAATAACGTGCAAAAATGGCCTCTGGAGCCCGCTAAAATCAAAGGTTCCCAGATCATACCCTGGAAATGATGATTGCCCGATACAGGGCATTGACACACGAGCAACTTTTTCTTCCGGACTTCCAAACACTTTATCCTGGAAATGATGATTGCCCGATACAGGGCATTGACACACATTGTAATTGATTTCGTTTCCAAGAAGATTTCCTGGAAATGATGATTGCCCGATACAGGGCATTGACACGACATAAAATTCCTCCTTGACTTGAATGAAATATAGTTACTGGAAATGATGATTGCCCGATACAGGGCATTGACACGCAGTAATGACTGACACTACTAAAAATTTTGTAACCCTGGAAATGATGATTGCCCGATACAGGGCATTGACACGCGCCACGCAGAGGGATTATTGCCCTCACAAGATCCCTGGAAATGATGATTGCCCGATGCAGGGCATTGACAAAACATTCTTCAGCTTTCTTCTGAAATTCCTCTACTGTAGAAATAATCAGAATAAGAAAACAGTAGTCGATTGAAATAAAGAAGAAATATACGCGAATAAGAACAATACCAGATATTCCATCTGGTGATATCTGATATTCCATATAGATATTTGTCAGGATCTATCGTTCATGAAATAATGAATGCAAAATCAAGGGGGATATCATAATCGTATGAAGAAGATAGAAGAACGTGTTCAGAATTATTGGACGCAGAGGGCTCATAATTTCAATATTGTCCGTAAGAATGAATTGAAGTCGAATTACTCTGAGCCATGGATACAGTTATTGAAGGAGAAGTTGCCGACAGACAGAGCGCTGAAGATATTGGATGTTGGGACAGGAACCGGATTTTTTGTAGTGTTGCTTTCAAAACTCGGACATACTGTTGTTGGGATTGACCTTACAGAGGCAATGCTGGATGAAGCGAGAGAGAATTGCATTGATTTTGATGTGTCAGCAGAATTTTTGCAGATGGATGCTCAGAATCTGGATTTTGAAGATGAGAGTTTCGATGCTGTAATTACAAGGAATCTTACCTGGACTCTTCCAGACACTGAAAAAGCGTATAAGGAATGGTATCGTGTGTTGAAAAAAGGCGGAATCCTGCTGAATTTTGATGCAGACTATGCCACGAATGTAAGAAATCAGAATCAGAAGGCATCTTATGTCGAGGATACGCAGCCATATGGTCACATTGGAGTAACTAAGGAGTTGGAGAAGGAGAACTCTGAGATTACTCTGGAGATGTCTATCAGCAGAGTGAAACGTCCGGATTGGGATATAGAGCGATTAAAAGAGATTGGGTTTGCAAATGCGGATGCAGATCGGAATATTGGAAAGAAGCTTCTGGCAGGACATGATCTCGAAGATGCACCTATGTTCATGCTTACGGCTGTTCGAATAAATGAACCTAAGATACAGGCCGAAGTAGCACTACACTTTGGCCTGTGTTAATTTCTCAATATATTGAGATAACTTCACTCTTGCCGGAACATCTATCCCAACAAGCTTGTAGTAATTCTTAACCTGTTTATTCGCAGTTTCAATC
>JAZLLO010000035.1:0-2955 GCA_045598185.1 Marvinbryantia sp.
ATCACCGCCACCTGCATACATAAGTCCAAGACTTTCCAGAATCTCATCTGTGCAAGTATAGAAGTTCTCAGTAATATAATTCTGCAATTTCTTTACCAACATCTGTGCTTCTTCTGACTCAGGTCCTCTATCAATGATCTGACCGAATTCTGCAAAAATAGCCATCATTTTCTGACCGATTGCTACTTCCTGTTCTTTGGAACGTCCTGCAGATTTCTGCTCATACTCTTTCCATGCATCAGTTTTTCCCCAGGACTCTTTTGCCTGGGCTGCGTATTCATCTATCTTTCGTGTATCAAAAGCTTCAAAACCAAGCTTATTCAATTTCCCAACTCCTAGCATTTTTATTCCGGTCGCAAGATCGATAAGATTTTCAAGGTGTTCCTTCCGAAGTTGCAATGTTGGTCACATAGACCGACACCACATCATAGCTGTATTTCTGATTACGAAGATACAAGGTTATCTCCGGATGTTCCTTGTAGAAATCCTTATCCTTGTAGCCATTGAGCTGCTTGAACATAGATCCATCCTTCATCTGATGTCCATAAAGGATCAGATGCTCTCTGGCCAGATCGATGTCATTGCGATAATCTATAAAGATTGCTCCACAGATAGCTGACTCCTGATTAAAGTTGTGGTGGAGATAATAACCGTTATCTGCCGCCTGAACAACCGGATAATCTATATCTGTACCATCAATGCGGATCCAACCAATGCAGTCGCTGTTGATAGCCAGTAAGGAATCGTAATCAAAATCACTGACTTCCGTTTCTTTCTCTGTTTCATCTTCAGGATTGTCCTTATCCTGATTGCCTACATCATCTGGGAAACCAATGTCTATGATATCCGCATAGGCTTCTTTGTTCTCCGCAGATTGAGCAAAGTAATCGTAAAGGTACTTCCCGCACACACCAATCATGCTGCAACAGAGCATCAGCACAATCAGTTTCCATGTCTTCATTTTGTAAATCACCTCTTTCAGGGCATAGAAAAAGTGATGACCACATTTGATCACCACTTTAACTATCTGTATTTTTAATATTTGCTCGCGAAAATTTCTATTTAAAAGCCACTATCAATATCAATTTGTACTGTTGCATCAACAACTCCATTTGTTCATTCTGCAGAAAGCCTTAGCAATTCTTCTAACTGCCAGTTTCTTTCTTCCTGTACTTTGGTAATGTCATTACCGTATCGGATATTGATAACCTTTATGGCATAATCGCTTGCAACCATCGCATGCTCCCTCATATGCCCGCTTGATACCGCCTGGCCTATAACGCGAAAAACGCTGGTCAACTCCTCATCACTTTGTTCACGCGCTATCCTGTGAATCTTGAATCCCGCCTGCCTTACATCATGCATCCTGGCATTTCCATTTTGCCACATTTCATTTACCGAAAATCCTTCTTCTACTTCTGGATAGTTACTGGTATCAAGACCGACCATTTCAATAATATGCCTTGCTATTTCCAAAGACCAACGCGCTAAAGTAATTTGTGACTGATTTTCATATACGCTGTCTATCCGGTTTCTTATTTCATCAATATCCGTGATCTTAATTTTCCTTACAGTCATAGGTGATCTCCTAGAGCATATTCATTGGTCAGGCGTGATTGCCGGTTTCCCAGCACCATTTTGCAATCTTTGAAATCAGTTCCGAATCAATCTTGCCGTATGGGATACGGATGGTTCCTTTATCAACATGATAATCCTGTAATTCAGCGGAAAATTCTGTTACTGCTTCCGGTCCGGGATAAAAACCGATATGCTTTTTGAATGCCGCAAAATGCAGGATATTATGTCCTTTCCAGTAAGTCGGCATGCTCCAGGAAATACGTTCCTCAGCATCTGGTAATGCTTCACGGAGAATCTGGCGCATCAGGCGTAGATCATCACGAAACTCCTCTCCCTGGTTCTCAATATATTCGTCTATGCTCTTTGGCTTTTCACCGCAGTAATGATCCTGTCCTTTTTTCTTGAATTCACGTCCGCATTTCGGACACTTCCATTTTGCAGTAGGAGCCGCGTTTCGGAGAATCTTATCCATCGACTTTCCTTTTGCAAGCTCATCCACGAGCTTATCAAGCCATCGGATCTTCTGCATCATAGGATCCTCAATACTTTCAACTCTGACACCACATACACTGCCGGTAATCAGATGACAATTGACATTCATCTGCGGTGCTTCATTAAAGAATGTTTCATAAGACACATCCTTTGCAATCTGCTTCTCGATTTGTTCGGAAGTGTAACCGGTCAGCCAACAGCAAACCTCATCTACTTCTTTTTTTGTTCTTCCTTTTCGTTCTGCTTTTGCTACAAGCAGAGGATATATCTTTGCCACGCTCATTGAAAATACTTTTTTATTATCCATCTATGATTCCGAATGTCCTTCCTTTAGCATTGCTTTTCCTACCTTAAATACTTTACCCATAAGAGGAATATATGAAGCCACAAAAACTATTGCAGCTACAAATCCCAAGCTTTTTTTGTTTTTGTTTGGAATAGAAATCCCTATAAGAATGCCCATTGCGCATAAACAGAATTTGGTCAGCGCAAAATCCGTCCAATTGCTCTGGCTTGCATATCTATTGCCAAGTTCCAAAAATTTCTTCATATAAGCAATCCTCCAACGTTTTATTTCTTTTTGTCCATATATTCGTGAGCCAGTATGTCCTTTAACACTAACATGGCATCTAATTCACTGTATCCGTAATTATTCTGAAGTTCTGTTAACATCTTTCTGATCTGCTTGGCATATACTGGAATATCTACTTCTTCCTGATATCTCTTCAATACAGGATACTTGGTACTCCAGGCCTTCGTCCAATCTGTTTTACTCTGGTTTTCTTCGGTTGTATTCCTGATGATTTTTTCTATATTGTCCATACTGCTTTCTCCAGGTACGTATTAATTGGGATTTATAGCAACTCTCTCAGTTCTATATCTGCA
>JAZLLO010000036.1:0-31030 GCA_045598185.1 Marvinbryantia sp.
AATAATACATACTAAAATTTTTTCATAATGGGCCCTCATATATAAATAGCAGTGGTCTTCCACTGCTATAATATCACTATCCATTTTCTTCATGTTAACCGATAATGACTTAAAAATGTTTCATAAATTACCTTTTCTGAATTCTCTTGGGGTCATACCATAATTCTTTTTAAAGAGCTTGATAAAATAGTTGGATGTCGCGTATCCGACTTTATCTGCCACCTGTTCATTGGTAAGTTCCGTCTTCCTTAGAAGTTCCTTTGCCAGTTCCAGTCTTAGTCCTGTGACATATTCAAGAATCGAATCCCCTTTTTCCTTCTTAAAAAGGCGCATCATATACTGAGGGTTCAGAGCTGCATATTCCGCAATTTCCGTTACTGTGATCATTTCTGTGTAGTGCTCTTTTATATAAGGAATGATCTTGTTTTCAACAATATTTTCCTCATTCTCCGGAATTATCCCCAGCTGATCTGTCATTGGAATGCTCTGGATATTTTTAACTGCCTTTTCCACGACCTTTTCCAGTTCTTCTTTCTCAATAGGCTTTATCAGGTAATCCGAACAGCCAAGCTGCAGAGCTTTTCTCATGTAGGAATATTCCGGATAACAGGTAAGGATGATACACTCGGTATTTTTACCGTTGAGATCCGACTCCGCCCTCAGCCACTGAATAAAATCCAGTCCACTCTCCCCGGGCATTTCGATATCGCAGAGAACAAGATGGATATTGTGCTCCTCCATGACTCTCCTGGCTTCTTCGGCACTGTTGGCCTCATAGACCTCATCAATCTTCAGTTTTTTCCAGTCAGTTCTTTCCCTGATCAGCTGAACACTCTGTTTTTCGTCATCAATAATCAATGTCCTTATCTTCATTTTGTGTCTCCTGACTTATCACTATCTTTACTGCTGCGCCGCCTTCATCTCTGTTATATATATTCACACTGCATCTGTTCCGGTATATCAGTTCCATTCTTTCGATGGAGTTTCGGATACCTACCCCTAATTCCTCTGATACAATCCTCTCCTCGAGAAAGTCCTTAATGGCATCCAGGCTGTCTTCCGAGAATCCAGGTCCGTTATCCTCCAGGAGTATCCGTATATCCTCCTTCTCCCGGCTGATATTGATATGAATCTTATTATCTCCACCACTTCTCATTCCATGCTTAAAATAATTTCCCACAAAGCTTTCCAGCACAAAAGGAGGTATAGCGGTATTTTTCAGTTCATCCGGACAATTGATCTCATAGGTAAACCTTCCGGGATACCTTAATTGCTGAATCCGGATATAGTTTTCTATATGGTTCAGTTCACTTTCCAGAGCCACATATTTTGAGTTGATATTAATAACATATCTGTAATACTGAGAGATCAGTTTGATAATGCTGTTCACCAGTTCCGGGTCATTGGCATTATACATATAGAGAGTATTCAATGAATTAAGGATAAAGTGAGGCTGAATCTGGCGGCTTAAATATTCAAGCCTTATTTCTTTCTGCTCCAGTTCACTTTCATAGATGGAGATTTTCAATGATTCTATACTGTTCATCAGGTAGTTGAATTCGTCGATCACCTCGGAAAATTCCTCACTGGCATACGGAATTTTTTCTATTCGATGACTTAAATTTCCTTCCTGAATGACTGCCATATTTTTTCTCAGGTGCCGGATTGGTTTTATAATCCATCTTCGGATGCAGACAATATAAACTGCGAACATTACAAGAAGCGCAATAATTATGGTAATCAGATTTTCGTATACCGGAGACAGCTGTCCTGCGATCCACTCCCTGTCAATAACATCGATTAATGTCATATCCGACTGGCTGCTGCTGCATAATATAATGTTTTCCATTTCATCCGGAAAATACCGGTGTTCAAGATCTTTTACCGTTTCTGTAAGTATATAGTTTTCGCTTTTCTTCAGCTGTACATGTTCCAGAAGGTCTTCATAACTTACCCATGCACCCAGATATATCCCATCTGCTTCGATAATACAATACAGATACCGACTTCCGTCGATATTCAGCGTAAGCCAGATATTATTATCCCGAATGCTGCTTTTCTTTTCATCAATTATCGCCTTCAGTCTTCGGGTAACCCCTTCATTAACTCCCCCATTCACAAAAACATCCTGCGCCGGAAAATACACAAAAGGCACCATACTTAGTTTGCTGATCATATTCTGATAGTTCAGCTTTTGGATGACCCTGTTCATGTTCATCCAAAAAACGGTATCCTTATTTTTTGCGTCTCGAATTTCATTCAGTTCAGAATCATCAACGGCAATATAAGACATATTGTCCCTCGTCATTTCCAGCATCATATCCAACTGATTCATATTTATCTGAACATCTGTCTGACAGGATAAAATCAGTTCATTTCTCACAGACTTATTATGTTTTATTTCCAGATAAGCAAAAACGCATATCATTGGGATTGCAATACAAAGGGTTACTATCAGTAATTGTATATTCAGCTTTTTCTTCATAATTTTTGTTAAAAATCTCTGCTATTTCTACGGGAATCTGTAATTATTTTTGTTTAGTATACATTGATTACTGCGTCCTGACTACATAATAATGCTGAGAAGGGCATGTCCCTATAGAACATGCCCCTCTTCTCACACTTTTAATTTTTGCTTTTTTAATCCTTACTCTGCTGCAGGAAAACCAGCGGCAACTCGTTTAATTATTCACCGAAATAATATTTCATCTTTGAGAAAAAGTCTCTGATGACAAACTGTGAATCAATGTCATGGTAAACTCTGATCTTACGAGGATTATCCGGGTTAAGGATATACTGCTGAGTAACCATATCGAATGTTGGTGCACCCATAACTGTGTATCGTTCCGGGTTTTCATCTAACATAAGACCTACACCAGCAGAATCACCAAGTCTCCAGACTTCACCTGATGGATGTCCAACTGCTACTTCGCCTTTGCTTGCACCATAGTGGATGATGTTTGCAAGACCAATATTTGCCCAGTGCTGGTTTACACGAAGAACATTTTCTACCATATATTTTCCAAGTTCACCACATGGATATACATTATCAAAAAGTTCATTAAATGAAACCTTCATCATGCCGTATACTCTGGCTGGAACCTGCCATAATTCAACACTGCTGTTCATAACAACATTAGCTGCTGCAACGTCATTTCCAAGATTGAATTCATGTCCTCCTGTTGGATAGTCACCACCGCCAATCCATACTACTGTCATTTTTTCAGCAATCTGTGGCTCCATCAAAAGTGCACTTGCAAGGTTTGTAATCGCACCCTGGCAGATTATGAATAATGGTTTTGGATCATCCTTCATTGCCTCTTCAACGATAAATCTTGATGCTTCTGAATCAACAGGCTTGTTGTCTCTTATACAATCCTGGCAGCCATGAAGTACTGGCATTTCGCCTTCAAGGCCCATAAGTCTCATGAGCTTGCAAGCTTCTTCATAGCTCTGGTTTTCTGAATCAGCATAGCCATTACAATCAAATTTGTCACCAAAGTGTTCAGCTAATACTGCTTTAACTTCGAACTTTGGAGTCATGAGTGCATGTGCAACTGCGTAGTGATCGTCTGCTTCACACATAATGTCTGTGTCGATAATAAGTCTGATTCTTCTGCTTTCCGGTACTTCAAATCTAGATTTCTTTAATGCCATAATATAACCTCCTCCAATTATGACTGAGCTGTTTCAGTTTCTTTTGATATTCTGACCATAGATGCTAATCTATATAATTTTTCATCCCTTCTCTTTTCCATTAATTCACTGATGATCATTAACAGGAGAAGGAATCCTCCATTTACTGTATCCTTCATAGATGATGGCATATCAAGTGCAATAAGTCCTATCGTAATGATGTTCATTGTGATAACCCCAACAACTGTACCAATTGTCATATTGATATATCTGACAAGAATAAGTCCAATGAATACACCTGTCATAGCGCTGAATACTACCGATAATGAAGCAAGTCCAGGCTGTGCAGCGCTTCCTGCGCCTCTGCTTAAGTAAATAATAGCAGATAGTGCTGTGTATAATGAACAGATGAATATTGATTTTGTATCAATAATTTTTTTCTTGATACCTGCTGTTGTTGCAAGCTTAACTCCACCGCCCAAAGCACGGCAATGTGCTCCGAATATGCTGTAACGATCAAGGATATAGTATCCTACGCCAGCTAATACAAGAATAATCAATGTATATGGAAACTTTCCAAGGATCGTGATTTCTGATTCAAGGATTACTGATTCACCGGAAACTACAAGGTATCCAATGGAACCAAGAATTAATGTGTAGGCGATTGAAAGAATCAGTGTCTTCATGTTGATAAGTGCGCATAATAACGACTTGATTCCGCCAACTACTACAGCTACTAACAATGCTCCAATTATAATTCCTGCGATTCCCATGGTCTTGGCAAACATGCATCCAACCAATGAACCCAGTATCATTTCAGCACCAACTGAAAGATCAATATTTCCGGCTGTAACTTCGAATCCCATTCCCCATGCAAGAAGGATGCTGGCGATTGACTGATTGAACAGTGTCCATACCAGTGAAAACTGACCGAATACACCAGGGCGAAGTGCCAGGAAGATTAAATATACAACGCACGGTATGATAAAGATGGCTCCTAATTTCTGGCCAATCACCTTCATTTTCATACTTACCTCCATATTACTGTTACGTGTATCATGTTTTTTAGTGAGCGGCGGCTTCCCGCCGCCCACTTTTGTTGCTTTAATAATCCGATTACTGCTGTGTACGTGTTAAGATGTCGTCTAAGCTATAAGCTTCTACCATAGCTAACAGGTCTTCATATGTGAAGTCAGGATTGTTGATCTTAAGGCAGTTCTGGATTTCTTCATCTGTGTAAAGAACACCGTTAGCAACCTTTTCTGCATAAGCATTTGCTGCATCAGCACTGTCAAGTTCAATAAATTTGTCCTGAATGAATACACCACCTTCTACAAGTGGAGTGCCCATAATCTTGTTAACCATAAGGATTGCTGAGTATGTAGGACCTGCAAAGTGTCCGCCAATGATACCATCAAGAGCACCTGATGCCATGTATTCCTGCTGATATTCGTTGAAGTCGATAGCTGCAACCTGGATATCATCACGACCTGCGTCGTCAAGAGCCTGCATAATGCCTGAAAGTGCGTACTGTGACATACCAAGTACAACGATACCGTCTAATACAGGATATGCTGCCATGAAGTCTTCTGCGATTGTTGCACCGCCAGCTGCTGAAGTGGTAAGTGTTACGTCTGAACTTGTTCCAAGGATCTTCATACCGTATTCATCACATGCTCTCTTTGTTCCGGCATTTCTCATTTCTGTTGTTGAGAAACCATCAGGAAGTGTGATGGTACAGATTCTCTGAACACCTAATTTCCCAAGTACGCTTGCTGCCCAGTATCCTGAGTATTCATCATCTTCGAATGTTGTTGAAATAAAGAATGGGTTGTCTACACATGCTGCATATTCATCTGTTCCTTCCTCAAGAGCTGTCCAGAAGATTGAGAAGTAAACACCGTTTTCTGCGCAAAGGTCAGCGATTGCTGGAACAACACCGTACATTGAAGCCTGGTTAGCAATGAAGATTCCATCTACGCCAGATGATAAAAGGTTATAAACTGCATTTAAAACACCATCGCCTGAGTTTTCTTCAAATGCAACTTCCAGATACTCTCCGCCCATAGCTTCTACAGATTGCTTAAGTGAGTTGTAAAGTGGAAGGGATGTTGCATCTGCTGTACCCTGTGTGATAGCACCGATCTTAAAGCTCTGGCCATCTGCTGCAAATGTTAATCCTGTACAGCATCCAATAATAACTGCACATGTTACTAATAAAGCAATTAATTTTTTCATGATATACCTCCAGTATGTTGATAATATATTTCAACCGGTTTCCCGGTAGAAAACTATTTTTCCTTTGCAAGCTTGATTCCAAAGAATGATGGACTCTTGCCGCCTTCTGCTTTCGCCTGCATTCTGTATGTTGCTACGATTACGATGATGAATACTATGCCCTTCAGAATTTCTCTTACTCTTACATCTGCATTTAAGAGTGTCATTCCGTTTGTGTAAAAAGCGATAAGAATAGCGCCAATGAAGCATGATTTGATCTTGGCTCTTGCGCCACCATCCGTTGGCATACCGCCCAATACCATAGCTATCATTACATTGAACTCGAAGCTTGTTCCTGTTTCAGGTCCTGCAGATCCTGTCTTGATCATAGTAAAGAAGGCAACTAATCCACATGTGAATCCTGAAATGATGTAAGCAATCCATTTAACTTTCTTAACATTAACGCCTGACTGAGAGGAAGCTATTTCACCTGCACCAATCGCACGGCTCTGTTTTCCAAGTGGATGGAATTCAAAGAGCAGATATATGATAATTGCGAACACTGCAACGACCGCCACACTGATCCATGTTGGTGAAAGTGCTTTCTTTATTTCATATGGAATTGAAATTGATGAAGCTCCTCCTGTTACCTGGTAAAGGGTTCCCTTAATGAGAAAGCACATGGAAAGCCCGAGAATGAATATCGCAATCTTTGTTCTTGAGTACAAGAAACCTGTAATTACACCAAACAGTGTTCCCACACCAAGACACACCAGTAAGCCAACAACTATACCTGCTTCATTTGTCACATAGGCACTCAATATTGCACTTAATGCTATTACAGCACTCATGGAAAGGTCCATGGCCCCCTGTGCAAAAAGGAAAGCGGAACCAAGGCCTCCTAATACAAAGAGGAAACACTGGTTATAGATGGTATTCATGCTAAAGGTGCTGAATATCTTTCCTTGGGTCAGAATACCAAATAAAACTATTACAACTATAAGTCCTGCTATTGGAAGGAGATCTGAAATAATTGCAGATTTCTGGTATTTCTTTGAATTTAATGCTTTCTGGTCAAGTTTATTTTCCTGCATTTTTATCTCTCCTTTCTAAACCATATGATGAACAATTTCATGTTCATTTACTTCAGGGCTTCTCATTA
This sequence comes from Marvinbryantia sp., assembly GCA_045598185.1. Taxonomy (GTDB): domain Bacteria; phylum Bacillota; class Clostridia; order Lachnospirales; family Lachnospiraceae; genus Marvinbryantia. The sequence goes on from JAZLLO010000036.1 coordinate 7,016, forward strand.
TTTCTGCACTTATACGGTAGTCTTTAATTACAAGAATCCGGTCTGACATACCTATAAGTTCCGGCATTTCTTCTGATATCATTATGATTGACTTACCTTCTTCTTTAAGCTCCATCATGAGCTTGTAGATTTTTTCTTTAACACCGATGTCGATACCTCGTGTAGGACAGTCCATAATAATAATCTGCGAATTCTTGGCAAGCCATTTAGCAAGTACAACCTTCTGCTTATTACCACCGGACAGTTCCTTAACAAACTGCTTGCCGCCATTACATTTGATTTCTAATTTATTGATCCATTCGTTTGTTTTTCGGTTTTCTGATTTTCTGGAGATCAGTCCGCCTTTCATGAGATCCCTGAGTCCCGGAAGGACTATATTATCACCGATTCTGAAGTCCAGGATAACTGCTTCAGTATCACGGTTTTTAGACAGATATCCAACGCCTAATCTTACAGCTTTGGTTGGATTCGTAATCTCCTGTCCATCGGCGAGCATTACCTTTCCAGAGTCTTTTCTGTCTATTCCGAAGAGGATTCTTCCTATTTCGTGCATACCGCAATCTGCAAGTCCTCCCAGGCCAAGGATTTCACCTTTATGAAGCTCGAATGAAACGTGTGATGCATTTGGAGCACAGATATCTTCTGCCCTGAAAACTACTGTATCCTTATCATATTTTGGTTCAAAGTCCGGTCTGTAATAGTTGTCTGCAATCTCACGGCCTACCATAAGTTCCTTCAGTCTCTTTGGAACCATTTCTTCACCATATAATGTATCGATGTAAACACCGTCTCTCATGATTGTTACGCTGTCACATACATCAATGAGTTCTTCCATATCATGGGTGATGAATAAAACGCTTCCGCCGCTTTCCTTAACAGCTCTGATATTCTGATATAAAACTTCTCGGCCATGAGTTGCCAGAGCATTTGAAGTTTCGTCAATGATCAGAAGCTTTGGCCCTATGTACATTGCTCTTGCAATTTCTACCAGTTTTCTGTCTTCAAGGTTAAGTCCGGCACAGATTGCATTTGGATCAAGGTGTTCTCCGCCTATTTTTGCAAGTATCTCTCTTGCTGATTTATTCATTTTTCTGTAATTGATCAGACCATTTTTCTTAAAAAGATGTTCCTTATTAAGAAATACATTTGATGCTACAGTAATTGATCCAACAGTACCAATTTCCTGTACTACCAGAGATATTCCTCTTTCGGCCGCTCCAGCTGAGTTAGTTGGAATGTATTCTTCCCCGTCAACGTAGATTTTTCCGGAATCCATAGACTGCATTCCGGCGACTATTGATGCGAAAGTACTTTTTCCAGAACCATTCTCCCCAATAAATCCTCTGATTTCCCCTGGAGCGATTTCCATAGAAAAATCTCTTACCGCTTTTGTCAGACCAAAAGACTTAAAGATGTTTTCCGCTTTTAAAATCGCCTGTGTCATTCGTCTATCCTCTCAATATTGTTTTTACTGCTTCTTTATATCCTTTGAATTTCTGTTCTCTGACGAAAGGATCCATCTGTGGATGTACTTCTCTTCTTTCAAAGGAATCAAGAACTTCCATTCCCCATACACCGGCTGTGATTCCTGCAAGCGCTGCAGCTCCTGTACCGGAAAGCTCTCCATTCTCGGAAATACTTATTTCACAATCTGAAATATCGCTCTGGAACTGCATGAGGTAATTGTTGGATGTAGCTCCGCCGTCAACTTTTAATTTCCCGAGCTTACCGGACATATCCTTTTCCATTGCACCAATTACATCTGCAATCTGATATGCGATGGCTTCAAGTCCTGCCCTTACCATTTCGGCACGGCCTGTTGTTCTGTCTATACCAACAAAGGCAGCCTTTACATCACTGTTCCAGTACGGTGCTCCCAGTCCGGTGAAAGCAGGCACCAGATAAAGCGAGTCATTTTTATTGGCTTCGATTGCAAGGCTTTCTGTTTCAGCATCTTTTTCAAAAAGCTTCAGATTATTCTTAAGCCAAACAATGATCGCACCTGAATAATTGATGTTTCCTTCAAGGGCATATTCCGCTTTGTCGCCGATTTTCCATGCCAGGGATGTTGAAAGACCATTCTTACTCAATACCGGTTCAAAACCAATATTCATCATTACTGAGGTGCCAGTTCCAAATGTAGCCTTTGTGTCACCTGCATTTACGCAGTTCTGGGCAAATAATGCAGCATGAGAATCTCCTAATACTGCTGAGATCGGAACCGGAGTACTGAATAATCCTTCACAGGTTGTTGTTCCAAACTCACTGTTGGAATTTCTGATTTCCGGAAGACATTCCTGAGGAATTCCAAAGAATCCACAAACATCTTTATCCCAGATAAGTTCCCTGATATTCAGCAGCTGGGTACGTGACGCATTTGAAAAATCTGTTGCAAAAACTTTACCTTCGGTAAGTTTGTATACGAGAAATGCATCGATGGTACCCAGGCAGATACGATTTTTGATATCAGATGTTTCATCTGTATCTGTATTCTCAAGGAGCCATGCATATTTTGATGCAGGATAATAAGGAGACAAATATAATCCTGTTTTTTCTCTGATTAACTCAGCATGGTCCTTAATTTCTTCTCTTTCACAGATCTGAGCAGCTCTTGCGCACTGCCATACAACCGCATTATGGAGTGGTTTTGCGCTTTCCCTATCCCATATAACAGAAGTTTCTCTCTGGTTGCTGATACCAATTGAAGCAACTTCTTCTGGATCAATTCCGCTCTCTTTAACTACCTGTGTGACTGCTTTTACTGTATTTTTATATATTTCTTCCGGATCATGAGATACCCAGCCAAGTTCGTTGATGATCTGCTCGTGAGGAATTCCTGCTTTCCTGATCATCGTTCCCTTGCTATCGAAAAGGAATGCCTTGGTCTGCTGAGTACTCTGATCAATGCTGATTACATACTGTTTCATTAGATATTTTCCACTACCTTCTTAACGATTCCTTCTGCATTCAGTCCATAGTATTCAAAAACAGCTTTTGACTTGCCTGAGATAACATGATCATCAGGAAGTGCCATCTGTACTACCTTCTTAGGACAATTAGCAGATACAACACTTGCAACTGCACTTCCTAAGCCGCCTAAAGGAGCATGTTCTTCAATTGTAAGTACCATCTTTGCGTTTGCTGCAGCCTTAATTACAGATGATGAATCAAGAGGCTTTACACAATACATATCCAGTACTACGGCCTTTATATTCTTTTCTGCCAGAAGCTGCGCAGCCTCAAGTGCAGGTCTCACCATTTCACCGCATGCAACGATGGCAACGTCTGAAGAACCTTCAATATCACCTGATACTGTTGCTTTATCCATTTCAAATGGACAGCTTTCTTCTGTATAAATATCTTCAACCGGATTTCTGCCTACACGCACATATGCAGGCTTCTGATCTTCCAGAAGAGCTTCAATAAGCTTTCTTGTCTGATGTCTGTCACTTGGAAGGTAAACTCTCATGTTAGGAATTGCTGACATTGCTGCAATGTCCTGTGCAGAGTGGTGACTCATACCAAGTTCTCCATAGCTGATACCACCGCTGATACCAATAAGCTTTACATTGGTATTTGAATATGCAACATCTACTTTAGCCTGTTCATAGCTTCTTGTAGAAAGGAAGCAGGCTGGTGAGAAGCAGAAAGGCTTCTTTCCAACATGAGCCAAACCAGCTGAAATGCTTACCAGGTTCTGTTCCGCAATACCAACTTCTACAGACTGTTCCGGATACTGCTTGAAGAACGGTGCCATTGAAGCTGATCCTCTTGAGTCTGAACAAAGAACCGTAATATCCTTATCTGTTGCTGCACGTTCGGATAATATTTCACATATTGCCTGTCTGTTAGGAATTTTATTCATAATTAAAGTGCCTCCAGTCTGCTGTTGATGCTGTCCAGAATCTTTTCAGCTTCTTCCTGAGTAGGAACATGATGATGCCATGAAGCAATATTTTCCATAACTTCACCGCCGCCAAAACCTTTGATTGTATTGGCAATAACACATGTTGGTCTGTCAGTTACTGTCTTCGCTGTCTCAAATGCGTTGTGAAGTTCTTCAATGCTGTTGCCATTTACTTCGATAACATTCCATCCAAAGCTTTCAACCTGAGCATGAATGTTTTCATGAGTCATTACTTCCGTAGTTGTGCCTGAAATCTGAAGATTGTTTTTATCAATTACTGCACAGAGATTAGCAAGTTTATAGTGTCCGGCTGCCATAAATCCTTCCCATACGGAACCTTCAGCTAATTCACCATCACCCATAATGGTATATACTCTGCTTTTTCTTCCGTACTGTCTGTTCGCCAGTGCAATGCCTACACATACCGGAAGGCCATGTCCCAGAGAACCGGTATTCATTTCGATTCCCGGGAGCTCATTGTTTGGATGTCCGATGAAAGGTGTTCCAAACTGTGAGAACTCATTTATTACTCTGTCAGTCTCAAAGAAACCTTTTGCAGCTAATACTGCATAATAGCTTTCAACAGAATGTCCCTTACTCATTACGAAATAATCTCTTTCCGGATCATTCATGTTTTCAGGGCTTACATTTAACTGATCAAAATACAGTGTTACCAATGTATCCATTGCAGAAAAGTCGCCGCCAATATGTCCGCATCCAGCCTTCATAATCATCTCAAGAACAACTTTTCTGAGTTCAAGAGATTTTTTAGTTAATTTAATGCTGTCAAACATTTCTATCGTCCCTTCTTATTTAACTCCGTGAATTTTGTCTATTACTTCCTGTTCAATATCATCATAAAGATCAGGAATTACTCCAATATACTTGCAAGCTTCATAAAGAACATCTACAAGGTCCTTATGAATACCTACACAATGATGAATGTATGGACCTTCTACAATCTTAGCTTCCAGTCTTGGCCAGTTTTCAACCTCGATCCAAAGGTATGTTCCCTTTGTGTAAGGACCATCAATACCCTTTGCATTTCCAAGGAGGAGTGAATAGTCGCCATTGTCGCCGTCAAAACGAAGGAGTGTTACATCCCCGTGTTTTGCTTCTGCTTCAACTGCGCCAGGATGTGAAAATGCAAGTGGGTATCCGATAGTTGGTTTACATGAAGCACAGCTAAGTGGCCATGGACCACAATGCTGGAGGAGTTCACCGTTATCATTAAATGGATGTCTTACTGTCCAGTCAGCAAAGAAGCTTCTTGCCTCATCCATTCCTGCTGCTTCTGCCATAAGTGCGGTAATTGCACCATGAATATCTGTTTCGCATACTACCGGGAAGCCTTCTTCATTGAGCAGTGCATTTGCTGCACAAGGCATAATACCGATTTCTCCCTGAAGTGCATTCCAGCACTGAATAGCACCTGCGTTGCATCCATATTTTTCAGCTAAGCTTCTGATAGCAACCTTAAGTGCTGCAACATTTTCCAGCTCATCATCTTTGATGGCTACGCAGAAGTTTTCCTTGCAGTATTCAACTACTTCTTTAACCTTGGTTCCCTCTTCCTTTGCCTTATTCATTTCTGTAACAAGTTCAGGCATTGGAATAGGTGCTAACTGCACATTGAACTTTTCAAGAAGTTCGCCTTCATTACACATGGTTGACCAGAACTCATTTGGTCTTGGTCCAATCTGAAGGATTCTGATATTTCTGAAAGTTTTAACCACATTACATACAGCCTGAAATCTCTTGATTCCTTCTGCGAATTCCGGATCGTCAAGGTTGCAGTTTGTAAGATATGTAAATGGAACTTTGAATCTTCTTAATACCTTACCTGTTGCGAATATACCGCACTGGCTGTCTCGTAAACGGATGCCATTCTCATCAGGACATTCATCTCTTGGTCCCCAGATAAGAACAGGAACATTCATTGACTTTGCAAGTCTTGCCACTTCAAACTCTGTTCCAAAATTACCGTGAGGAATGAAAAGTCCGTCCACCTTATTCTGTCTGAATTTTTCTTCTATTTTTAATCTGTCACATTCATCATGGAGCAGACCGTCATCTGCAATGTCATCAATATCAACAAATTCAACACCCAGTTCTTTTAACTTTCTGCGTGTGAGATTTGCATATTCTACAGCAGCTGGAGCACTGAAAATGCTTCTTCTTGTTGGTGCGAGCCCTAATACAATTTTTGCCATTGTTTATATTCTCCTATCTTGTTTATTTGCCTTAATTTTATTTAAATCCCCACTTAATTACACTAAATAATTCAGCATTATTTACTAAATATCCACTTAATTCACAACTTAATTATTGCTTAATTTCTCACAAGTATTTATACTCTATTTAGTTGAATTAATATTGATCATCAATCTGACATACAGGAGGACATTCATGAGTATTACAGCAAAAGAACTGGCAAAGATAATGGGACTTTCTGAAGCTGCCATCTCCATGGCACTCAACAAAAGACCAGGCGTCAGCACCAAAACCAGAAAAGCTGTACTAGAAGCAGCGGAGAAATACGGTTATGACTTCACCAGGGTCTCAAGCCGACCAAATCAGCACGGAACAATTGAATTTGTTGTTTTCAAAAAACATGGTGCAGTAGTATCAGACACACCTTTCTTCGCAGAATTAACGGAAGGTATACAGCAGCGCTGCAGTGAGAATGGTCTAAAACTTCATATAGAACATATATACATGGAAGAATCTTATAGTCAGCACGTAGAAAGGATTCGAGATTCCGATCCAGCGGGGATTATTCTTCTCGGTACAGAAATGAATCGAGAAGATGCCAAGCTTTTTCTGGATCTTAAGATTCCTCTTGTATTGCTGGACGTATACATTCACGATCTTGATGTAGACTGCGTTCTCATCAACAACATACAGGGGGCATTCCTTGCTACAGACCATCTTATCAACACAACAAAATGTCAGCCTGGCTATCTCCACTCTGCATACTCGATCAGCAACTTCGAAGAACGTGCGGATGGTTTCTACAAGGCAATAAGAGCCCACGGAATGTCATCTTCCAAGTCCATAGTTCATAGGCTCATGCCTTCTATCGAAGGAGCATATGCTGATATGCTGGAACTCATAAACTCCGGCGAAGAATTAGCTTCCGCTTACTTCGCTGACAATGACCTTATAGCCATAGGCGCCATGAGGGCTTTGAAAACCAAGGGCTATCGCATACCAGAAGATATTAAGATCATTGGATTCGATAATATCCCAATGTGCAGCTTCGTTGATCCTTCACTGACAACGATTAACGTTCCTAAAAAATATATGGGAGAAATGGCTGTTCAACGACTTACTGATCTCCTTAGTGCCAAGAATTATGTACCTATAAAAGTTGAGATCCATACAAATCTTGTAAAGCGTAAATCTTGCTGATCTCACATACGAACACACCATACACATTCTGCTGCTGAATGCAGCCGATAGAGTTAAAAGAACCACAGGCTACTTGAAACCTGTGGTTCTTTTTCAGAGATGTTTTTATTAAGGATTGATCTTTATTATCTAAGTAAACCTTCTGCCTGAAGAGCTTCGAGTTCTGGATTTTCACCTGCTTCGTCTAACTGGAAGAATACCTTTAAGCTGTTGAAGTAATCAAGTGTCCATGCTACGAAGTCGTGATCACCCCATACATAATCAATATATGTAGCGTTTACACCTTCAACGTAGAGATCTTCTGCTACATCGATCATCTTGTGGTATCCAGCGAAGTGTGGATCATGAGCCATATCAAGGATACCGTCGCCATTGAACCAGTAGAAGATATTATTTCCGCTTTCTCTTAATGCTTCAGCGATTTCTACAGCTTTTTCCTTAGCAAGCTTAACATCAAATGATGGTCCAGCTGAGTAGGTTCCTAAGTATCCGAAGTAGTCAGAGTTCTGCTGCATTACAGAGATCCATGTTGTTACAGAACCCATTGAAAGACCTGCAAATGCACGATGTGCGCGTGATTCCTTGAAGCTTTCTGGTGATACATCGCCATTAGCAAATGTTGAATACTTTGATTCGATTGCCGGCATAAGGTCATTTACAAGTTCTTCACCAAAGTATTCTGTGAAGAGCCAGAGGTCATCACCTTCAAGTTCCGGACATCCTTCCGGATATGAGTAGAATGTTGGTGTTACAAGGATCATTGGCTGGCAGATACCTTCTTCGATGCAGTGTTCAAGAATGTTGCCAATCTTGAATCCAAGCCATTCTTCATTTGTTCCGCCGCCGCCGTGCATTAAGTAGTAAATGTCATACTGTACAGATGGATCATATCCATATGGAAGGTATACGTTAGCTTCTTTTGTAATAGGAAGACGTTCACCATCTCCATTAAATGCTTCAATTGCATATGCATATGTGTCGTAAGCTACTGTTTCAACAGTACCAACGTGTTCGCCGTCAACGATGTAGTGGTTGTCAACTTTTTCTACTGAGAATACAGTTGTCTTTCCACATGAGCAAACACCATCTACGAATGTATGGTAACCATACTGACCGCAATCATCACAGATAAGATCTTCTGTATGGTGAGCGTGTGGGCATGGAGCTCCACATTCTACACAAACACCATTTAAGAATTCTGGATGATCACAATGTGAGTTGTCTTCTGCACCACAGATGATACAGATATTATCAATGAATCTGTGTGGACAGAATGCTTCGTTGAATTCTCTTTCAACTTTTGTAAGTCCGTTTTCTTCAATGATTCTCTGAAGTTCCGGAACTGCTGATGCTTTAACATCATCGAACTGAAGACCAAAGTTTGTAGCACCTGAATCAAATGTCATGAACATATATGCTGAGTCAGTGTCATACCATCCATAAAGAAGTGTATCTCCGTATGGTGTTGAGTATGTGATCTGCCATTCTTCATCATTTGGGAAAACGAGCATAGTAGCATCGATATCACCAAGAAGAGCATCCGGCCATGTAACCTTTGCTTCATAGGATGGAGCAACGATTCCGTTTGCTTCAAGGATACCTGCTACAACTGGCTGTGCGATAGCTGCAACATCTTCAAAATTAAGACCAAAGTTTGTAAGACCATTGTCATTAACAAGAGTTAGTGATCCGTCTCTTCCTGAGTAGGTTCCAACAAGTTCAGCCGGGCCGTAATCTGTTGTGTAGTTAATCTTCCAGCCCTGTGTTTCTGGATCGATTGTAATTACTGCATTAACTTCACCTAAAAGAGCATCGCCCCAGGCGATTGGTGCAGATAAATCTCCTGCAGCTTCTTCAGCAAAAACAGTTCCTGAAAAAACAATCATCGTAAATGCTAAAACAAGCGCAAGAATTGTTGAAAAAGTTTTTTTCATATTTCTTCTCCTTATTCTATTTTTGATGGTTGTATTCTATTATCTCTTTAACTTTATCTCACTATTTAATTAAGTTTAATTTACTAAATATTAGCTTAATTCACACTTAATTATTACTTAACTGTTACCAATACCTAATCACATTGTTCCACTTCTTCAATGCAAATTTACAATAAAAAAATACGAACACCAACTGTATAGGTGCTCGTATTTCAAACGATAAAGCAGAGAGAGGGATTCGAAAATTCATCTGCACCCGAAAAAGCTGGAAAAGAAAGGATTTTTCAGAGCTCTTCCTCAGTCTGTGTTCAAATCACTGACGCCTTTTGCCTGTAATCTGGATTTTTAATACATGTCTTCCAACAAAATAAGTTTCACAGGATTACCTGCGGCGTGATCAATCAGTTCCTGTGTAAAGCCGCCTAATGAGAAGATTACATAATAATAAGTTTCTCCTTTTCCAAACACATCTGCATAATGCTCTATCAGATGTAGTTCATCCATGCCGATTTTTTCGTTCTTAAACTTACAAGAACCGATCAAATATTCTGAAACTTTCTTATTTGCTTCCTGCACTGGAACACCAACAATGTCAATCTGAATCTCTTTTTTTTCTGCAGGATCTGTCCCCCACCACTGACCGACATCCGCCAGGTCAAATGGAAGATCTTCTGCATAATTCATCAGATATTCTTTGCACATCTTCTCAAATATCAGTCCCATGTAATCATGCATTTTCGATTTAACTACTCTCTCATACGAACGAGCGAAGCGTCCCGCCGAAATGAAAGACATATTCTGAGGTACAAAACGATACCAAAACCGGAAGAAGTTATCCTCTATCATATAGATTGTCTTCTTTGTAGATTTCTCTGTAATCGCTGTTTCTTTCTTTACCAATCCCAGTTCCATAAGTACTCTTATATATTTGGAGCATGGGCCGCTTTCCATTCCCACCTTTGTTGCTATTTCATTCAGCTTCGAAGCGCCTTCAGCAATAGCACGGATCACAGCATTGTATACAGCTGGTTCACGCAGTTCCTGTTTTAACAGATTATCCGGTTCCTCAAAAAGATATGCTGAACAGTCAAACAAATTGTCTATCAACGAATCATCCAGACTGTCTTTAACATTAAGCTTATTGATATAATGCGGAATTCCTCCTGTGATACCGTAGATATAAGCATTCTTTTCAGCTGCAAAACCCGGGTGAAACACTGCTGTTTCACGGTAAGTCATCGGTTCAATTTTAAACTGGACGGTCCTTCTGCCATAAAGCGGACTCTCATATCCCAGCACCTGGTTTTGCATAAAACTCATAGAGGAACCACAGAGGATCAGATATAGTTTTCCTTCCTGCCAGACATGATCAATTAAATGCTGCAAGCGGGATGAAATTGCCTGATATGCTTCTGCCAGATAGGGATATTCATCGATAACAAATACAATCCTTTCGTCTTTTCCCAGCCTGCTGATTTCATCCAGTACACTTTCAAAAGATGAAAACTCCGGATACGTATCCGCATTTGGCTGCTCATATTGATATACCGCTTTAGATAATGCACTCAGATTCTCAGTCGCCGGTGCTTTTAACGCCGAAAAATATATCGTTTTTTTATCTCGACAAAATTCGTTAATCAGAGCGGTTTTACCCACGCGTCTTCGTCCGTAAATGACTACGCACTCAAAAGCGCCTTCTTCATAACGGCGGTTCATTTTCCTCAGTTCATCTTCTCTGCAATAAAACTTCATATTGCCAACCTCTACTTATAAGTTAGTAACTCGTAATCTACTTTCTTGTGATTATAATTGTTTTTGGTGTTCTGTCAAGTTCTCACTATGCTATCTTAATGAAAAATAGAATAATAAGCCCTATTCAGTGCATCCCCCCAGTTTGAAAACCCTACATTGTCAACAGATATCACCGACAATACTTTATCTGATTCCAATTCCAGATCCACAACTATATCTGTCATGGCGTCATGCATTGATTCTGTATGCCCATCATTAAGTAATAATGCTATATCAACTCAATAGCGATCTGACATTCACCAGAATACATTTTTCATTTGCTTCCCTCCAGATATTTTTTAATCGATTGATAATATCACAGGTACTCTGCTCAGGTCTTGATAAAAAGACAGCATAATATGCAGTCTTTCTTCCGGATCATCCAAAATCCCCTGAGTGATCTCCTCTATTCGTTCGATACGATGAATAAGAGTATTTCTATGAAGTTTCATCTCTCTAGCCGTGTCTGTGATATTTCTTTCATTTTTCAGATAATAATATACTGTTTCATATAACCTGCTGCCGTTTCTCGCATCATACAGACTAATTTTTTCAAGAATCGGATGCTGTAACAATTCAATATCTTCCTTTTCCATCATAGAAAAGAAGCAGCGCAAAAAATTCTTTTCAAAGTAATTGATTGCACCTGGACGTTGATCTCCATTTTCCAAAGCAGCCTGTGCTCTTCGTATCATAAGCGGTATTTTATCTGTTTGCTCAAAATATTCGCTTGCTCCTGCATAATAAGCCAACTGGGAAATTCTCTGGGTTATCTCATTGTAGCTTTCATTTTCATCAAGAATTCGAATATTAAGCAAAAGAATAACACATTCCTTATATTTCGCTGCTTTAAGCCAGGGCATTCTGCTAAAAATCAGATGAGCATAATTCAGATTTGGAGATATCCCATTGTCATCCGAATGAGAAATACAGATAATCTGCTTTGCATCTTCATCATTCCAATTGGATATAAATAACTCATGCCGCATTATTTCTGCATTTTCCACGGTCGGTGATAAATAATATCTCAAAAAAGCCGGATCCTTATTTTCAATAACAAGACCATTCGAAGGTACATTTATCATATCCTGAATATGGTGTCCCAGAATCCGGAAGAGGTCAAGCATTCCCTGCGTTACCATATCATCAAAATATTCTATCACCAGTATTCCACACATCATCCTGTTATGAAAAAGATTAAAAGCATAACCTGTTTCTGTAAATACATCTCCCGGTATTTTATAGACTCCAACATTTTTAAAATAATCCGAGTACAACCTGTTAAAAGCTGCAATCTTTTCAATATTGGATGATTTATTTTTAAACAATTCCGTAAGATCTGTTCTTGATTGCAGATCTATCGCATCTGCATCAGGAGAATTTGCTATCATGTATTGTTCATTATTCAGAATAAACAAAGGGTGTTTCAACATTGGATAAGCTGTATCCAGCAGTTCCGTAAGTGTACATCCATTTTCACTTATTTTTATAAGATCTGCCTGCCAATCTGAAAAGAAATCCAAAGCATCCAGCAAACAGTTAAATGCACATGACATACTCTCGTGAACGACAAAAGACGAACCTGCTGCAGTCCTGCACATGGTCTCCATATCTTTTTCACCTGGTGAAATATATAAAGTTTCTTTTTTCATCAAAGCTGCATTGTCAGCTCGGATACACTTGATAAAATCATCCGGTACAATATGAATACTTGTTATCCGTTCAGCCCCTATATAATCAATTATCATAGAAACAGTATACATAAAGAAATCCCTTTCCTCTTATATGCGCGCTTTATGTGCACATTATACCATATAATATATGTTATATATATTATTTAGGTATTTTATATACCTATTTTTCTTAATAATAATATGTAAATATTTAGTCATGATGATGCATAATTCATTATTTACAGAATATTTAAAGGAGAAGAATCATGATTAAAAAAGGTTATCAGATTAAACTTAATATCCAGCCTATCTACATCGGTCTGGTACACAAGTATTTTTTTGAAGGTCCATGCCGTATGGCTCCACCAGAACAGTTAGAACCTGAGTTCGAAGCTATGATCCAGCCTATAATGGGAAACGGAGCTCTTGAAGGTGTGAAAGCACATCTTGCAAATGAGCCTCTGCTCAATGTTATGGATATGATCTATGTACAGCGTGATGATGAAATGACAATTCCTGACGCTATGTTCGAAGAATTAATGAAAAATGATGCCCAGACAGACGTTTATCTGATCTTGGCTGCACAGATGCTTCGCGGCGATATTATTACTGAACTTGCAGAACGTTCCGGTAAAACTATTGTAATGACTCCGGAAGGCTGCTGCATGCCGGCAAGAACTTTATCTCATCTTCGTTCACATGGATGTGAAGGATATGCACCACTTTACTGGGATGGCACCATTACTCTTCTGCATGCTCTTCGCCTCAGAAAAGTTATGCGCAATTCAAACCTTCTCCAGGTTGTACGTCTGGGCGAGGTTGCAGGCAGTGACATCACATCAAATGCATTTTATAACCAGCGTGATGTAACCAAAAAGCTTGGTGTTCATTTCCGTGCAGTAAATCTCCATGAAGTATTGGATCAGTATAAACCAGGAGATCCAATGTCAAACCCAACTCTTCCTGGACGTATGGGCCTTAATCCTACCGAAGAAGAAATGAAAGAGATTGCGCAGATTACCGATGATCTGGTAAATGGTGCTACTCTTGTTAACATGGAAAAAGACAAAGTAGAAAAAACCGTACGTTTATGGTACACAATCCAGAAATTCCTTGATAAACACGACTGCAACATGTTTACTGCTCCATGTCCACAGTTCTGTGCAACCAGACGTGCTAATGAAGAACAGGTAACTTTCTGTCTTACACATTCTCTGAATAATGAAAATGGTATTCCTTCTGCATGTGAAATGGATTCCATCGCCGCTCTTTCCGAGCAGCTGCTGATCAGTGTTTCCGGCTGTGCTTCTTATATGGGTGAAACAAATCCTTTCCTGTACTTAGGCGACGGCAAAGCTACACCACCTCTTTCCCCACTTGTGGAAGAAGGACTCCCTGTTGATGACTGGAAAGTTGGCGGTCTTGAAACAGAACCAAACCTTATGTTCACATTCCATGCAGTGCCAAACCGTAAGATGAGAGGTCTTGATAAGCCGAATGCAAATTACAGTATTCAGCCTTTTGCTTTTTCCGGATGGGCTGCAACTATCCGTAATGACTGGCGCGAAGATAAGGGTAAAACTATTACTATGTGCCGTTTATCTCCAAAATGCGATAAATTATTCGTTGCTAAGGGAACCATCATGGGTGGTGCATTTAAAGAAATTCCAAACTGCAAACCAATGATTATCTTCCAGGTTAAGGATAACGAAGATTTCTATAACAAAATGCAGGATTTCGGCGAACATATTCCACTTGTATACGGCGATCATGTAGAAACATTGAAAAAATACGCTATGATCAGTGGTCTTGAAGTTGTAGAGGCATAATTATGGCAATCAGTGATATTGCAGGAAAAGTAAGTAATGCTTCAAGAGCTGCTGATGCTGTTTTTGAGGAGTATTCAAAAAAAGAGCAAAAGGATCTCAATGACCTGACACTTGCCATCAAGCAGTATATTGCAGTAAAACTCAGGCTTTCTGCAGAGGAATTTTCTGATAACATCACAAAGATGGTTCGCTTCAGTATATCCAGAGATACCGGTATACCAATTGAAGAATTAAAAGAAATGGATCGCCCTGGAGCATGCGGAAGCGCGCCGGCAGTTCTGGCAAAACGCATTTTATTGTTTTTGGATGTACAGAAAAAACTGGGAGTTCATATGCCTCCTGAAAATGCAGGTAAGATCCAAACTATCCAGGATCTTGCATCTGAATTAGCACCATTCGTATTTATAAATTAAAACGGACAGGGAGGTAATTCGAAGAATCAGGGATTACCTCCTTCCCGTCATTTTTTCAGACCTCATTATTATACTGTTTTTTAACAAACGGAGATATTGTCATGACTATGCAGGAAACAGAGCGTGCCATACTATACGATTTAGAAAAGCTTGAAGATGAAATAGATCAATATTCATTTCTTATCATGTGTGCAGCTGAATGCGCACCTTTTGACGAAAACTTTCGCACAGATGATCATCTCGTCCGGGAATGCCAGGTGAATACATGGGTATATACATATATAAAAGATGGCATACTATATTTTTCGACAGACAGTGAAGCCCTGATCATAAAGGGAGCTATGGCTCTGTTGCAGGAAATCTATAATAACCGTTCTTTAGATGAAGTACGTACATACAGCTGCGGATTATTGGATAATGACAATTTCACCAGACACTTTAATATGGAACAGCTAAAAGGAATTATTGAGATTATCACCAATATACAAATCCTCGCAGAATCCGGCAGTCAAGGAGAATAAAATGAATCGCAACTGGCAAAATATTCGAAATGATTTTCCAATACTGAAAGAAAAAATACATAACAAACCTCTCATTTACCTGGATAATGCTGCCACTACACAGATGCCACAGCCTGTTATCGACAGCTGGATGGAGCATTATACCCGATTTAATGGAAATGTCCACAGAGGAATTCACTATCTAAGTGAAATGTCTACTCAGCATATGGAGAACACACGTGTAAAAGTTCTTAGTCTTCTCCATGGCAATAAGGAAGGACAGGTAGTATTCACTTCCGGCGCAACGGACAGTGCGAATCTGGTTGCCTGCAGTTTTTTGCGCCACCGCCTTGCGCCTGGAGATGTTGTTGTCACTACGGAATTAGAACACCACTCCAATTACGTTATATGGCAGCAATTATGCAGAGAATGCGGTGCGCAGTTTAAGGTTATACCTTCAATAGATGGTGACATCGACATGGATGCTGCCTGCAGAATGATCAATGACAAATGCAGGTTTCTGGCTGTGACCTCAGTATCAAATGTTGTTGGAACTGTAGTGGATTTAAAGCCTCTTATTCAGCTCGCACATTCATTTAATATTCCGGTATATATAGATGCAGCTCAGGCTATACGCCATACAGATTTGAATTTTAAAGAACTAAACTATGATTTTCTGGGATTTTCTGCCCATAAAATGATGGGCCCAACAGGAGTCGGATGTCTATTCATACGGGATAAATATCTGGATAGCATGAAACCTTATCGCTATGGCGGAGGCATGGTAGATATTGTTTCGGAAAATGATAGCACATTTCCTGCTCTTCCTGCCAGATTAGAAGCCGGTACCCCAAATTACAGCGGCATAATTGCCTTCGGGTCTGCCATAGACTACCTGACCGATATTGGTCTCGAAAATATATATGACCGTGAAAAAGCTTTAACTTCACTTATGGAAAAACTGCTTCGTGATATTCCTCGTGTCCATATACTCGGAAATCCGAAGCATCGTGCCGGTGTAATATCCTTTATCGCAGATGGTGTTCATCCATATGATCTGGCAAGTTTTCTTGATAAATATGGTGTAGCTCTCCGCACAGGAAGTATGTGTGCACAACCAATTGTGAATAAATACGGTGTCAAAACAATAACGCGAATCTCCCCCGCTTTTTATAATACAATCGATGAACTGAATTCTGCTGCAAAATATATAAATCAGGTAATCGATTTCTTATCCGAACAAAAAAAGCGGAAAGCCTAAGCTTTCCGACTCATTTAGCGGAGAGAGAGGGATTCGAAAATTCATCTACCTCCGAAAAAGCTTGAAAAGAAAGGATTTTTCAGAGCTCTTCCACCGTCTGTGTTCAAAAGTGTGTTCAACTCACTTACGCTCGTTGTTCCATTTCCCTCTCGCAAAACTTCATTAAATCAGGGATATCATTTTGTATAACATCCCAAGTAATTGTAGAATCTACAGTTCCATATCTGTGTGCAACTATATTCCTCATTTGCTTAATCTGTTTCCATGGAACTTCCGCATGACTGTTTTTATATTCATCCGTTAAAACTCCAACCAATTCCCCTATCTGAAGAATACATAAGGAAACAGCATTTCTATATATTGGATCATTGTCAAATATGTCAAAATCATTGCCAAATCGGTCGACTGTCATATCTATTTGAATACAATATTCCCGGATATGTTTGATTATGCTGTGGTCTCTATCACTAGCGTTCATAGATCAGCACCTCATCCTTCTTGACTTCATTAAGGAAATCCTGATTCGCACCGCGGACCGAAATAAGATCCACATGTTTACCAAATGCTTCTTCTAAATCACACAGCAGCGAAGCAAATTCAAGACCTCTGATTCGCCCTTTATCTATAAGCAGATCTATATCACTATCTTCTGTCATATCGCCTCTTGCATAGGAACCAAATAATGATATACGCTTTGCCCCATATTCTTTCCCCAGCTCGGAAACAGTATTCCGAATCATTTCAATTGTTGGCATAATGCTTCCTCCTTTACATTATTTAGTTATTTTAGCAAAAGAAATGTCAATTCACAAATGTTTAGTTTTTTATTTAACTTCAAAAGTGTGTTCAACTCGCTGATGCTCGTTGTAAGGCTTTTCCGTTAAGCATAGCCTATATTGAATCTTACTCAGGAGGGATATCATAAATTTTCATTTTTCAATGCATCGATTGTATTATCTTTCTTTATCTTTCCTGCAGAATACCACATAGCCAGAAATACAACCAGAAACACACTTCCAATAGCAATTACCAGACTGTACCAAGGAATATAGAACGCCGTTTCCCTGGAAGCATTCACTGCCATATACATGAAGAAGGTCATAACAACTGAAATAATCAGTCCCCATATGATTCCACGGAATCCATAGATTATACATTCATAGTTCATCATCTTACGAAATCCCTTATTGGAAAGACCCATAGATTTAAGCATTGCGAACTCTCTTCTTCTGAGTCCAATATTGGTTGAGATTGTATTAAACACATTTGCTACTGCGATAAGCGAAATCAGAATAATAAATCCGTAAGCAAATACATTCATGATCATTACCAGCATGCGAACAGCCTCGAATCCTTCCGCCGTGTCAAATACTTCAAGTCCTATACCATTATCTTCGCCATACTTTCTTATAACTTCTGCCACACCTGCATGATCATCCGTAAGAATATAATAAGATGGTGCCTCAAGCTGGCTGGCCTCCTCAGTATCTTTCTGAATGATCACATCCATCATTGAATATGGATATATAAAGCATGGCATTATGTTCGGAATATAATAACTTCCATTATTTAATATGCAGTCCGCCTTAAGGGTATCCTTTGATACAACCTCTGGCTGGTACTCCTCACTCTTTTCACTTTCATCCACATATTCATATTGAGTGAACACGGTTTCAAGATCTTTTACGTCATCTTTCACAATATCAACATTGTAGTATCTGGTATATCCCTTTCCCTCATCATAGGAATAGTAAGAAACATTATTCTGAAGAAGAGCAAGCGGTGCCTGAGAATCATAATACTTCTCCGCATTCAGGTTGTTTGCCTCGCACAAATCCTTAAAAGCTCCGTCACTTAAAAAGTAAATGAAGGTCGGTATTCCGGAAGTATTATTATCATTTGGGGTAATAGGTGCGTACTGAAGGCAGCCATCCGTAAGGATATTATCCGCATAATCACAGTTGGTGAGCAGCCATCTTGTATAGACGATATCATTAACACCTTCTATGGCTTTTAGGTCCTTCAGCATTTCTTCTTCACTTTTCCATGGATACCGGGCAGCCACTTCCAGGTCATAGCCCTGATCTAAAGAGGTAAAATTATCAATGGAATCCATAAGGTAAGCGCAGAAAGATGATGCCGAAATAAAGAGGATAATACTTAAGGTCAGGGACAGAACAACACTTCTGCTCTTCTTTTTATTCCGTTTGAAGTTCTTTGCTGCCAGAGTGCCTTCAATGCCAAAAAGTTTCTGCGTAAGTTTCAGAGTCTTTATCTTTCTGCCATTGATCTTAACTTCCTGATTCTGACGGATGGCTTCGATCGCGGATACTTTCATTGCTCTTCTGGCAGGGATCCATGCGGAAACAAGGACGGTTATGAGACAGATGACTGCCGCAGCCAACAGTCCCAATGGGTTTATTACCAGATGCATTGTTACTGTGTCTGAAAATGTCAGAAGCTGTGTAAAAGTACCACTTAGGAAGTATAAAGTAAGTCCTATTCCAGCGCATCCGACTACTGCACCTGCAATGATACCAATCCCTGAAAGGATCAGTGCTTCAAAAAGTACCGCACTTCTTAACTGTTTCCTGGTGGCACCTATGGATTTTAGGATACCAAACTGCCTTGTCCTTTCATTTACAGAAATAGAAAATGAATTGTAGATCAGAGATATGGAACCGATCAGTATAAGAGCGATCAATATAATAACCAGGGAGGTTATCATCGCCATAATGCCTTTATTGCCACTGACTCCATTAAAATACAGCAGGTCGCTGTGTGTGCTGATTCTATGTGGTTCAATGGTCTGCTCATCCACGAACCTGTAATAGTTTCTCATATTCTTCATGGTGAAGAACATGGAAGTTTTTCCGACATCTCCGGATGAAGTCTGCCCCAGAGGGCCTCTTGTAAGCGCCATATATCCTGGACAATTGTATGGCTCGATATTCATATTAAATCTGGAGAAGATTCCTACTACGGTATATTCATGAAGAACGGTATCTTTTATTATTTCTTCTTCCTCTTTACTGAATGCCGTGTCCAGAGATACCTTTTCCCCATTCAGATACCGTTCCCCTAAATCAAGTGTCAGTGTATCACCGATCCCATAGACGGGTTTTCCATCCGCTTTCAGGTGGTTCGGAATAATAATTTCCTTATTATTCTCCGGCATACGTCCTTCCAGAATGTGCACCGCAACCAGTTCTTCGAACCTGTCGGTAAAGCTTTCTACCAGAAGATAAGGTTTATCTTCGTCAGAGGATTCCACAGGACCCCATCCCACTCTTTCCATACAGGCAAATTCATCGATTTCCCCACTGCGAATGAGCTGCTCCACCTGTTCATCATTGATCTCGTAGAACTCGCCGTTCCATTTTCCTTCCGCTTCAATTTCCGAATCCACAAGGAATCTTATTCCACTGAAAGCGCCTTCGATTACTGCAGTAAACAAAGCCATGGATAAAACAATACCTATAATGGTAACTATGGTCCTTGTCTTATTGGCTTTCAGTGAACGGGCGGCAAAACTACGAAATACATGTCTCGTATATTTTTCCATCTTATTTCGCCTCCCTGATTCTCTCATCACGAACAATGTGTCCGTCTTCAATTGTAATGATACGATCTGCCTGAAGTGCTATGGATTCATCGTGAGTAATAACGATCAGAGTCTGTCCATATTTTTTATTGGACATCTTAAGAAGCTCTATGATTTCCTGGCTGTTTTTGGAATCCAGATTACCTGTAGGTTCATCTGCAAGAACAACGGATGGCGCATTTAACAGAGCTCTTCCGATGGAAACCCTCTGCTGCTGTCCGCCGGAAAGCTGGTTTGGAAGATTCCCTTTTCGATCTTTGAGTCCAAGGATTCCAAGAAGTTCTTCCAGTCTGTCCTCATTCACCTTTCTGCTGTCCATCAGCACTGGAAGTGTGATATTTTCCACCACATTTAATACTGGGATCAGATTGTAGAACTGGTAAATAAGGCCTACTTCCCTGCGGCGGAAGATTGCAAGCTGATCCTCATTCTGGGCATAGACATCCTGTCCGTTCATCCAGACCTTCCCACCGCTCGGTCTGTCTACTCCTCCAAGAATATGCAGAAGTGTTGATTTTCCGGAACCGGATGGCCCGATAATAGCAACAAATTCACCTTTCTCTACAGAAAATGATACCCCATCCAGAGCCCTTACTTCGTTTTCACTAGATCCATATACTTTCGTCAGATTTTCGATTTTTAATATTTCCATTTTTCCTCTTTCCGAATATGTCGCAGAACATATCCTGTTTCATGCTTATGTCTTAATCTTAAATGACGAAAGTGACACTAAGGTGACAAACATTAATATTTTTTTTAAGTTATACAGTGAGGCATTTATAGTATTTAACTGTAAACTGCGCTCCACCATCCACTTTGTTTTGTGCTGTTATTACTCCATTTTGTTCCGCGATAATGCATCTGGATAAAGCAAGTCCAATACCGATGCTGTCCGTCGATGCATTCTTCCCTTTATAAAAACGGTTGAACAGATAAGGAATGTCCTCCTTTGAAAAACCTTCGCCGGAATCCGATATAAGAATCTGCGTATAAAGAGGATTATCCATAACATCTACCGTGATTTTTCCTCCTTCCGGAGTATGTTCCATACAGTTTTTCAGAAGATTCCCGATAGCTTCTACATTCCAGTTAAAGTCTCCCTCAAAACTCTCATCCAAAACATTGCATTCGTATTCCTGTCCTTTTAATTCCATCTGAATCCGGAAAGGCTCTTCTGCCTTTTTCAGAAGTTCCTTCACGGATATTTTATCCTTCACAAAAACAGCTGTTCCTGCATTGATCTTGGACATCTTGAGAAGTGATTCCACCAGCCACTGCATCCGAACCAGCTGCTTTTTTATCTGCCTCGCAATTCCTATCCTTCGGTCATCCGAAAGATTCCCAGCCCGTAACAGTTCTGCATCCAGCATAAGAGACGTCAACGGAGTCCTCAGCTGATGGAAGATATCTTCAATCGCTTCCGACAGGTTCACCTTCTCCTTAAGAAGCTGATCGGACTGCTCATTCAGCATTAGTATCATCTTGTTGATTTCACTGGAAAGAATAGCAAGCTCTCCTTCTTTACAGTCTTTAACCAGAATTCTTTCCTGACCGTGAAGAATCTGATCCAGATTATCAGAAAGTTCTGCGATCCTGGAATACCTTTTATTCGCAAACATAATATGCAGCACAATAAAAAACACACCTGCAGCCAGCATGATCAATCCTGAATAAATATTTATACAGAAACAGATAGCTGCCACCACAGCTGTGATGATTCCAAATATTAATGTTTCTTTTTTTACTTCCGGGTTTCTATTCGTCTTCATGTTTAGTCCGGGCTTTTACTCGTCCATTCGATAGCCCATACCCCTTACTGTTTTAATGATTTCCGGTTTCTGCGGATCTTTTTCAATACGTTCTCTGAGCCGCTTGATGTATACGGTCAGAGTGTTGTCATTCACATAATCTCCTGCAATATCCCAAAGTTCTTCCTGCAGCTGACTTCTGAGAAGAAGTCTTCCTCTATTATTGATGAACACCAGAAAGAGTCGGTATTCCAGGGCAGACAGCTGGATTTCTTCTTCTCCTCTGTATACCTGTCCCTTTTCTGTATCCACACGCAAATTTCCCACCATTACCACACTGCTGTTTTTGCCGTATCTTCTTAACACATTTTTTATTCTGGAAAGAAGTTCCCGAGGCCTAAAAGGTTTGGAAATATAGTCATCTGCACCCATATCAAATCCCTGCACCACACTGTTTTCCGATGCGGATGCAGTCAGAAAAATCACAGGAATCTTATATTCTTTTATACGGCTGCACAAAAACATTCCGTTTCCATCCGGCAAAGAAACATCTAAAAGTGCCAGGTCAAACTGCTCTTTAGCAGCACACTTAAGGGCTTCATTATATGTTCCTGCAGATGTAACCGTAAATCCCTCGTTACTGAGAAATTCTGAAAGGCTGGCAATTATTGAGTTGTCATCTTCTACCAATAGTATTTTATTCATATTCCCTGTTACTCCAACTTTCATGCTAAAGTACTTTCATTCTAATCTTTCTGTGATAAGAATATCCGTAGGTTGAATCCTCTAACGCCTCTATGCTGCACTCAAATCTATATTTCGATAATTCCACTAAGCGGTCTTCCATAATACAATACCCTCCTTCTTTATATTTTTATAGAATGGCAATGTATCTCCCCAATCTAAAAACTCCGCATTATCTACAGAAATAACCGATAACACTTTATCCGATTCCAGTTCCAGATCCACAACAATATCTGTCATAGCATCATGCATTGATTCTGTATGGCCATCATTAAGTAATAATGCTATATCAACGTCAGACTCATCTGTCTGGGTTCCTCTCGCATAAGAGCCATAAAGAACGATTTCCTCGAGCTTATTACCATATATTTTACAGGCATATGCAACCAATTTATCCAAAGTGCTTTTTAATGATTTATTATTAGCATTAAATACAATTTGTTTCCGCCAATTATGGTACTTTCCAGAACTAATTCGTCCATCTGCTGGATATTCTGTCCCTTCTTTTATCGCCCACTGGTTTCCTATTTTTTCACCCTGAAGCCTTCCAGCTATTAACATCTTACGTATATTTCCCGGATCTTTCCCAATCGACTTTGCATATTCAGTTACTGTTAAGTATCCTTCCATGTATTATCCCTCCTGGTATTTTGACATTAGCACGGTATCGTGTAATTGTCAATAAATCGCCATATAAAAATACCCTGCCGCCATTCTGGTGACAGGGCTGAATACACATTACTCATTATTAAGATTAACAGTTACTAATTCCGGCTTTTCTTTACTAATGTCCATATTGAGCTTAAGTGCAGCTATATCATCCACATTCAACACTTTGCCGAATGCTCCTTTAAAATAGAAACCATCATTTCCGCTTGCCATCATACCTGCGCCACTCAATACCCAATAGTCTCCATTTTTCAGTATCACTTCAATTACAACTGGTACATCCATAGGCGTCTTCTCGCCTACACCTCTCCAGGTAAAATATGCATCGATGGAAAGTGGGGACATAGACACTTTTTCTAATACAAAATCGCTTCCTTCAATTTTTGTTCCGAGCTGCAGTTCTTTTCTGTTTTCACATCCCGGAAGTGTAATATCAAAGTTCCAATTGCCTTCCGTAGCTTTTTCATCACCATCATTTGAAAATTCTACGATGGAATTAATCTCCACATGAAGTACCTGACCCAAAAG
>JAZLLO010000037.1:0-16667 GCA_045598185.1 Marvinbryantia sp.
AAGCGGCATGACCGCCATAATTAACAGGTTTCAATGAAACGCACCTCCAATCAAAAAGTTCAGCCCGGCGCCGCCGGAACAATATGTCTTATTAATTAAGAGGCGCGTAGCGCCGCATTTTTTAGGCGATATGTCAAGTGCGTTTTGAAAAAAGGTGGAGAAAATATAAAAAAAGGAATCTTAAAAACCTTATAAATTAAAGGGTCAGAGATTCCGAGAGACTATAATTAATCAAAAGGGGAGATATAATACAGACTTCTCTCTACATATGCTGGTATTTGTTTCATAAAATCTTACGGAAGATTGGCACCTGAACAGTAACTTGGGGACGGTTCACGCAAAATCCTCTTATAGAATTTCTTGCATTAAATTGAAATCTAAAGTATACTATTCATCATCAAATATATGAGGTGATTTCGAATGACTAATGATTCAAATAAGACAGAAAAAAGTCCCTCAGATACTTTAAAGAATACTGTTCCTAAGCAACGCAATTCGTCCGCTGCAGGAAAGAAGTCACAGGAAAAGACTCCTGTTTCGAATAATACAGAGAAAAAAAAGCGTGTAAAAGCTTCTGTTTCCACTAATCCAGAGAAGAAACAGGTACTGGTTCATACTTCCAGTGATAATGATAAGAAACAGCGTTTCCTGCCGAATAACCAGTATTTCACCATTTGTATTTACGCTTTTGGACTGATCGTTGTTGGTGCACTGGCTGTCAGAGTTATCATGACTCCATATGCTGTTACACAAGGTATCATGCGTATTCTGAATGTGCTCATGCCGTTCCTGTTTGGTATTCTGTTTGCTATGATTCTGAATCCGATCATCAACAGGATACGAAGCATCATGAATAAGCACCTGAAGCTTTCAAAGTATCCGAGACTTTGTAGTTACCTTCCGATTGCATTAGCATATCTGTTGGTATTAGGATTTGTATTATCCTGTATTATCTTCGTCGTACCGCAGATTATCGTCAGCTTGACAGATCTTGTTAACACATTGCCACAGCTCTATCAGATGGCTTACGATCTTCTGGATAAGATTCAGACGCATTTTCCGAATTCCGATGTTACAGAAGCAAAGAATATTGTTAACAGCTTCCTGCCGGATTTCATTAACTACTTTAAGAATATTGCTACAGTAGTACCTGCTGTATATGCAGCATCTGTTTCCGTAGTAAAAGGCGTCCTGAATGTATTGATCGCGATCATTATTTCTGCATATATCCTGACGGATAAAAAGTATCTGAAAGAATTCGTTCAGGCTCTGCTTATCACACTGGTTCCAAAGAAGAATCTTACGATTACAACAGAGATATTGCAGGAATGCAACCACATATTTACGAACTTCATCGTAAGTAAAGCACTCGATTCCCTGATTATCGGCGGATTGTGTTTCCTTTCCATGACGATCTTCCGTATGGATTATGCACTGCTGATCAGTGCGATCGTTGGAATCACGAATATGATTCCTTACTTCGGACCATTCATCGGAGCGATCCCTGGTGCATTCATCCTTCTGATGATAAGCCCATGGAAGTCCGTAGGTTTCTTAATTCTGATACTGATTCTTCAACAGTTCGATGGTCTCTATCTTGGACCTAAGATCATGGGAGAATCAATGGGTATCAAACCATTATGGATTATCGTATCCATCACACTTGGTGGAAATATCGGCGGAGTCTTCGGCATGTTCGTCAGCGTACCTATTGCAGCAATGCTGGTATATCTCGGACAGAGATTGACCGATTACCAGATGGCAAAAAGACAATTGGAAAAGAAAAAAAACAGAAATAAATAAGACACAGCCATTAAGGCGGTACAAATTAAGGATTTGGATCTTTTAAGAAAATCGGCATAGTTTAGTGATTTCGATTACTGAACTATGCCTTTTTATTGATTGATGACAATGCATTCTTTTAGAATAGAGCTTTTATAGAAAGATTTCATTAACTATACAATAGCGTTAATATGGTCAGATATATCAACATGTGTATTATCTCACAGAATGTTATACATATCGATAGAATTATGTAAAATTAAGTTTTTATTTCTCACTTTTTGTGTTACAATAAATGAAGTACTTTATGTGATCATAGGAGAAATAACATGTTTGGAACACGCTTAAAAGAATTACGCAAAAAAAATGGATATACGCAGGTTACTTTGGCTGAAAAATTGGGTGTTTCAAAAGGCACTGTTGCTATGTGGGAAGTTGGCAAACGGAATCCTGATTTTCAGACTTTATGCACTTTATCGGAATTATTCGATGTTCGAACGGATTATATACTAGGACAATCAGATGATGATTCGTCTGCTACGTTATCTGCAGAAGCCATAGAAAAACTAAGCAAATGGTCAACAGCCGATGAATTGACAGATCTTATTAAACTCTATCTTTCTATAGATAATTATGGAAAACAAACTGTTGATTATTTGATTAAAACAGAAGCAGAAAGATGTAGGAATCAGGGAACATCTGAGGATGTAAATGGAATAGACATTATGGTCTCATTCAGAGCATAACGCTGCACAAAAATTATTATTTACATTTAAGGAGATTGCAAAATGGAACAAAAACATGATATCGTCCTCTATCAGATAGATGATACCAATGTCTGTGTCAACGTAATATATAAAGATGAAACATTTTGGCTAACGCAAAGAGCAATGGCAGAGTTGTTTGATTGTAGTTCAGACAATATTTCATTGCATCTTAAAAATATTTACAAAGAAGAGGAATTAACAGAGGAGGCAACTGCCGAGATTTTCTCGGTAGTTCAAAAAGAGGGAAATCGAGATGTTAAGCGTAATGCCAAATGCTATAATCTCGATGCCATAATCGCCGTAGGGTATCGTGTAAATTCAAAAAAAGCAACCAGATTTCGTCAGTGGGCTACAAAAACACTGAAGGAATATATCACAAAGGGCTTTGTACTCAATGATGATATGCTTAAGAACGGAAAACCATTTGGCAAAGATTATTTTGATGAATTACTGGAACGTATCCGTGAGATTCGTGCCAGCGAGCGTAGAGCTTATCAAAAGATCACAGATGTGTTTGAACAATGCAGTTATGATTATGATAAGAACAGTGAGACTACAAGAGCCTTCTATGCATTTGTGCAGAACAAGTTTCATTTTGCCGTTACCGGTCAGACAGCCGGGGCAGTAACTTTTGTTACTGCCCCGGCTGTTTGCTTGACATTATCAGAAACGAAATTACTCATCCTCTTCAGTGGACTTCTTCGCTGTATATTCCAGTAATCTTGCTCTTGCTTCCTTTCGGTTCTTTGGTCTTGATTCCAGAATATCTGTCTCTTCCACATCATCAAATACACGTGTATCATCATCTACCATCGTATCAATGGTTTCCAGAGATGGTAACTGATACATCTGTGCATATTCATTGAATGCACTGATTGCATCCTTTGCATTCTTCTGTCTGACATCCTGTGTATATGAATGTGCACCATTGATATTCTCATCCTGTTCCAGAACAGAGATTGCAATATTCGAACAATGTGCAGCTACACGTTCCAGGTTTGTAAGAAGGTCATTGAATGGGAAGCCCTGTTCAACATTACAGAGCCCCTGCTGAAGACGTGCTACGTGACGTCCCTTTAACTCTCCGCATACTTTAACGATCAGCTGACGAATCGGCTCTACCTTATATGCAGATTCAGTATCATTCTCAACGAAACTCTTTTCTGTAAGGTTAATAATCTCTTCAATTGCTGTCTCCAGAACAATAATCTCTGCTCTTGCAGGCTTTGAAAAGATAATCTTCTTCTCTGCCAGTTCCTTAGCAACATAAGCAACAGCACAGGCATGGTCACTGATACGTTCCAGGTCACTAAGACAGGAAAGATACTTGGCAGTTTCATGAATCTGCTTCTGATCCAGCTCATTCTTTGAGATCTTCATAAGATAAGCTCCAAGCTTATCTTCGTATTTATCGATCAAAGCTTCCTTTGCAACAACCTTATTGTACTTTGCTTCATCAAAAGTATGTAACAGGTTCATTGCACGGAAGATATTCTTTCTTGTCTTCTTTTCCATACCACAGATTGAAGTATGGCACTGTGCAAGCGCGATATCCGGGTTTCTGAGGAAACGTTCATCCAGGAGTTCGAAGTCTTTCTGTTCTGCGATCTCGGCCTCTGAATCCTTCACAAGGATAAATACCAGCTTTTCGATGTATTTGATAAATGGGCTCAGAACCAGGATCGTCATAACTCGGAATACCGTATTCAGAAGAGCAATCTTAAATGGGTTCATAGTCATGTTAAGGAACGGAAAACCGCCCACAACAGCATTCAAGGAATAGAATATCGTTGACCAGATCACAAGACCAAATACGTCATTCAGCAGATAGATCAGTGCTGTTCTCTTACCATTCTTATTCGCTCCGATTGAAGAAAGAAGAACAGGACAAGCTGCACCGACACCGATACCCATCGTAATAGGAAATGCTGTAGAGAACGCAATTCCGCCGGTTACAGATAACGCCTGGAGGATACCGACAGAAGCAGATGCACTCTGAAGCACTGCCGTAAATGCGATACCAATCAGGATACCCATAAATGGATTCGAGAACATTGTCAGCGCGCTGATAAATGCAGGACTGTCCTTTAATGGAGCTACCGCACCACTCATCATCTGCATACCAGTCATCAGTACAGCAAAACCAAGCATGATCTCGCCAAGATAATGATTCTGTGTCTTCTTGGTAAAGTTCTTAAGAACGATACCTATAATAGCTACTACTGCAGAGATCGTCGCAGTAGATAAAAGTGCTGCCACACCTTCTGATCCTTCAATATAAGAAAGACAGAGGATCCAGCCAGTGATACTGGTACCGATATTCGCACCCATGATGATACCGATAGCCTGACCCACCTTCATCATACCAGAGTTAACGAAACCAACCACCATAACCGTGGTAGCCGAAGATGACTGTATAACAGCTGTTACCCCCGCTCCTAAAAGTATCCCCTTAAGTGGAGTACTTGTCAGCTTATAGAGCAGGGATTCCAGTTTATTACCTGCAACCTTCTTCAGACCATCTCCCATCGCACCCATTCCATACAGGAACAGTGCAACGCCGCAAAGAAGCTTCAATACAAGCGATAATGTCGAAATCATATCATTCCCTCCTGTCACATGATTCTTTTATGATTCCCATCGACAGATTCATATACTCGGATCTCGCAGTTATGTGGTTTCGGACGCCATACGATTCCATTCTTACGATCCTCCAGATAACCACAAAGTGCGCGAATGATTCCGCCGTGACAACTTACCAGGACATTCTCATATCCCTTTTGCTCCAGCTCCTTTAAAAAATCAGAGCTTCTTTTCACCATAGAAGAAATCGGTTCCACTGTCTTTGGTGCCGGAAATATCTCCGGAAGAGCCCAGTACAGTGTCATCCTGATTCCCATATGAGTGTATCTGCACTTCTCATATCTTCCAAAGTCCGTCTCAATGATCCTTGGATCAATGATCACCTCGCTCTTATCAACGCCACCAATGATAGCACCTGTCGTAATCGCACGGTCAAGCGGGCTTGCATATACCGCATCAAACTTCATGTCGCCCAACTGTTCTCTTCTGCTCTTTGCCTGTGCAATACCTGTCTCATTCAAAGGTTCGTCTGTAAGACCCTGCATCAGCTTATCCTTATTCAGATTCGTCTGTCCATGTCGTGTAACCCAAATCTTCATATCTGCCTCTTTTGATTATCTATTTTCCCTTTCTAAAAATCCACAATCACATTCTACCATTGATTCAGATCAAAATCACCCATTATTTCCTGTATTTCCTTATCCGCCTGCGCCATAAGATCTGCACAATGCTTCAGCTTGTCCAGTTTCTCCTGCGAATACTCGATTTCCTTCTTATATTTAAGCTGGTGCTCCGTACTTGCCCAGAAATCCATCGCTATAGTACGAATCTGTATCTCCACCGGCATCCTCTGTGACCAGTTGGAGAACTGTACCTCCACATTCACGATCACATGGAGACTACGGTATCCATTCTCCTTCGGTTCGCGAATATAATCCTTCACCTTGATAATCTCAAGATTCGGCTGATAGGTCAGCATCTTTGCTACACTATAGACATCCTCCAGAAATGGACAGGTGATTCTCATGCCTGCAATATCAAAGATATTCTCGATCATTGCAGAAAATGTAATCGGCAGCCCCTTCCTTTGCATCTTAGCGATAATACTCTCTTTAGACTTTATCCTGCTGCTGATGGAAGCAATGGGATTGCGGTCATTGCGGAATTCAAATTCTCCCTTCAGAATATTCAGCTGTGCCGTAACCTGCTGAATCGCCGCCTGGTGCAGAAACATAATCTGATTGAACTGTTCATCCAGATCCAGATATTCTCTGACCGCCAGCGTACTTCCCCCGATAATAAGCATCTTCTCATCTGTAATTATAGTTTCTGTCGCTTCGACTCTGGTTAACTGAGTCTCTTCCTGTTCTATGATCATTATGAATAACCTCCATTTTATCTGCTCTTATTATACAATATTTCATGATAAACATTTTCTAAAATATCGCTTAAATATTTCTTAGGCAATGGGGCATACATTTTTTGTATTTTCTTGAAAAACAGACCTGAAAATGTTATCCTAATATATAGCAGTTTTACAATATTTACTCAATTGGGAGGAAGAAAAATGAGCAAATTATATTTTATTCCTGGTAGCCAGGATCTCTACGGAGAAGAATGTCTGAAACAGGTTGCAGCTGACTGTCAGGAAATGGTTGCATTTTTAAATGAAAAGATGGGCGATAAGATCGATATCGAGATGCTTCCTGTAGTTGAAACAGCTGACATCTGTGTAAAAGATATTCGTATCGCTATGGACGATGATGATTGTGTTGGTGTTATCACATGGATGCACACATTCTCACCAGCTAAGATGTGGATCAAGGGTCTTCAGCTCCTTCAGAAACCACTTCTTCACCTTCATACACAGTTCAACAGAGAGCTTCCATACGACGCTATCGATATGGACTTCATGAACCTGAATCAGGCTGCACATGGTGACCGTGAATATGGTTTCATCGTTGCTAAGCTTGGTATCAAACACGAAGTAGTTGCAGGTTACTACAAGAACGAAAAAGTTCTTTCAAAGATTGCACGTTTCGCAGATGTTGCAAAGGCAATCGCTCTTTCCAAGAACCTTACTGTTGCTACATTCGGTAACAACATGCGTGATGTAGCAGTTACAGATGGCAACAGACTTGAATGCCAGATCAAGTACGGCTGGGAGATCAAGTACTACGGTATCGGCGATGTTGTTGCTCTTGCTAACGAAGCTACAGACGAAGAAGTAGAAGCTAAGATGGACGAATACTTAAGCAAGTATACAATGGCTACAGATAACGTTGCTGCAGTAAAAGAGCAGGCTCGTTACGAAGTAGGTTTTGATAAGTTCCTTGCTAAGACAAAAGCAGGTGCTTTCACAGATAACTTCCAGGATCTCCACGGATTAAATCAGCTTCCAGGTATCGTTTGCCAGAACCTTATGGCAAAGGGTGTTGGTTTTGGTCCTGAAGGTGATTACAAGATCTCCGCATTCTCAGCAGTTCTTATGAAGATGGCTGAGGGCAGAGAAGGTGCTACAGGTTTCATCGAGGATTATACATACGATCTCGTAGATGGACAGGAATTAGAGCTTGCTTCTCATATGCTCGAAGTACCAGCTTCTTTTGCAGCTAACAAGCCAGAGATCCAGGTTCATCCTCTTGGAATCGGTGGAAAGTCTGATCCTGCAAGACTTGTATTTGACGGTGTTACAGGCGATGGTATCCAGGTTACTCTTATCGATCTTGGCGATCACTTCAGAATCATCTGCGCTGATATCGAACTTGTAAAACAGCCAGCTCCAATGCCAAAGCTTCCTGTAGCTAGAATTATGTACCGTCATAAACCAAACTTTGAAATCGGTACAGCTGCATGGTGCTATGCAGGTGGTGCTCACCACTCAGTAGTATCTACAGCCCTTACAAGAGAAGATATCGCTCTGTTTGCAAAACTTACTAACACAGAACTTATCACAATCGGTGATGACACAACAGAAGCAGATCTGAACAGAATTTAATCTAATTCCAATAGCGGGATTCTTCTGTTTAGGAATCCCGCTATTTTTTCAGGAGTCATACTATGAAACGTAAAATTTTATTATTAACCGTTTCCATTCTCTCTGTTTTCCTTTTTCAGACCGGATTTCAGGAGTTAGAGAATAATTCCTCTTTTTCATTTCCATCTGTCCCTACGTCAGACCCGATTCAGATTTCAGGCTCTTTGAATCAGGCGAATGAATCAGAAACTGAGACTGAAGTTACAATAGAAGCGGAAACCGAGATTAGCACAGAAGATGAGCCTGAGATTACTACAGGAACAGAAACTGAGTCCACCACAGAAGTTGAAACGGAAGTCAGCACAGAAGCCGGAACTGAGACTATCACAGAAGCCGAAACCGAACTTGCTACAGAAACCGGATCTGGAACTGTTACAGATATTGTAACAGGAGGTAACATTGAAACAGAAGCAGACGCAGACGCAAATCTTTCCGAATCTGAGGCAGTAGCTGCCACATCTCCTGAAACTGAAACCGAAAATAATCTCATTGTTCCAGCTCCGGAGATCTCTCAACAGTTCCTCACTGTCAATAAATGGTCAAGACCTGGAAAAGAAATTAAGAAGGTCAAGAAGATAGTTCTTCACTATCTTGGCAATCCCGGAAGCAGTGCTCAGGAAAATCGCGATTACTTCGAATCTCTGAAGGATTCACAAAATATCTCTTTAAGCTCTAACTTTATCGTCGGCTTAGATGGAGAGATAATCCAGTGTATGCCTGAACAGGAAGCTGCATGCGCAACATATAACCTGGACAGACAGTCTCTTTCCATCGAGACCTGTCATATGGACTCTACCGGAAAGTACCTGAAAGACACTTATATTTCTCTTGTAAAGTTAACCGCATACCTTTCCGAGAAATATAATGTAAAACGCAAGAATATTGTTCGTCATTATGATGTCAGCGGTGATAAATGTCCTCGATATTTCGTTAAAAATTCAGATGCCTGGGAGACGTTCCTGGATGATGTAATGCTTTACCGCTCTCTTTGCAAAGATAAACCAAAAAAAGCTGCAAAGATCAAAAAGTATCTTGGCGGACTTGATTATACTTATGCCAATAAAAAAGAGGCAAAGCAGAAGAATAAAAAGAAGTCAAAAAAAGAAACAGAAGCAGAGACAGAAGTTGTAACAGATTCATCTTCTGATTACAATTCTGATCAGACTTATTATAGTGAAGATTATAGCTATTACGATGATAGCTATTATGACTATTCTTATTATGATAATACTTATTATGACAATAATTATTATTATGATAATAGCTATTACGATAATAGTTATTACGATAATGGCTACTACGATAATGGCTATTATGATACTGGCTACTACGATTCTTCATATTACAACCAGACTTATAATGAACCTTCATATTATGATCCATCATATGATGCTGGTAACTATGAAGATAATAGCTCCCTCTCTGGTGATTATAGTTCTGATACATGGTAATTTAAAACGAGATGCTGCGAATGCAGCATCTCGTTTTTTACGGAAAAGGAATGTACGAATATAGATAATTACTAATTAAAACATAATATTGATCGGAAGTCTCTGTGCATCGATATCTTCCTGTTTTAAGCCGAATTTTTCACAGCTGTACTTGTCGATCTCATCCCACATGCTCTTATATACGCCTGGGAATACTGAGCCTGGACCACCCTGTGCGATACATGGAATGAAATACTTGTTACCACAAGCATCAATTGTCTTACGAACGATCTCACGGTTGTTCTCTTCTGTCCATCCTTCATAGTCAACAAGACAGTTCTCAATACCACCCATGAATGTGATCTTTTCACCGTACTTCTTGATCAGTGTTGGAAGATCATTGGTTGAGAAGCATCCCTGCCATACGTCGATGCCCATCTCAATCATAGATGGAACCAGTGTTGCTGCATAACTATCTGAGTGATGGAAGATATACTTAACACCGTGATCATGATAATAACCATAAATCTGCTTATATGGTTCTACAAAGAACTCTTCAAACATTGAAGGACTCATAAATGTGCTCTTCTGGCTACCCCAGTCATCATGATGGAAAATAGCCTCTGGTTTCAGATGTGTACAGATGCCTTCTGCCATCTCTAATTCAAATTCAACTAACATCTGAATCATGTCTTTTAACTCATCTGGTGAATCGTACATAGCCATCAGAACTTCTTCGATGGTACACATATGATGACACTGTTCAAAAAGTCCAGGTGCTACGAATGTAGCTGCCATAGACTTGGTTGTATCAACAGCATCATACATTGCCTTACACATACCCCATTCTTCATCTGTGAATTTCAGGGAAGGAACTTTTACATAATCCTGCCAATGTTCAATGTCTTTTACAAGAAGGTGTGCAGCATCCTGTACAGGGAATGCACCTGGTGTATTCTCTGGGAATGCGTTGTAGATGCCCCATGCATTCGGAACGCAGTTCTCTACAGATACGCCCTTCTGTAATAATGGATTACGAAACATGAATGGGTGAAACAAAAGTGATAAAGCCTCGTACTGATTAACAAATCGATCTGGGTTCCCGCCTTTAATAACCTCGATCATATTTTCTTTTGCTGTAAGCATGTTTTCTCCTTTCTGTCATACATGAACAGATTCTCCACTCCGCAAGGATCCTCTCTTCAAGCAGACATACCATTTTATAATATTAAATTTTTGTACGCTCCTTTTCTTTTTTATGGTAATGATTATAACACGAAATCATATTGCAACCAATAGAAAAAGAGATTTTAGCAAGCTAAAATCTCTTTTATTTCTGTTATTTAATAATACGAAGTTCTTTTAACAGACTTTCTGTAATATCATCAGACCTTTCCAGTCCTTTGTCTTTCTGATATGCATGCATTGCTGCCATTGTTCTTATTCCACAGACTCCATCCTCTGACAGATATCCATATCCAACTTCATTCAATCTCCGCTGTACCTTACGTACAGTTTCTCTGTCTTTATAGATATTATCAGGTTTTGTCGCCACTTCTGTCATCTGTTCTTTCGCCGCATCTGTCTCTGTTTCTTTTACAGTTGCAGAATCATTAGTGTCAGAAACCAGCTCTGTTAATTTGAGCTCTCTTAACAGGATTTCTGTAATATCATCAGAGATTTCCAGCCCTTTATCTTTCTGGTATGCATGCATTGCTGCTTTTGTCCTTTTTCCTGACATTCCATCCTCTGACAGATAGCCATATCCAACTTCATTCAGTCTCTGCTGTACCTTACGCACAGTTTCTCTGTCTTTATAGATATTACCTGCTTCTGTCATCTGTTCTGTCTCTGTTTCTGCTTCTGTAATTACTTCTGTCTCCGTTTCTGCTTCCGTCACCACTTCTGTCTCAGACTTCGTTTCTGCTTCCGTAATCACTTCTGTTTCAGACTCCGTTTCTGCTTTCGTCATCGCTTCTGTTTCAGACTCTGTCTCTATTTCCGTTTCTCCTCTAGCTGTAAGGTAGCTGTCGTAGGATGTGTAGTAATCACCTTCATCCGTCATAATATTGACCATTTCTGCCTTCTTCAGGATATCCTCGTAGGTTTCCTTTGCTTCTGAATGAACAGTTATCTCATTCTTCTCATCCAGTTCAGCAATACCATAGATGTTTATCTTTGGCTGTCCTTCTGGCATGGCAGCCACGACTTTTTCCATAAGAATGTCATCATCTTCTATATAGACCTGTTCAATCACCTCTTCGGGAAGCTTCTTATTGATAGAATAGTATTCCTTCTGTGTATCAATCAGATATTTTTGCTGTACTTCATTCGTATCATCATAACCGCATACAAGGATGCCGGAAACTGCATCTTTAAAATCGATTTCTGCTTCACTTGTATAAGATGCCCACTCGCTTATGACATCATCTGAAATGCTCCATTCATCAACCGTAATGGTATAGTCTTCTGCTGAAACCTCCTGCAATGGAATCACACCAATAATTTCCGCCTTGATATCTTTCGAATCCACATACCAGAAAAGATCCTGATCTGCCTTTCCATCTTTCACAAATATCAGGATATCTCTTTCTGATTCTCCGTTTTTATCAGCCAGATGGAGTCCCACTAAACAAGGCTTCCCTGTCTTCTCTTCTATAGTCACGTAATTACTGTGATTCTGAGCATACAATTTAAAGGATACATCCACCCCCATTTCCTGTGCAGGCTTCAGATATATAACACCCGTAATCTTTCCATCCTCAACAGGATGCTCCTTCAATAACCCCTTATTATAATAAGAATATTTTACTTTACCATCTTTTGCGAAAAAGATCTCCTGTGCATCAGCAACATCATGTTTATAAAAAATAAGACATGGCTCTTTTGTATTAAGCTGTAAAGTTGTCTCAACATTTGTCTCAACACTCAGATCTTCTTTCGAATCTCCCTCTGATCCTGCGGCAACAGTATTAGCATAAATAGAATATGAAATACTTTTTGTATCTGTGGACTCAATTCCCAGATCAGCGTATGCCATCATTGGAGTAGTTCCCAGTATGCCTAATGTAATCGCTAAACATCTAAAACTTTTTCTCATAGTATCCTCCAGAATAATTTTCTGTAAAAAAAGTATAGCATATCTCCTTCCAAGAAAAAAGTCAGAAGGGGTTGACATATTATTTCATTTATATTACAATAACGCCATAGTCGTGTTAATAATTTTGTAATATTTAGAAATATTTGTAACACATTTGTTCATAAATGTGAAATTTTTGGAGGGATTAAATATATGAAGATAAAGAATCTTATTAAAACCACACTCGTAAGTGCTCTTGCCTGTACACTTCTTGCAGTACCTGCTGCTGCTTCTTATGGTACAGTTACTGCTGATCTTCTTACAATCCGTACAGCACCTTCTATCGAAAGTGATGCTGTCGGCATGTTAAGCTGGGGCGATACTGTTGATATCACTTATGAACCAGGTAATGGCTGGTATGAGATTTATTTTGATGATAACTGCTACTACGTAAGCGGTGAGTTCGTATCATACGGAAGCAATGGTGTTATTGATTATAATGTAGATAATTATACTTATGATAACGGTGTTCTGGAATATGTTTACGATTCTTATTCTGAACCAGATTATTATCAGGAATCTTATCAGGAAGAAACAAAGACAGAAACCTACAGCAATCAGAAGTATCTTGGTAACTTCACACTTACAGCTTACTGCGGATGTGCTGCATGTTGTGGCTCTGCAGGTAATCTGACTGCAAGCGGAACTGTTCCTCAGCCAGGAAGAACTGTTGCTATGGGCGGTGTTCCATTCGGAACAAAGTTACTCATCAACGGTAATGTCTACACAGTAGAAGACCGCGGTACTTCTTACGGTATGGTTGACATCTTCTGTTCTAACCATTCCGATGCAATTGCATTCGGTATGCAGCAGGCTGATGTATATCAGATTGACTAATCTATGATTACAGTGTCAAAAGGTCTGACTCCACTTGTGCTTGCACAAAAGTAGGGGAATGACCTTGGGACACGCCCCGATATGAGGATAAAAGTGGGGCGAATGCTCCACGATATCCGAATATTTGGGAGGATTGTGGGAGTGCATAGCACGGAACAATCCGTGTAATCTAGGGGTTGTCTCAGAATGAGATGCCCCTTTTCCTTTCCCCAATTCAAAAAGAACAACTAAAATAGTGAATGGAAAAGCAGGACTCTTTTCCTGTATTCTTCTTTATCGTTGTTCTTTTTGAATTTCTCGCCACAGCCGATGCCGAAGAAAAGATGCACCGGTCATTCTGTGAAAAAAGTTTAAAATACTACAAAAGCCGGCACCATGAAAAGTGTCGGCTTTTGGCGTATAATTAAGTTGTGAAAAATAATAAAACGCAGATAGATTATACCGCATATGGGGACTGATATCAAAAGTATTCGGCAAGACTTCAGGAAGTGATGAAAAGAGAGCCTCCAGATCTTCTTTCTGGAATCGGCATAAAATACCATAGTAGAGAACAGATCAGATGCAGAGATTTAAAGAAACTGCAGAAAAAGATCCGGGGGCTTATGGAAGAAAGACGGATCCTGAAGCTACTTTTATGCGTATGAAAGAGGATCATATGCTGAATGGACAGCTTAAGCCAGGCTACAACGTTAACGTGGCAACTGTAAGTGAATATATGGTAGGGACTTATGTGTCTCAGGATCGCACAGATACCAGAACAACCATACCGTTCATGAAAGAACTTCACATTTTGACAGCACTTGCCCCAATGGGACAGATATATTTTTTCTGAGTAAGAACCGTGTAAGACCGGGTTGCTATACTGGACTCATCAAAGGAAAACAAAACAACAAATCACAAAAATACAGAAAAAAGGAGATTAAAACAATGATGAACAAAATGATGAAAAAGGTAGCAATCGTACTTGGAGCAGCAATGTTAACATTAGGAGGAACTACATGTGTAGCTCATGCAACAGATGGAGAACATACACAGACAGAATATGTAAATGTAGGAGATTTCCTTGCAATCAGAACAGCACCGGATGCAAATGCACCACAGATCGGAGAACTTCACAACGGACAAGATGTAGAGGTAAGCGGATATAAAAACGGATGGGCAGAGATCAACTACAATGGAAAGATCGCATATGTATGCGGAGATTATCTGTCATCACAGAAACCACAAAACAGCAATCTGAACTGGCTGAAAACAGATTCCAACACAGCAACAAAACAGGAATATACAGTACATGTAGATCAGGGCTATCTGGCCTTGAGAACAACACCGACATTTGATAACAGCAATGAGATCGCACAGCTCCAGAATGGAACAAAAGTGGAACTGATCAATAACGGTGAAGGAACCTACTGGTCTGTTATGGTTCCAAGTACCGGACAGAACGGATATGTAAACAGTAATTATCTGGTATAAGACACACTATTTTTATAAAGAGAAAGAAACGGGAACTGCCCGTTAGACATAAATTTGATATATTCTCTTTTTTCTTTGGGACAACACCGGGGACGAAAAGTCCTCCGGTGTTCTTTTTTTGCTTTAAGAATCGGTTAAGCAAAGAACAGTTTTATTTTAAGTATCACCTGGTAAGATAACATCATCAAAGGAAAATAACAGAACGGACGAAAGATCCGAAACAAACACAAAGAGAGAAGGAGAACAACAACAATGAAAAACGCAAAGAAAATTATGATTGGTGCACTCGCTGGAGCAATGATTATCGGAACAGCAGCGACAGCAATTAAAACATCTGCAAATGTTTCTTTCAACTATTCAAGCTCGTCATCCTCTTCAGAAAACTTTCCGGTAGAGGATTCCAAGGGTAACGAATATGATATGACACATATGGATCTCGTATTTAATCAAGTGGTGTAGATTCTTACGATATTACGCTGAAATAAAGAAAACACATTCACACAAAATAAAGGATTATCAATAGAAACACAGAAATACAAAAACAAAAGATTAAAGGAGAAAAAAACAATGACATACAGGTTTAAGAAATCCGGAGTAAAATCACTTTGTGCAATTATGGCGGCGGCATCTATGATGAGTGTTGCAGTGCCTGCATTCGCAGAATCTAATGAAAACTTAGATGCATGTTATGCAGTGGAAACACATCTGCAGGATGAACTCATGCCACTACCGGAAGCCCCTTTGCTGGTACAGGAAACAGCACCGATTGAAACAGCAGTATCAGACCAAAAAGAAGATGAGTGTTTTGGCGAATCAGAGGAAGTAACACCGGATTATGAGGCTATAAGGGAAGAGAACAGAGCCGCATGGATCTACAGAGAAATGCATGACAATTGGGGAGAACCAGAGGAAATAACACCAACAGAAACGGAAACACAGGAAGCAACACCGGATTATAAAGCTATAAGGGAGCAGAACAGAGCCGCATGGATCTACAGAGAAATGCATGATAGTTGGGGAGAACCAGAGGAAGTAACACCAACACAGCCAGAAACACAGCCTTCTACAGAGACATCAACACCTACAATAGAAAAGGAGATTATAGTGAAAAATCTTCCATCGGATAAAGATCTGAAAAGACTGAAGCTGGATGACATTGTACGTAATCGGGAATTAGGATGGAGTGATTCGTATTATGATACTTATCGCGGAGATGGGGAATGGAAACACGTAGGAAGTGATGACATGATTAAATTTGTGAAAAGAACACTTGGAGAAGATGATCCAAGATATCAGAAATTAATTGAGTTCTGTACACACATTGTACATGTCCATCCATTAAGATGAGTTAATCACATGGGTGTTCAAAGAGTACCGCTGTGATCAGTGCGGTAAGATCTTCCATACCGGTAATCCTGCATTAAAGGCAGAAAACCAGTATGGTTCCGTTTTTCAGGCAATGGCTCTTGCTCTCTTGGATCTTGGATTCGTCAGTATTAACAGAACACAAAAACTTCTTTCAGGATTGACTTCTGACACCATTGGAATCAGCCAGGGATATCTCAGTAAGCTTCAGAAACGCTTTTCCCGCAAACTTGCATCCTTCGTTGAAGAGGTCC
>JAZLLO010000038.1:0-7294 GCA_045598185.1 Marvinbryantia sp.
CTACCTTGATAATAAGAACGTATAAAAAGCAAGATTCCAGAAGTTTAACCGTTACTACCATAATAGTAAGAACGTATAAGAAGTAAACTTTCAGTAGTTTAACCGCAACTGCACTGATAATGGGAGCGTATAAAAGGCCACAATCCAGATTTTATACGTAAGTAATCAAAAGGGGAGATATAATACAGACTTCTCTCTACATATGCTGGTATTTGT
The DNA here is from genome assembly GCA_045598185.1 of Marvinbryantia sp. Lineage (GTDB taxonomy): Bacteria > Bacillota > Clostridia > Lachnospirales > Lachnospiraceae > Marvinbryantia. The sequence continues at coordinate 217 of JAZLLO010000038.1, forward strand.
TTCATAAAATCTTACGGAAGATTGGCACCTGAACAGTAACCCGAATCCAAAATGCAGCCCCTTGTATATTCTATATTTGTTAAGGCTAGCTTTAATATAAACTTATAATATCTTCAGAAATGTTTTTTATCATCAATAACTGGAAATCAAAAAGAACTTTCCAGAACCAAAACAAAAATATAAAATAAAGAAAAGAACCCCATAACAGAAAAAGGAATGAAGGAGAACCAGATAATGAAAAAGAAATTATGTACAGCTATCATCACAAGTACACTGCTCATGACTGTTTGCGCATGCAATGTAGGCGCATTCCCTAACGAAAATTCTGCTGAACCTGTAACAGAATCGTCTGTCGAAATCCAGACGGATATGCCAGCTGATCCATCAATTAACCCTGACAATGCTCAGTTCTGGAGAACGGTTATTCAGAACTATCGTACAGACGACAATGTAAAGCAGCTGCTTCTTGTAAGATACACTGGCGGATGCAGCGCAACTGCTCAGTTTTATGAAAAATCTGACTATAACAATGCATGGGAACTTACATTAGAATCAGATGTCTATGTAGGCAAATATGGAATCGGAAAAACAGGTGAAGGAGATGCCAAGACCCCTAGCTCAGATATCGGAGTACGAAAAGCATTTGGAATTCTTCCAAATCCAGGTACCGCACTGGATTATCTGGATGTGACAGAAACTACGTATGCCTGTGATGAAGAAGGTGAATACTATAACCAGATTGTTGATAGCGCAAAAACCGGACACGCTTGCACCGGTGAGGATATGTTCACCTATTCTCCAGAATATAATTACGGTATCGAAACAACCTATAACGATGAAAATCATTATCCTGACGGATCAGCCATCTTCTTACATTGTAAGGGTGCTAAACCATTTACAGGTGGATGCGTCGCTTTCGATCAGAAAGATATGGAATATATCTTACAGCACGCAGAGAATGGGATGAGAATCGTAATCGGTGAGAATTAAAACTACAGTACCGTTTGGGGCATCAATTTTACGTCCCCAAACGGTACTAAAACCATATTCCCTTTTGCAGTTTTAGTGAATTCTGCCACAACATTTTTTATATTTCTTCCCACTTCCACAAATACAAGGATCATTTGGATATATCTTCTTATCTGTTTTTCGTGGTTGTGCCGTTTCTGTTGGTAATTCATTCTGTGTAGGAAACATTGTCTGGAAACGTTTCATTTCATTCGGTTTATGTCCGTTTAATTCCGCCATTCTTGTCTCATTATTGACTTCCATCAATAAATCCATGACACGTCTGGTTTGTGTTTCTGATTTAAGCTGCAGTCCCATATCAAACAATCTCTTCATGACCATTGATATGGTTTCCCCACCACAGAATATAATAAACACATGACTGCAGAGATATTTTGAAAAGTCATTTGGATACTGCAGCTCTTTCTCAAAAAAATCAAGAAGTTTCTGATATACCTTATCATAAGAAGGATAACGATCATGCTGAAATAATTCTATCTCTTGTTTGTCCGGAATATAGTAATCAACCTTTCTTCTTGTCTGTTCCAACTTCTTATAAACACCATTACGATATGCTGATTGATGTATCAGTCTGTCATCAACTAATATACTTTCTGTCATGCTTTCCGGAATCGTCTCCAGGATTTTACAAAAATCCTGATAGCTTGCTTTTATCGTTTTATTCTGACGATACATCCGAAATAAGACCTCAAGCGGTTCCGATAGATAGATATAATTAGCCATTGTGATGCACTTTAACAGCCAGGATGCTTTGCTATGATATTCCCGATAACCATTTCTTTTGAGAGCATTATAAAGAACGATTACTTCATCAGGTACCTGTACAGTATCATCTGAATAGCGACAGAGATAATCCAGATTATATACCGAATCAGTTGCCATCTCTTCTTTTTCCATTGGAACAAACGGACCTTTTTCTATGACTTTTTCAAAGAAATCCAATTCTGACTCACTAAGCCTCAACAGTCTTGCTTTCATGGTAGATCCATCTAACAGAGAACGGGCTATTTCATGCACCATCTTATCTTTTCTGTTGCCTTCAAGATTAAGTCCCAGTTCTTCCGCAAGCCACTGCAGATTTTCTTTTGAATATACCTTTAAGTAATTTTCCAACTTGCATTCACGTCTTTGATTTCCAGACTTTCTTTTAGTCTGTACTTGTCCATTCGACTTTTTTGCATCAGAATCCTGACCATTCTTCTGTCTTGTCCTACCAACCTTTGGAACTCCCATTGCTTTGGCTAATTGATCTGCCAATTCTTTTACTTTAGCATCAGAAGACTGCTCATTATGAATTTGTCGATTTGTCATCTTGGGGCTGGTAGAGATTCCGGAATGCGCATCTATTTGTGCCAGTATCTCAGATACATACTGATATTTTTCATCTGCTTCGTTTCTCGTATAATATTCCTTCATATGATCGTTTACTGCCACCGGATCTGTCCAAAATGGATCATCAATATCCGAAACCTGTTTTCCAATCAACGGATGATCTAACTTACGTTTAACACCATTATCTGAATATGTAACACTATCAAGGACTTTTTCTATTTCTATACGGTATTCAGGCAGATCGAACTGTACATATTCACCTCTAATCTTAAAAGTGAAAGCCTTCTCACTTTCCATCCACTCATTAATATACGTATCCGGAGCATTAAGAAAAGAATAGTAGTAATCACGTAACGGCTTCATGCCTTCCTGCCATTGAGCGATACGTTCTTTCCTTGTATAGAATTCCATCATAAACTGATCTGATGGTTCATATTCCAGGATTGCTTCCAGTATTACTGCAAGTTGCGCAAATGTAATATTAGAAGGCATAAAGATCCTTCTCCAGATTGGTGGTTTCGTATTCTTTCTGATAGCCTTTAATTGGTAAAACATTCTTCCCCTCCTTCCAGGTCTTGGCCTGTACTTTTAAATAATCGAACCAATCCCATATATGCTGCTTCTTTCTTTGCCTTTACTTTCGAGGTTCCGCTTCCATAAGTATGAAAACTATCAAAGTAACAATGGCAATGCCATGAATCATCAAAAAGTTCCTGTATATATTTTTTCTGATACAACTCCTGAAGCTGTCCAATGGCTCTCTAAACAAAATCAAATCTTATCTGCCGGTCTATCCAGCTTTTCTGTACGCTTTCATGTACCACATCTTCCGGCTGTTTTTCCACCCAGCAGAAACGGAGATTGTGGATCATGGCGTTTCATGTTATTCCTCACGATTGCAATATCCGTATTCGCATAACAATACTTCTATTTTTTTCTCCCATATCTTTTTCGCTGTCTTCTTTATGAGAACAATATCCTTTTTTAAAATCCGTTCAAATGGACTTATAATCAATGTATCATTTTCATATTTCCATTGTGCCCTTATACGATTTCGAATAATCAATGATGGTCGAATAATACCAGCAACATTTGTAAGCTTTTTTAAATGAATATCATCAATCATTCTACTACGATCACGATATCCTAATACTAATTGATCAAACCCAGGTACAAAAACACATTCTGGCATTTCAAATTCGGTAATCAGCGGATTTTTATGATAATATACCGTTCCATCTATTTCCGTTTTCATCATTTCCTGAGTTACTTGATCTAATAAATCTCGTATCTCACTATATTTCCAGCTTCCGAAAAAATATCTGCAATCAGAAATAGTTGCCGGTCCAAAATGTTCAAAATAGATACGCATCATTTCAAGTCGTGCTTCATCTCTTGAATAACGAATTTCTTTACTGAAATCAGGCAATTTATATTCTTTCTGATTTCCGGTAGTTCCTACGATCATACCTCGAAAAACCATTTCACGAATAAGCCCGCCCCATCCATGAAAAATTATCTTCTGCAGGTCTTCCGACATTCCCTCCTGCAGACAGGCCTTCTTTAGTCCGTTACGGCTTGTATTTCCATTTTTCACTTCTTCGACTATAAACTTCGACCATTTATCACAATCCGACTCTAATATTCCAAGGTATCCGTCCCATGAGCGCCCCATACTATCTGCGGCAGCAAGATGCAATGGAATATCATAATCATTCACTATATGCATCGTTCCCCTATGTGACCATATCTTACTAACCTGATCACCATAATTATCTTCATGATAGTCATTACACCTTAAAAAGAGAGAAGTCTGAGCATACCCTGCAAACTGACTTTGAATCCCCAATAAGTTATGAAGAACCGTTTCTTTATTGGTTTTATTCAGTAAATATAAGCCTTGCAATGAATTGTATAATAACAGTTCTTTTGTATTCATATTTTTTAATCCTCAATGTCCATCATAATCGATGATCCTTTTCATTTCTTTTTCTTGTCCATATACTCATGGGCAAAAATATCTTTCATCTCAGATGGGGAGACTCCTTCCTTAAATGCGTAGAGCATTAGGTGGGAGCAACAAACATGTCTCAGTGGCAGGTTGAAATCCCCCATCTGAGATGAGCCTCCGGCGGATGGCAGAGTCCGGCAGAGGAAAGCAGCTTCGCTGATGCCGGACTCGCCCGCGAATCCTCTTCGAGATTCGCGATTTAAATAATGTAGGTCTTAGCTACCATATCTTAATTCTATTTTCAGGGGCTATATACATCCCGTCCCCTTCTTTAATATCGTAGGTTTCATAGAATTCATCAAACTGAGAAACTACAACATTTATCCTTAGGTAGCTTAGTGGATGCTCATCATATTCACCTACATAGTATTCATTATTAGTTGCCATATTGGCTGCCCACAATTTTGAATAATTTCGAAAGAAAAGATCATAATCAAATCTCTCTTCTTTAGCAGCAAGTCTTAGCATACATGCAACACCAGCCATATCAGCACATGCCTCACCTTTTACAAGTTCACCATTGCAATTAAAGCCTTCCCAAATAGTAATACCATCATAGAATTCGACAAGCTTTCTGGTTAATTCATCAAATGCTTTATAATCTTCTTGTGTCCACCAATCACTGTAATTACCTACTTCGTCATACATGGCGCCATTAGGATCAAAACCATGAGATATCTCATGCCCAATTACAATACCAATCATCGCATATACTTCTTCTAATTTCATCTTATCATTATAAAGAACATCTCCTATTAATCCCGGAAGTATATTTATAGAATTTTCAGAAGCTTCATAAAATGCATTCAGTGTAATTGGTGTAATGCTCCATTTCTCTCTATCAAATGATTCGTTGAATTCATCAATCGATTTCTTCATTTCAAACTGTGAACACTCCTGGCATATATCTAAGAATGTTCCATTAAGTTCAAGTTTGCTATAATCGTACCATTTATCCGGATACATACACTTTATAGCCATATGTTCCAGTTTATTAATTGCGTTAGCCTTGGTTTCCTCTGATAAAAATTCCTCTTCAGAAATCATAATCTTATATTCATCAATGATTTTTGATATAAGGCTGCTTATATTCTGTTTATCTTTTTCTGTTACATATTTATCACAGTATAACTTTGAAAGCGGCCAACCTAAATAACTTGAAGCACTGGTAATAGCCACTTCTTCTTCTGGTCTGTATCCTGTTCCTCCATTTAACTCGTTAAAAATATCCAGGTACTGATAATAAAGTTCTTTATCTAGCATACCAATAGCCTTAGCTGCTGTATGTGCAATTAGATAATCCTTGATAATCTCTATATTTTCTTCACAGTAAATATCATTTAGATGCTTAAAATAATCAATTTTCCCGTCTAACTGTATCTGTGGAATATCTATCAACCCCAGGTCATACATCTTATCCAGATAAACCTGCGCACCTTCGAATTCACTTATTTCGTCAGTTGTATATAACTGGTTATTTAATACCTCTGTGGTTTCTGTAAGATACATTTCATCATTGGTATAGCAATACTGACTAAATATCTTTTCAAACTGAATTGCGCCCGCATAAATATCATCGATTTCCTTATCTGCGTATCCACATTTTGAAAGGACAACCTTCACAATGGCTTTTTTATTTTTATCTACAAGCTGTGTATAACTATCCATATTATCTAAGTTTTCATAATCAGCTGTATCATTTAAAAATATATCCGGAGTAGTAAGAAATACAATTTGCCTTGTTGAATCTTCAGGGCTAACTGTCATTCCCCACTCATAAACATCAATGAATGTTACATTTGCTCCAGTAGAATATGCATACAAATCTTCTAAAGAATTAATATTATTAATATCTTCAAGATATGGCATCAAAGGCGCTACACCAGCATTATCTCTTGCATTCCAATCAAGAAATGCATTGTAATATGTCGATACCAACTCTGCATCATGATTATCTTCATAGGAAGTATCTGTAGCAATTCCTATAAGCCTATCCTGAAGTTCATCCTGAAAAGAGCTTATGTACGCCTTTTCTACTTCACCTGCTCCTAATGGATTATTAAGTATCCAATCCTTATTAACAGCAAGCGCAAAGTCATCCTTAAGTTCAATATCATAATTATCTTTTACATTTTCTTCTATATCCGAATCAATCCAAGGATTTCCTCCTGCATAATTAGTAGCAGCATCCGTATCTGATCCATATACACAAATGGACGAGGTCATTATAAACGCCAATGTTAAACACATAATTCTTTTTTTCATAAGTTTTGAAACATTGTGAGATTTGTGGATATGTTCACTCATCGTCACATTTCCTCCTTTGTCTCTTTAACCATAGTGTATCACAATATTTCCGTTATGTAATAATTCTTACACAGCAAGCTGTGGGGAATGTACCCTAATGGTTACTGTTCAGGTGCCAAGCTTCCGTAAGATTTTATGAAACAAATACCAGCATATGTAGAGAGAAGTCTGTATTATATCTCCCCTTTTGATTAATTACGTATAAAAATCTGGATTGTGGCCTTTTATTCGCTCCCATTATCAGTGCAGTCGCGGTTAAACTACTGAAATTTTACTTCTTATACGTTCTTACTATCATGGTAGTAACGGTTAAACTTCTGGAATCTTGCTTTTTATACGTTCTTATTATCATGGTAGTAACGGTTAAACTTCTGAAACTTGCTTCTTATACGTCCTCCC
>JAZLLO010000039.1:0-86124 GCA_045598185.1 Marvinbryantia sp.
GAAAAATCATCTGAAACAGGCGGTTTTCCTGACATTTTGAGGTCAGATTCCTGATTTCGATGTAAATAACTGTAAATATTCCCTGAATATCGAATTTATAGGGTGTTTTCTATAGTACGAAGAATTGGGAAAGTATTATTAGAATAGAATGGCGAAGAGCCGGTACGTAAAGGTACCGGCTCTTATTTTTTTTGAAATCTTTTTTTATGAAATATTTGAAAATTAACTCGAAAACGAAATGAAACTTTATTACATAAAAAGACGATGAAATTAAATTTCAAACAAAAAACAACCAAGTGTAAGCGCATACAAATAGTAAAATACGACAAAAAAACAGCAAAATTGATAAAAAATAAACAATATTATGCACTTTTGCCAAAAATTAAGCTGAAAATTTGTTTCAGGAACGTAAAAAATGTGTTGAAATAAAATTTCAGAAGTGATAGTATTGCATCAAGGGAAAAGAAAATGAAAATAAATTTCAGGACGAAAAAGAAATTTATTTTCAAAACCTTAAAATAAAAATCCAAAGGAGGACAAAAAAATGAGAGCAGTTGTTTTAAACGGTCCAAACGATTTCGCTCCAGCAGAGATCGAAAAGCCTGTAATCGGTGATGGCGACATCTTACTTCAGATGAAGAAAGCAGCTATCTGTGGTACAGACATGAGAATCCTGAACGGAACAAAGACAAAAGGAGTTCGCTACCCATCTGTTATCGGTCACGAAATGTGCGGTATCATCGTTGAAGTTGGTAAAGATGTAGAGGGTTACGAAGTTGGTGAAAAGGTTTCTATCGCTAATGTTATTCCTTGTGGTTCATGCCCAGCTTGTCTGTCAGGCAAAGAAAATGCATGTATGAACAGAAAAGCTATCGGTTACGAATTCAACGGTGGTTTTGAAGAGTATATCAGAATTCCAGATATCTGCATCAAGAGCGGAAACGTAATCAAGCTTCCAGAACATGTATCTTTCACAGCAGGCGCACTGATCGAGCCTCTGTCATGCTGTATCCGTGGTCTTAAGAATGCAGGCACAGGTTTCAACGATGTAGTACTTATCGTAGGTGCAGGTCCAATCGGTCTTATGCATATGCAGCTTTCTAAGATCGCTGGTGCTAAGACAGTTATCGTAAGCGAACCAAACGCTATGAGACGTGAAGTTGCTACAGAACTTGGAGCAGACATCGTTGTTGACCCAACAAAGGAAGATCTTCCAAAGATCGTTGCAGATGCAACAAACGGTATGGGTTGTGACGTTATCGTTATGGCAATCGGTGTTCCAGCACTTGTTAACTCAACATTAAAGCTTGCTAAGAAGGGTGGTACAGTTAACCTCTTCGCAGGTTTCGCAGGAACAGGTGAATGTACAATCGAAGTTAATACTATCCATTACAACGAGCTTAATGTAAATGGTAGTACAGCTTACAAGAGAGAAGATTACCTTCAGGCAGCTGATATGGTTAAGACAGGTAAGATCAATCTTGACAAGATCGCTACACACACATACAAGATCGATGAATTCCAGGCAGCTTACGAAATGATGAAAAGCGGTCAGGGATTAAAGATCATGATTGAACCGTAATCAATCACTAATCATTTGAAAATTAAAAATTGAATAATAAAAATAGTTTTTTGTACACACACACACGCACATAAAACTACAAAAATCTAAAAAATCTATTTATTAAAGGAGAACAATTATTATGGCAATGCTTGGTAAAGAAGTGAGAATGAGCAGACTCGTTAACCCAACTAGCAACAAGATGATGGCAATCACAGTTGACCACGCTATCTCAAGAGGAATCGCTCCTATGACAGGTCTTCATCAGATTCAGGATACAATCGATAAGATCATCGCTGGTAGACCAGATGCTATGACACTTACAAAAGGTATCGCAGAACACTGCATGTACAAAAACGCAGGTAAAGTTGCAATGCTTATGAAAGTTTCTAACTACTCTCCAGTAGCTCCAACATGCGATACAATCTTCGGTACAGTTGATGAAGCTATCCGTATGGGTGCTGATGCTGTTTCTATGGGCGCTATGACACTTGGTGATTTCCAGGGCGAACAGTTCGAAGCAATCGGTAGATTCTCAGAAGAATGTATGAGAAAAGGTATGCCACTCATCGGTCACGTATATCCAAAGGGAGAAAGCGTATCTATGGAAGGCAGAACAGCTTGGGAAAACATCGCTTACTGTGTAAGATCTGCATGTGAACTTGGTATGGATATCGTTAAGACAACATACACAGGCGATCCAGATTCTATGGCTAAGGTTGTTTCTACAGTACCTTCTACATTCCGTATCGTTATCCAGGGTGGTGACGCTTGCAAGACTCTTGATGATTACCTTCAGATGACAAGAGAAGCTATGGACTGTGGCGTAGGCGGTGTTACAATGGGCCGTTTCGTTTGGGATTACAAAGATATCACAGCTCTTGTTATCGCTCTTCGTTACATCATCCACAATGGATACAGCGTAAAAGAAGCAAAAGAACTCCTTGCACAGCTTGAAAACGACAAGAACTACGATCAGTTCTAATTAGTTTCATTATCTGTACGGGGTTAAGATATGAAAACAAAAAAATTGTTGGGTGTTGACGTAGGAACGACCAGTATCAAGGTCGCTATGATCGATGAGAACGCACAGCTTTGTGGTATGTGTGCCCGTTCCTATCGTCTGATTACTCCTCAGCAAGATTATACACAGATTGACACAGAGGATATGTGGAATGCATACCTGAAATGTATCATTGACCTGTCAGAGATCGAAGGAATTGACCTTTCAGAGGTAGCTGGTATCAGTATCTCAAGTCTTTGCCCTGGCCTTATCGCCATGGGCGAAGACGGAGAGGTTCTTGTAGATCCGATCATCTATACTGACAGAAGAAGTAAAGAAGAAGCCGAGATCATTAAGAGAGAAGCAGGTGAAGATAAGCTCTTCGAGATTACTGCTAATACTGCTATGGCAGGTGCTATGTCCGGTACTTCAATGCTTTGGATCAAGAGAAATCTTCCTGAAGAGTATGCAAAAACTAAGTATTTCGGACATCTGAATACCTTTATGGCTTACAGAATGAGTGGCGAGTTTGCTATCGATTATTCGAATGCTTCTTACACAAATCTGTTTGAGACAACAGGTGGCTACAAGTGGTCTGAATATTTATGTGAAAAAACCGGAATTGATATTAAGAAACTTCCACCACTTTGTCCTTCAACAACTGTTGTAGGTAACCTTATCAATCCACAGCTGATCGGTCTTGGTATTCCGGCAGGTATTCCAATCGTAATCGGTGGTGGTGATACAGCTTGTGCTACTCTGGCAGCAGGTGTAGTAAAGGATGGAGATGTTTGTGAATCTGTTGGAACAACTAATGTTCTTACCATTTGTGTAGATCAGCCTAAGTTCGACCATGGATTCATCAACCGTTGTCACGTTGTAGAAGGTACCTGGATCTATCAGGGTGCATTATCTTATACAGGTGCTTCTTACCAGTGGTGCAGAGATAACTTCTACAAGGATTACAAGGAACAGGAAGAAGAGACAGGAAAGAAAGCATTCACAAGAATGAATGAGGATGCTGATACTGTACCTGCAGGATGTGATGGACTTGTTTTCCTTCCTTATATGCAGGGCGAAAGAAGCCCAATCTGGGATTCTTATGCAAGAGGAGTTTTCTTCGGACTTTCTTTACAGACAACAAGAAAAGAAATGAACCGTGCCGTTATGGAAGGCTGTGGATATGGTCTTCGTCAGCTTTCAGATATCGCTGAACGCGTAACAGGCAGAGAAATCAAAGAGTTCGTTTCTATCGGTGGAGGAGCTAAGAGTCTTACATGGGCTCAGATCAAAGCTGATATTACAGGCAAAGATATCATTATCCTTGATATGAATGATATGGCACCTATCGGTGCAGCACTTCTTGCTGGTGTTGGAGCAGGTATCTTTAAAGATATCTATGAAGCATCTGCAAAAGTGGAAAAGAAGGTGTTCAAAGTTGTTAAGAGCAGCAGAGAACATGATGAGGTATATGCTAAACGTTATAAAGTTTATACAGAGTTATATCCTCAGATCAAAGAATTATATAAAGTACGATAAGGAGTTAAAACATATGAATAAGAAATTAGCAGCATTTGCTTTAGCAGGCATGGCAACAGTAGCTCTTGGAACAAGTGCATTCGCTCAGAAGATCACAATCGCTGTTCCAGACCCAGATTCTTCTTACATCTACCAGGCAGCTCAGGAATTCGCTAACCGTGCATCAGAATATTCTGATGGTTCTCTTGAATTCACAATCTCTGGTAATGGTTCTCTTTACGGTGGTGACACAGCTGCAGGTATCAAACAGCTTTCAGCAGGCGGTCTTCAGATGCTTATCCTTGCAAGCTCAGTTTACGCTAGCTTCGAGCCAGGCTTCAACGTAATCTCTGTTCCTTTCATGTTTGATGATCAGGCACAGCTTCTTGACTACCTCAACAGCGACATCGGTACAGCTCTGTTTGACCGTGTAAACTCTATGGATATCACAGTTGCTGGTAAGTGGACAAGATCTTTCCGTAAAGTAACTAACTCTAAGAACCCAATTTATGGTCCAGAAGATCTTAAGGGTGTTGTTCTTCGTGTACCTAACAACGCACTTTACGTTGAATTCTTCAGCGGATGTGGCGCTGTAGCTACTCCAATGAACTTCTCAGAAGTTTACAATGCACTTCAGCTGAACACTCTGGATGGACAGGAAAACCCAGTTGACGTTCCATACTCTAACAAGTTCTATGAAGTACAGAAGTACATCTCTGGTACAAACCATATGGCAGATGCTTGGTTAGTTGGTATCAACAGCAAGTTCTTCGAAGGTCTTACAGAAGACGAACAGGCAGCTATCCTCAAAGCTGGTGAAGAAGTACAGCAGTGGAACGTAGAATTTATGGAAAAAGAAGACCAGAATGCTCTTCAGACTCTGCTTGATAACGGTATGGAATACAACGATATCACAGAAGAAGGCCGTGCTGGATTCGTAGAAGTATCAAAGAGCAAATACGATGTATTTAAGACTCTGATCGAAGATGATGATCTTCTTGCTGCAACAGCAGAATTCTGCGGTAAATAATTTATAAAACAATTATAGGATTTGCGGCACCAGGCACTGATCCGGTGCCGCTTTTTATAAGGGGGTACTGCTATGCAGAGAAAAGAATCTTCTTTATCAAAGATTTTTAATGTAATCAATGCGGTAGAAAACTTCCTCCTTGTTGTTATGGTAGTTGGTATGATTATTACGATCCTTCTCCAGATTACAGGTCGTATTACAGGTCATCCATTCCCATGGACAGAGGAGACAAGCCGTTATTTATTCCTCTGGATGATGTTCGTAGCTCTTGCTGCTGGTGCTAACCAGTCTGAATATTCAAGAGTTACTGTTTTATTACAGCGTTGTCCAAACTTTATCAAAAAATTCAGTGAAATTCTGTATGCAATTTGTGTTGCCGGCATTTTCATTTTCATGATCATCTACGGATGGCAGGTAGTAGCACAGCAGATCAGATTCCATGAAATGGGTACAGCTTTACGTATCCCTATGTATGTAATCGGTATCTGTCAGCCAGTAGCAGGTGTATTAGGTCTGTTCGGTGTTCTTCAGAGTTTCCTTGAGTACCATTTCAAAGTAGCCATCCTTGATGTGGAAGGTGAAAAAGCAAAAGAACTTGAGAAGGGGTGATTAAATGAGCGTCGCATTAATGATTATTTTCCTTGTTTTAATGTTTTTAGGCGTTCCAATCGCTGTAGCACTTGGTGTTGCTTCGATCGTAGTAATCGCCACAATGTCTTCACTGCCTCTTAACATGGCTGCACAGTCAATGTTTACAGCAATGAACAGTTTCATCATGGTAGCTGTTCCTCTGTTCATCCTTTGTGGTTCCCTCATGGATGAAGGTGGTGTTGCTGATAAGATCTACAACCTTGCAGAAGCTCTTGTAGGTTGGATCTATGGTGGTCTTGGCCACGTTTCCGTAGTAGTTAACATGCTTTTCGCAGGTATGTCTGGTTCTTCTGTAGCAGCGATCGCATCTATCGGTAAGATGTCTATCAACGCTCTTGAAAGAAAAGGTTATCCAAAGGATTATGCAACAGCTATCAACCTTTCAGGTTCTATGCTTGCATCCGTTATTCCTCCAAGTATCCTTATGATCAACGCAGCTGCAACAGCTAACGTATCGATCGGTCAGGCGCTTCTTGCAGGTCTTATTCCTGGTATCCTCATCGGTCTTGTATTCATGGTTTACAACTATATTTACTGTAAGAGACATGGTATCGGTGACCGTACAAAATTTGAAGCAGCTAAGCTTGGTAAAGCATTTGTTGAAGCTATCCCGGCTCTTTTAACACCAGTTATCCTTCTTGGTGGTGTTTACACAGGTATTTATACCCCAACAGAAGGTGCTGCTATCGCAGTAGTTTATACAGTTCTTGTTTCTATTTATGTTTATAAGAACCTGAAATGGTCTGACCTTCCAAGAATCATTATGAAGAATGCTCGTTCTACAGGTACTATCCTGTTCGTAGCTATCGCTGCTAAACCTGCTTCTCTGATCTTCGAGCTGGACGGTCTTCCATCAAGAGTAGCTACTCTTATTGCAGGTATTTCTGATAGCAGAATCGTTATCATGTTCGTTCTGTATGCATTCCTTATCTGTGTTGGTATGTTCATGGATGCAACAGCAGCTATCTTTATTCTGGTTCCAATCTTATTACCAGCAGTTCAGGCTGTAGGAGTATCACCATTATTCTTCGTAGTATTCCTGGTTATTACTCTTTCTTTCGGTCTGATCACACCACCTGTAGGTGTATGTCTGTATGCGGCTGAAAACGTAACAGGTCTGTCAATGGAAAAGATCACAAAGGCATCTCTGCCATGGATCGTTCTGATTGCAGTTTCCCTTTGCATATTTATCTTCTTCCCACAGATTATTACAGTTCCTGTAGGTCTTGTATTCGGAGTTTAATTGGAGGTTTTTAAATGAAAATCGTTGTACTTGATGGATATACAGAGAATCCTGGAGATATCAGTTGGGCTCCGCTTGAAGCTCTTGGCGAAGTAACTGTTTATGACAGAACAGCTTATGAAGAGTCTCCACTTATCGCTGAACGTATCGGTGATGCTGAAGTTGTTGTTATGAACAAAACACCTATCAGCAAAGAAACAATTGACAAATGTCCTAATCTGAAAGCTATCGCTGTACTTGCTACAGGTTACAATGTAGTTGATTACACATATGCTAAAGAAAAAGGCATTCCAGTAATGAACGTTCCTGTATATGGAACAGATAATGTATCTCAGTTCGCAGTTGGTCTGCTTCTTGAGCTTTGTTCACACATTGGTCATCACAGTGATTCTGTATTTGCCGGTGAATGGGCTTCTAACGCTGACTGGTGCTACTGGCATACACCACTCGTAGAAGTTTCAGGTAAGACAGCTGGTATCATCGGTCTTGGTAGAATCGGTGTTAACACAGCAAAGATCCTGAACGCTATGAATGTTAATGTAATCGCTTTTGATGCTTTCCAGAGTGAAGCAGGTAAAGCTGTTGCTACATATGTTGAATTAGATGAACTTCTTGCAAAATCTGATTTCATCTTCCTTCACTGCCCACTCTTCCCTTCAACAGAAGGTATCATCAATGCTGAGAATATCGCAAAGATGAAAGATGGTGTATTTATCATCAACAACAGCCGTGGACCACTGGTTGTTGAAGAAGATCTTCTTGCTGCTCTTAAGAGCGGTAAGGTTGGTGCAGCTGCGCTCGATGTAGTTTCTACAGAGCCTATCAAAGCAGATAATGTTCTTCTTGGCGCTCCTAACTGCATCATCACACCACATATCTCATGGGCTACAAAAGAAGCTCGTGAACGTATCATGAATACAACAGCTGAAAACGTTAAGTCTTACATGGATGGCGCTCCGGCTAATGTGGTTAATAAATAATATTTTCTAAAGTGAACCAGTAAATGTTGTTAACAAACAGGTACAATTAATGGTATGCTAAGTATAGACTGGACTGTTCTACAGTATGGTGGAACAGTCTGGAAAATACTTTTTATTATGCAAAGGAGACAGCAAAATGATTAGTTGGAAAAATCTGGATACTCTGGAATCTTTTCAGGAATTATTAAAGACAAAAGATACTGTTAAGCTTCCGGAAGTTATGGAAGGTGAAAATGGAGCAAAACGAGTAAAAGAATATCGTGCTCAGATGGGAGCTGGTCTTGTATTCAGCTATGCTGCAAAATTAGTGGATGACAATATTCTTGAAAAACTGGTTGCACTTGCTAAAGAAGCTCAGCTTGCTGAGAAGTTCGAACTTCTCTACAATGGTGAGAGAGTTAATACAGGTGAAAACCGTATGGTTTTACATCAGTTAGTTAGAGGACAGCTTGGATCAGACGTTTACGATGGTGACGTTAATAAGAGAGCTTTCTTCGTTGAACAGCAGAACAGAATCGCTGAATTTACAGCTAAGGTTCATTCAGGTGAACTTGTAAATGAAAATGGCGAAAAGTATGACACAGTAGTACAGATCGGTATCGGTGGTAGTGACCTTGGTCCACGTGCTATCTACATTGCACTTGAAAACTGGGCAAGAGCTAACGATACATTAAAAATGCAGGCTAAGTTCATCAGCAACGTTGACCCTGATGACGCAGGTGCAGTTCTTAATTCTGTAAATCTTGCTACTTCTTTATTTATTGTTGTTTCTAAGTCAGGAACAACTCTTGAAACTCTTACAAATGAAATGCTTGTTAAGGAAGCAATCGTTAAGGCTGGTTTAAATCCATCTAAGCATATGCTTGCTGTAACAAGTGAAACATCTCCAATGGCTAAGAGCAGTGACTACCTTGCAGCATTCTTCATGGATGACTATATTGGTGGCCGTTACTCAGTATCTTCTGCAGTTGGTAATGCAATCCTCAGCCTTGCATTTGGCTCTGATGTATTTGCAAGATTCCTTAGTGGTATGGCAGAAGAAGATAAGCTTGCTGCTAATCCGGATCCACTTCAGAATCCTGATATGCTGGATGCTCTTATGGGTGTATATGAACGTAATGTTATGGATTTCCGTAACACAGCAGTTCTTCCATACTCTCAGGCACTGAGCCGTTTCCCTGCACACCTTCAGCAGCTGGATATGGAATCTAATGGTAAGAGTGTTAATAGATTTGGTGAAAGTATTGATTATAAGACTGGTCCTGTTATCTTTGGTGAACCAGGAACAAACGGCCAGCATTCATTCTACCAGCTGCTTCATCAGGGAACAGATATCATTCCTCTTCAGTTCGTTGGTTTCAAAAAGAGCCAGCTTGGGGTTGATATCGACATCAAGGGAAGCACAAGCCAGACAAAACTGGGTGCAAACGTTACAGCTCAGATTGTTGCATTTGCATGTGGTAAGGGCGATGAGAATCCAAACAAGAGATTCG
The DNA here is from genome assembly GCA_045598185.1 of Marvinbryantia sp. Lineage (GTDB taxonomy): Bacteria > Bacillota > Clostridia > Lachnospirales > Lachnospiraceae > Marvinbryantia. The sequence continues at coordinate 9,480 of JAZLLO010000039.1, forward strand.
CTGGTGGACGTCCATCGAGCTTTATCGTGGGTGAACAGCTTACACCTGAAACAGTTGGTGCTCTGTTAGCTCATTTTGAAAATAAAGTAATGTTCCAGGGATTCTTATGGAACATCAACAGCTTTGATCAGGAAGGAGTCCAGTTAGGTAAGGTACTCGCAAATCGTGTATTAGCTCACAATACCGATGGAGCACTCAAAGAATACTGCGATCTTCTTGATATATAGTCAAATTATGTGGTGTTTTGGCGCTCTCCAATACCGCATAAATCTCCTTTTGTGTAACCCTTGTCCGCAAGCTTTTTCCTTGGCGGACAAGGGTTTTTCGTTACATAGAGTGTGCCATTGGTGTGGTGTTGGTGGTGCCACACCCAACGGCATACTCAACAACTCAAAAGGGGGTGTCTCATTGAGATACCCCCATGTAATATTGCTTATTTTAGTTTATTTTACAGATTTTTCATTCAGGAAATCAATCATGATATCTGTGATCTGTGACTGACAGAAGTTGTTATCGCCGTGTCCGGCACCTTCTACGTAGTACAGAGATGCATCAACGTTGTTTTCTTTCAGTTTCTCGTAAAGAACGTTAGATTCATAAATAGATACCAGTGGATCTGCTGTTCCGTGGAAGATCAGATATGGTGGATCATTTTCATCAACATAGGTAAGTGGGCTTGCGCTGTTAGCAAGATCCATATCCATGTTTACAGGACCACCCGCATTTGGAGGGAATGCTGTACCATTCAGAAGTAAAGCTTCTGTAGTTGCTGGAGATAAATGTCCCTCAACAGTTGCTTCATCATAACCTTCACCGATAGTTGTAAGGTCTGTTACACCATACCAGTCGATACAATAATCAACATCACTTGAGTAATCAAGGTATTCGCCCTGATCAAAGTCTTCCACACCATTAGAAGAAGCAACCATTGTTGCTACCCATCCGCCTGATGAGTCGCCCCAGATACCGATTCTATCCGGGTCAATGTGATACATATCAGCATGTGCTCTTAAATAACGAATAGCTGTCTTTGTATCAAGGATTGGAGCAGGGAATTTTGCGATAGGAACTGTTCTGTATTCTACAGAGATTACAGCATATCCTGCTTCGGCAAGTCTCAGTCTAGGCTGAAGCCATCCGTCCATATACTGCTTTGTGAAACCAGAACCTTTGATGAATACAACAACAGGAGCTGGATCTTCTGTTGCAGGAAGCATCATGTCCATCTTTAAAGGATTATTTTTTCCACCGGCATATACATTGGTATACACAATATCACTTACGAAATCTACTTTCTGTGTATCCTGTTCGATGTTTAATACGATCGCATCAGATTCTGCAACAGATGTTTCTTCAGCTGAAACTGGAAGAGCCATCATAGCAGATGCTAAACATAAACCAAGTAAGATACTTCTCTTTTTCATTACGTTTAGATTCCTTTCATTATAATTCTTTATGAAATTGTCAAGGTAATCAATCGTTCTGCAGAAGAAAAATTACTTTATCTGGTATCTATATAGTAACATCTAACAATATATTGTGTCTAATAATATAATAATATAGAAGCATAGCTACAGGCTATATTAGTTTTCCTGTTCAAAACGCATACGCTGTATCACTGCCTGGACATAACTGATCAGATTATGGATTGCCGGAAGTGACGTATTTCCTTTCTTGACAAGAAATCCTTTTACAAAAGAAATAGGTTCCGCCAATGGAATGATTAATACATCATCAATTGCAGTCAATGTTTCACTGTCATCGATCGTAACAAAACTGACCCCATAATTTTGGGATACAAGCTTTTTGATAATAGTCATCTGATTAAGGCATGTAATCTTGGGATCAAGATGATGGCGGTCAAATGCCTCTTTTAGTTTTCTACGATATAGAGATCCTTTCTGAAAAGCGTAAATATTCTGGTCTGCCAATTGCTGAAAGGTAAGTGATTCCATATTAGCTAATGGATTATCTTTTGATACGAGCGCACACATTTCACAACAGATGATAGGCACAAAATCAAACTGATTCGTATCATAATTATCCGGAATGTGTACATATGCAATGTCCAGACGATCGCTTAGCAAATCTTTCATGGTGTCGTCAATTGTTGATTCTGTACAGGCAATTTGATAATTGGGATAAAGGTTATGAAAATCTGTATAAAGCGTTGGCAGCAGATAGTCATGAATAAAACAGCTTGGCCACACAAGGCGTATCACTTCTTCTTTTGATTCATGAAGGCTCTGCATATCAAGTTTTGCCATGCGAACATCATTCAGAATCTGACGTACATGCAGATAAAATCGCTCGCCTTCGACAGTAAAGGAAAGTGGCTTTGTATTACGGTTGATCAAAGAAAAACCAAACTCTTCTTCCAGACTTTTGATTGCATTGGAAAGAGAGGGCTGCGATATAAAATGTTCGTTTGCAGCTTTTGTAAAGCTTCGAAGGCGATAGATTGAATCATAATATTCTAATTTTTGTAACTCCATATTTTTCTTGCACCATTACTTAAAACTATTATAGTATTTAGAATAGATGTTGTATATTTTCACTTAATATACACTTGAAATTATAACATATATGAGACAATTATGCCAATTGAACATTTTGCAGATATAAAAATTACATTTTTACGAAAAAGCACGAATCATATCCATAGTGTCAAATAATAATCAAAAAGGAGACTGATTATGAATAATACATCAGAAAAAGGAAAGAAACAGATCGATCTTCGGTTGATGGAACGAATGAACAAAATTCCTGGAGGAACCTTATTATTCGCATTAAGCTTATCATTGATTCTGAACAATTTCTTTCCACAGTTATTTCGTATGGGTGGTATCACACAAGCCTTATTTGTTGACGGTGGAAACTGTACTATGGGTATTTTCCTGATCTGCTGCGGAGCATCTCTTAATATCCGTCAGATGGGCCTTCCTTTATATAAAGGTGTAGTACTTACTGCTATCAAGTTATTTATTGGTGTTGCCATCGGGGTATTACTTGGTTCTTTATTCGGACCTGCAGGTATTTTGGGTATTACACCAATGATTGCAATCGCTGCACTTACAAATTCTAACAGCTCTATGTATATTATCCTGTCGAGCCGTTATGGTGATGCATCAGATGCCGGTGCTGTATCTATCTTAAGCTTAAATGACGGTCCTTTTTTTACACTGGTAGCACTTGGTGCAACGGGACTTGCTTCTATCAATGTAACTTCTATGATTTCTGTACTATTCCCATTATGTATCGGTATTCTCTGGGGAAGCTTTGACAGTCAGTTCAGAGAAATCTGTAAAGGAGCACAGGCATTTATCATGTTCTTCATGATCTTCCCTATGACTGCTGGCATCACATTTGGAGCATTTGTTCAGGCAGGTGTTGCCGGACTTCTTCTTGGTGCATTATCTACAGCTCTTGGTCTTGTATTCTTCTTTGTATATCAGCTGTTCCTTCCTAAGAAATACCGTAATGCAATGGGGGCAGCAATTGGGACAACTGCCGGAAATGCTGCAATGACTCCTGGTGCAGTAGCAGCTGCAGACCCTTCTTATGCGGGAACTGTTGAAATTGCAACGTCCATGCTAGTGTCGGCAGCTATGGTAACCTTTATCTGCTGTCCGTTACTGACCGGGTTTCTGGATGGATATATGAGAAAACACAAACTTGGTGTATATTCCGACAAAGAAATTGATACATTAAGGGAATAGAATTTACGTTTTAAAAAGTTACATCATAGATATAGATATCTGGACCTTCTGGTCTTCCGTGGCCTTCCGCACGGAAATGTTCTCCCATTAAGTAGGATTCAAGTTCTTTACTGTCTGTCTTGAAGGTTGGTGTTGCATCAAATGGATCTCCGACCTCACCTTTTGGAAAATATCCATTGTTTTCCACATAAAGGTGGCAGGCATTCCCTTTCGCATCCTGTCCTTCAAACATGTATTTTGCGCACATATGTTTTACGCCAGCAGCATTGGTCACCTGCACATCAGCCGCGCCCGGAAGAATTCTTCCGGTAAAAAGTTCACTTTCTACATATCCGCCAAAAGGAATAATTGTTACATGTCCTCCGTTTGAAAGAGACATGTCAGATGTTCCTTCCCAGTCACATACAATATGAAAAATCATAATCGGTTTCTTTTCCATGGTATCTCCTTATTACAAATCATAGTTCATAAAAATATAATACAGTCTTTTTAAGTAATAGCCAATAGTATGTGAGATTATGTCATTGCGAAAAAATATGCATTGTTGCATATTTTTCCCGTAATAGTATAGTATTGTATAAGATAGTATGGTTTCATCATATTATATGGAGGATATACGGAGGATAAATGGAATGAGTGATTACTTTGATATATTAGGGACTCCGATTAAATTTGAAGATATTAAAAGCTTCCGAATTGTGCAGAGAGAGTACATCTATACCCCGTCGTACAAGGAAGTGAGATATGAACAGAAGAAATTCCTGAAGACGGAGACGCGTACCGGCTATGAGTTTAATACAATGGTGCCTTTCGCGGCTATTATAGATGAGTCTGATCGCAGAGGCGTTTTTGGGAACCTGAAAGGTCGTACTCCTCGCGAATCAATGGGTCTGGAAATTGTTGGAGACATAAGGGAGAGTATAGGGAACAAGTTCAATGTTAAGGCGATAAAAGGGAAGAAGTACAGATGTATCAATAATTCAGACAGAGAATTTTCTGTGTATCTGGATGAAGTCCCCTTTAAGGTTCAGTATATGGATGGAAGAATCGCGGATGTTCAGTGTAATGATCCGCTGTATCTATATCTTATGGGAGCGTCTGGTCCTGCGATCAATGTCGTTCCGGCTTTGCAGATCATTGCAGATGAAAAGTACCTGTTCTGGGGAAATGGTATTCAGATGGAAAGTATAAGTCTGGAGCATGAATATCAGAGACTGAAAGAAGAGATGGAGCAGTACCGGGCAGAGAAGTCTGCAAAAAAGAGACTGTTTGGTAAAGGAAGTGCAGAAAAGATAGAAGGGAAAGCGACAAAGGAGCTTTCTGGTTTTCCGAAATTAAAACTGCCGAATTTAAAAAAGAAGGAAGCGAAAGACGAATCATGATACATCATATGGACTTGACTAAAACAAAGAAATTAAAGTTAACCTCTCTTTCTGATAAATTCAGGGGTAAAGATGAGGTACATGGGAAGGAATTATCTTTCACAAACTACTATATGCAGATAGATGGCAAGCCTTTTTTGGGTGTCAGTGGAGAGTGCCATTATGCCAGAGTTCAGGAGAATCAGTGGGAGGATACCATTCGGAAGATGAAGATGGGTGGTATTAACATTGTTTCCACCTATGTTTTCTGGATCCATCATGAGGAGGAAGAAAGAAGATTTCGCTTTGATGGGAACAGGAATATTCGTAAATTTGTAGAGTTATGTAAGAAGCATGGAATGTATGTCATTGTCCGTATAGGTCCATTTTGCCATGGCGAGGTGCGTAATGGCGGGCTTCCGGACTGGCTTTACGGGAAGCCTTTTGAAGTCAGAAGTGTGAATGAAGGATTTCTTGCATGTACAAGGAGACTATACCGGGCAATTGCTGAGCAGTTAAGTGGGCTGTATTTTAAGGATGGCGGACCGATCATTGCGGCACAGATTGAAAATGAATATATGCATTCTTCTGCACCGTGGGAGATCGCAACTGGAATCTCGAACGAATGGATTCCAGGAGGATCAGAAGGCGATGCTTACATGATCGCATTGAAAAAGATTGCTCAGGAAGAAGGCATTCTGACACCTTTTTATACCTGTACCGGATGGGGCGGGGCGGCAGCTCCTTCAGAAGAAATGTTGACTTTATGGGGTGGATATGCATTCTGGCCATGGATATTCTACGATTACAGAGGAGAGCACCCGGCAACTCCGGAGTATCTTTATCGGGACAATCACAACAATGAAGTACCGCAGACCTACAACTTTGATCCGACATATGAGCCGGAAAGCTTTCCATATGCCTGCTGTGAGATGGGAGGCGGGATGTCCTGCTTTTATCATTATCGTTTCCAATTCCCGCATGAGAGCGTAGATGCAATGGCTAATATCAAGCTTGCATCTGGATGTAATTTCCTTGGTTATTATATGTATCGCGGCGGCAGCAATCCACGAGGGGAAAAGACACCATTCTTAAATGAGTTTCAGTGCCCTAAGATTTCCTATGATTATCAAGCTGCAATTGGCGAATATGGACAGCTCCGCCCAAGCTATTATAGATTGAAAGTTCTTCACCAGTTTCTGGCAAATTATAAAGAAGCATTTTGTAATCTGGTAACAGTATTGCCGGAAGGCTCTCAGGAGATTGCCCCGGAAGATGCCGAAACACTGCGCTATGCAGTTAGGACAGACGGTGAGAGAGGCTTTTTATTCTTAAATAATTATCAGGACCATGTCATTTGCCAGGATAAAAAGGAAGAAACAATCTGTCTGGAAACTTTCGGACAGAAGATTGTGATTCCGAATATCTCGCTGGCAGCTGGAGAAGAAGCGATTCTACCATTTGGTCTGGATGTGGGAGGGTATCGCCTGCTCTATGCGAAGGCACAGCCACTGTCTATTGTTAAAAATGAGAATGAGACGGTTTATTTCTTCTTTAGTCCATCTGGAATGGAACCGGAATATGTCTGGGACAGCAAAGATATGTTGATCACAGAGATTAACGGTATGTCAGAATTTGAAATCAATGGAAAACATGGGAAGGTTCGGATCGTGACGTTAACCCGTGAACAGAGTCTGCAGTTTTATGAGATAGAGATAAAAGGGCAAAAGCACGCGGTTCTCTGTGACGGTCCGATTACATTTGATGGAGAAAAATTCCTGATAGAGAATTCGGATGAATCCAGAACAGAGACAACACTGATGGTTTATCCGGAATTGAATCTGAGATCAGAAGTGAAGGGAATTATGACGGAATATACAAGTCATGGAATATGGTCTGGTTTAAAGATTGCCTGGGAGAATGATACTATAAAAGCAACTGATTTATCGGTGAATAAAGTAGGTTCCGGAAGGTATACGATAGAACTTCCAGCTGAGACTGAGTGTTGTAAAGATAGAATGCTTCAGATCCATTATCGCGGAGATGTAGGACATTTATTTTCAAATGGAATTATGATATCTGATAATTTCAGTAATGGAGCGGTCTGGGAAGTTGGGCTTCATGAAGCGTTAGATTCCAGGGACGTAAAATTACTGACCTTGGTGATCACGCCGAAGAAAGAGAAAGCAACCGTGAACGTATCATCCACCATGGCAGGACGTGTGGAAGAGGTAGAAATAGCGGTAGAAAAACTGGAAAGCATAAGAATAAAACCTGTCCGGGAAATCGAAGTATTATACTAAGCCACTGGGGGCTCACCGCCCCCCCAAGTGGCTCATTTATATTTTGTCATGTGGAATACGTTTCTTCCGCCGATGTACTGATAACTGGTTTCATCCATGATTTTTTTTGTCATCAGGATTCCGAGTCCTCCAGGAACGCGGTCTTCCACATTTAAGGTAGTATCGGGTTCTTCTGTTTTGAGTGGATCAAAAGGTATTCCGTTATCCTTGATGGTGACAGTGATACGATCCTCCTGAATCTGAATGGAAGCTTCTGCCCAGGTGGCTCCGCTGTACTGGACCACATTCGGATAGATTTCATCGATACAGATATTAATCCTGTTGAGGATCTTTTTATCGATGTCAGCTTTTACCATTTCATTTTCAAGAAAGGCTTCTACAACCGGAATGGAAGGTGTATCAGGATAAGTTGCAATTCCTGCCGGATTCTTGTATGCGCGAAGTTTTAATGCCATCATGGTAGTATCATCAAATTGTGGCTCGTTGCCGGAGAAGTTCTGCAGTTCTTTTGTCATTGCATCAATCATTTCGGACATATTTTCCGTTCCGATCTTATTCAGACTCTGGATTGCACGATCCACACCGAAACGTTCCTGTGAAGGGTTGGTTGCATCAGGTACACCATCGGTGTAAACGAATAAAGTATCTCCCGGATAAAGCTGAACCTCAGTCTCGCGGTAACGGACACCGTCCATACCACCTAATACAAGACCATGCTTATCTTTTATGATTTCAAATGTAGAATCTTTGCGGCAGATCAGAGGATATTCGTGACCAGCACTGGCAGATACCATTTTACCGGTTTCAAGATCCAGGATACCAAGCCATACGGTAACGAACATATTTTCCAGATCTTTTTCATAAATATGATGATTTACTTCTGCAAGAATCTGTGCCGGGGATGTCCGTCCGACGATGGCATTATCAAGGTAGATTTTTGACACCATCATAAAGAGTGCAGCCGGAACACCTTTTCCGGATACATCAGCGATGATAAGTGCCAGATGGGTAGGGTCTACAAAGAAGAAATCATAAAAGTCACCGCCGATTTCTTTTGCAGGGTTCATACTTGCAGCAAGATCGAATTCCGGATGCTCTCCTAAGGTACGCACGACTGGAAGGGCACGTTTCTGAATTGCTCTGGCAACATTAAGTTCTGTCTCCACGCGAGAGTGATCTCTTGAAATTTTATCCTGACCGATAACCATTTCACGCCCTCTGCCAGCAACCTGAACAGAGATTACTGTAACGATGGAGTAAGAGAAGAGCTTCGGAAGATAGTAACGGAAGATGATGGTCATTTCCTGTTTAAATGGATCAATCTGGAGAGTGCGGACAGTGGTAAGTATGTTGTTGTCGAATTCTATCGTTGTGTTTTTCGGTAAAATGATATAGTTCAGGTCAGCAAGTCCATAAAAGATACCGATCGAACTGGATATACCAAATGCAAATATAGAAAGAAGTGCGACAGAAATCGTGAGTTTTCGTGAATAATAACGGCTGCTGAGGAGCACAGGTATAGCCATAATCATATATACCTGGTAAGTCAGCATGGAATCAGTGGCGGCATACACCAGCGTGATGGAAAGAAGACAGACATACTTGATCCAGTCCTTCTCGTACTTATAGTGAACACTGAGAGCCCATGGGATGAAAAGTCCAATGATGCTGGCTACAGATACACGGTTCAGGAATGTCTTGTCCAGGTTGTAGATTCCAAGGTCATTAAAGATAACCGTGACAATAAGCAAAATGATGCTAAGCAGCATAACAAAAGCCATTAGCTGGTTCGCATGTATCTCACTTTCATGAAAAATCGTATCTGTAGACATTACATTTTTTACGCCGCTTTTGACATTATTTTTGAATTTATCTGTAAAATGTTTGAATTTTTTTTTTATCTTCCATCAATTTATCGGTACCTCCTAATGAAGTATATGCTCTGAATCCCTCTATTTTAGAGTATATAAGAATGAGATGACTAAAGCAATGGAACTTTACAGTTCAGGTGCCACTGTTCAGCGAGGTGTTTTGTGTCCTTGTATATTTTGACAGGTAAAGTATAATGTGATATATCAGATTGTGTAATGGAGGAACAATAATGATAGCTTGGGAAAAATGTGTTGCCTTTCATGGGCGTGAATGTCGATTTGAATTAAGAGGAGGAAGTATATTTTGAAAAACCATTTTTGGTATAGGTGTTTGTTTGCCTTGATGATTTTCGTCGTCTTTCAGGTTACAGTTTTTGCAGCAGATAAGCCGAAAAAACAATCTAAGGGAAATTCATTTATCGTTTATATTCAGGGTGTAGATACCCGTGGAGATCAGATTGTTGCTGATGAAGGAAATGCGGATGTTAATATTCTTGCATGTATTAATCCGGATAAACATAAGATTCTTTTGCTGAATACACCGCGTGATTACTATTATCCGCTCTGGGGAAAACCGGAATATCAGGATAAGCTGACACATTGTGGATATTATGGAATTGAATGTGGTATTGATACATTGAATTCTCTTTATGATATTGATATCGATTATTATGTAAGGGTTGGATTTAATTCTGTCCGTAATATCGTAGATGCTCTTGGTGGTGTGACGGTATATTCAGACTGGGATTTTACAATTGATGGATATCATTTCGTTGAAGGGGAGAATACCCTGAATGGAGATGAAGCGCTTGCATTCTCGCGTGAACGTTATACACTTCCAGGCGGTGACCGTGCCCGTGGTAAGAACCAGCAGAAGGTAATTACAGCTATTATTGATAAGGTTACATCTCTTGAGGTTCTGCCTCATGCGCTTGGATTACTGAAAGCAGTCACATCCAATGTTACGACGGATTTCCCACTTTTTAAAGCAACGAAACTTGTGGTTGGGCAGATCACATCACAGGCAGAATGGGAAGCAGAGTCTATTCAGGTTGATGGAGAAGGCGGCTGGGACTACTGCTATTCCCTTGGGGAATCAAATGATGTTATGTATGTAGATCAGGACTCTGTTGATGCAGCAAAAGAAAAGGTTAAGGCATTTTTTGAAGAGTAATGAATTGTTTGGTGTGAGCAACTGGGGACGGAACCGTCCCCAATGGCTCATCTCAGATGGGGAGACTCCTTCCTTTAATGCGTAGAGCATTAGGTGGGAGCAACAAACATGTCTCAGTTGCGGGTTGAAATCCCCCATCTGAGATGAGCCTCCGGCGGATGGCAGAGTCCGGCAAAGGAAAGCAGCTTCGCTGCTGCCGGACTCGCCCGCGAATCCTCTTCGAGATTCGCGATTTAATCTGTGTTTTATCTGCTTAATATTGCTTTTGCCCAGCGGCAGAGTTTTTCGCTGCTTTCGCTGGCTATGCGAAGTACTTCTTCATGGGAGTGTTTTTCGCTGCTTTCGCTGGCTATGCGAAGTACTTCTTCATGGGAGTGTTTTCCGGTGCGAAGTCCTGTTGCCATATTGGTGATGCAGGCAATTCCAAGAACCTTTATGCCAAGATAGTTGGCAACGATGGTTTCAGGAACGGTGGACATGCCAACGGTATCGGCACCGAGAATTCCAAAGGCACGGATCTCAGCTGCAGTTTCATAACATGGACCGTTAAAGAATGCGTAGACTCCTTCCTGATAAGTAAGACTTTCCGCTTCAGCGGCGTCTTTTGCTTTCTGGCGAAGTGCCATGGAGAATGGTTCAGACATATCCGGGAATCGTGGACCGAAACGTTCATCATTCGGGCCTACCAGTGGATTGGTTCCCATAAAATTGATAAAATCTGTAATAAGCATCAGATCTCCTGGTGTGAAATTCTGATTGATGGCGCCACATGCGTTGGTGATGATCAGTTCCTCAACACCGATCATCTTAAGTACATAGATTGGATAAGCGGCAGCTTCCATGCCAAGCCCTTCATAGTAATGTACTCTTCCCTGAAGAAATGCAATAGTCTTATCTCCCATATCCCCAATAATCAGATTTCCTTCATGTCCGGAAACTGTAGATACAGGAAAGTTCGGAATCTCTGTATATGGAATCACAATCTTTTTTTCCAGGGTATCTACCAGAGAGCCAAGTCCACTTCCTAAGATCATTGCCACAGAAGGCTTATTCGTAATTCTTTCTTTAATAAACTGCGCAGATTCGTAGACTCTTTCATATAATCCCTTCATGTTAACCTCATTTCATATTCGATAATCATATGTTATAAGTATAAATTTCTATGAAGCAAAAAACAATCGCAAAGTTGCGCACACGTTCATAATTGATTCATGACAATACGGTTGATAACCCATACTGGATTCGTTATAATTTATGTATTGATGGATGATTCAGAGAGGTGAATTATGTTTGGTTTTAATAAGAAGAAAAAAGCAGAAGTAATTGTTGAATTTGATCCGAAGAAGGAAAAAGCCGTGCTGAAGTGCAGTATCTGCAATGGAGAGCAGGTTGCAGGTTTCAAAGACCTGGAGACTGGAAAGTTCACGGAAGTGATGCTGATTCGAAGCGAGAGGGATCTTGAACTTTTTAAGACGCGATATAACCTCAGTGAAGTGACAAAAGAATATTGATTAGAAAAGCCTCTGGTTTAATCCAGAGGCTTTTCTAATATCAGATTACTTAACACATCTTTTGATATAAGAGAACAGCAAGAATTGCAGACAGCAGATCGGAAATGAACTGTGTCAGGATAACTCCGTAATATCCGCCGATCATTACTGCGACAAACAGGACGATGACAAACACAACGCCCTGGCGGGAAAGTGCCAGAATGAATGCTGGTGCAGCCTTCCCGGTTGCCTGAAAGAAGATAGTAAAAAAGAGTACGATGGCCATTAGTGTTATTCCTGCAACCTGGGTGCGCAGCATCAGAGCTGCGGTCTGAATCAGCGAAGGATCATCCAGGAAGATGCGCATGATCAGTGGTGCGAATACGATCATCACCATTGACATGGCAAATGCTGTTGTGCACAGAAACTTTATAACAAATCTGATGAGCTTCTGAAGACGTTCTTTATTATTGGCACCATAGGTATAGCCGATCAGCGGTGCACCGCCAAATGAAAAACCGATGATAACAAGCATAACGATCATGTTGACCTTCTGAGCAATTCCAAATGCAGCGATCTTATCATTTCCATATCGAAGAAGCTGTTGATTCGTCAGAATCAGGCAGATACTCTGCGTGATGTTGGAAAGTGCAGCAGAGAATCCGATGGAAAAAATCTGACTGATATGATCCAGGCTGATCTTCAGTTTACGGATATCAACAGAAAGAAACTGGCTTTTTTTCAGAACGATGTACAGAGCATACAGGTTCGTAGAAAGATATCCGAGGATAGTTGCCAGAGCCGCGCCGGCTGCACCCATGTGGAAGGTGAAAATCAGAATCGGATCCAGAATGATGTTGATGACAGAACCACTGACAGAGGCAATCATAGATTCCCTTGCCATACCTTCACTACGCAGCAGATTGGAATGGATGAAGGACAGTGTTACCAGCGGTGCACCGGCTGTAAAGATGGTGAAATACGGCATGGCGTACGTGATGGTTTCTGCATCAGCACCCAGTAGATGCAGGATAGGGACACGAAACAGAAGCATCAGAATTCCGGCTACAGAGCCAAATGCAATGGCGATATAGAAGCAGAAAGAACTGACGCGGCGGAGATTCTCCTGATCATTTTTTCCAAGAAGACGGCTGATCAGGGAACTTCCGCCCTGACCAAAGATATTTCCAAGACCCATAAGAAGGGTGAATATCGGAGCACAAAGAGAAACACCTGCGACCAGATCGGTATTCTTCGTCAATGCAATGAAGTAGGTATCCGTGATGTTGTAAACGATGGAGATGACCATCCCAAGCACGACAGGAATAGCCAGAGTAAAGTAGGCTTTCGGGATTGATTTTGATTCAAAGATATTATTTTTCATAGGTAAATGAAACCTCATTTCTAATTATTACATCACTACTATATATGATTTTGTTAAGAAAAGGAACAATAAACAAAATTGTGAAGAAATTGTGAATTGTTAGCACTCCCTATTGACGAGTGCTAAAATGCGTGTTATAACACATATAGAACAAGAGAAGAGAAATCGATCAAGTTCAAAAAAATAAAACGATAATAGCCATACCGAATAAGATGTATGGAAGAAATGGAGGATATGATTATGTTAATGCCTAGATTATTTGGAGATACTTTATTTGATAACTTTTTCCTGGATGGATTCGTTCCTGCAAAGTTTTATGAACCAGAGAAACACTCACTGATGAAGACCGATATCAAAGAGACAGAAGCGGGTTATGAACTGGACATTGAGCTTCCAGGATACAACAAGGAGAATGTTACTGCAGAACTGAAGGATGGATATCTGACAATTAAGGCAGTGACAAAGGAAGAAAAAGAAGAACCGGCTGACAAGGAGAAAAAGCCGGATGGCAGATTTGTCAGAAAGGAACGCTACTATGGCAGCTGCCAGAGAACCTTCTATGTAGGCGAAGTTGTAACAGAAGAGGACATCAAGGCAAGATTCGAGAATGGTATTCTGAAGCTTTCCGTTCCTAAGAAGGAAGCAAAGCCTGCTGTCGAGGAGAAAAAGTTTGTTACTATCGAAGGATAGTATATCTCAGTCGATTCTTCGACTGAGATATACTCTGCGAGAGTCGACTTGAATAGGAAGTGATACATGTGCCGAAAAGAGATTATTATGAGGTGTTAGGCGTTCGCAAAGACGCCAGCGATTCGGAGATTAAGAAGGCATATCGCAGACTTGCCAAAAAACATCACCCGGATATCAATCCCGACAGCCAGTATTCCGAACAGCTTTTTAAAGAGATAACTGAGAGCTACAATGTTTTGTCTGATACGAAGAAGCGGGAATTATACGATAGATTTGGTCACGCAGCATTTGATGGAAGTATGGGAGAAGATGCATTTGACGCATTTGATCTGTTTGGACATAACAGAGGTCGGGGTGCTCCGGATATGACATGTGATATCACAATATCATTAAAAGAGGCCGTTCTTGGCTGTGAAAAGCTGATATCGTTCAGCGATGAGCGAATTGGCACTATGTGGGTGAAGATACCGGCAGGGATTACAGAAGGTTCAACGCTTCGGTTAAACCGGAATAAACAAACTGCCGGAAGATACCGCTCGGGCAATATCCTGTTAAAGGTTCATATAGATAAAGATTCAAGATACACAAGAAAAGACAACGATATTTATACAGACGAAAGAATCCCATACACACTTGCCGCCTACGGCGGAGAAACAATATTCCAGACTTTATACGGTCCCGTTGCCTGCCGGATTCCCCCAGGAAGCCGTTCAGGCAGAACACTTCGGTTGAAAGGAAAAGGGGCTGTATCCATGAAAAACCCCAATATATATGGGGATCAATATATAACACTACACGTCAGATGAGCAAGAGCCACTGGGACCGTCCCCAGTGGCTCCATTTTAGTTTTCGCTTCCCTCGATTACGCCGTAGAAGGCTGGCTTTGCATTAAGTTCTCCGTCATAGAGAAGCGGACTTCTGTCATTTCTCCAGGATAGGTTGTCTGCAAATCCCCAGAATGTCAACGCATCCAGAGAAATCTTACCGTCATCAACACGCTGCATGATTCCGTTTACCAGTTTCTGGTAGAAGTCTTTCTGGGCAGTGAGATTGTCTTCATCGGCAGGAAGTACACTCTGCCAGGTACCGAGAGATACATCAAGTTCTGTAACCTGAAGCTTCAGTCCTGTGGAAGAAAGATTTTCCATGGCACGGAAATAAGTGCTCAGGTCATCTTTTGTATAGAGATGTGCCTGAAGACCGATTCCATCGATCAGATAGTCGCCATTTTCATCTACAAGTGTTTTCACAAGTTTGGAAAGTCTACTGTATTTGAACTGTTCATTGTAATCGTTGTAGTATAGGTCAATGCTTTCCGGAGCATATTTGTTGGCATAATTAAATGCATGCCAGATATAATCGTCACCAATCGTTTCTCTCCAGAGACAGTCGCGAAGACTGCCATCATCATTCATTCCCTCATTTACAATATCATATGCATAGAAAAGATCAGAGTATCCAAGAGTTTCGAGCGATTCAAAGACCTGCTGAATATAATGATCCATACGATCCAGCATAACATCGGAAGTTACCAGTGGTTTGGCAGAATTGAATTCCTCATGGAAGATCCAGTCAGGAGTCTGACTGTACCATACAAGCGTATGACCACGCAAAGAGAAATCATTCTCTTTTGCCCATTCCATCATGGAAACAGCATCATTACTGAATTTCACCACAGGATATCCTGCAGTAATGCTGGCATTTTTATCGAAGATATAATCTGGTTTCATGGCATTTTCCATAGTAATGCTGTTGAACTGCTCTTTGATAAGATCAGATAAGTCAGGCTGACTGATCATGTAAGGAGACAGGCAGGTGCCGGCTTTCACGCCATGTTTTGCAAAGGTTTCTTTAATGGAAGAAACGGAAGTTTCAGTAGCGGAAGCAAAGCAGGATACTGATAATGCAGCCATGGAAAGGGCTACTGTTGCAAGGCAGGATGTCAGGAAAAGACTTTTTTTCATGTGTATAAACCTCCGCGAGCGTTGATTTGAACTAATTATCATTATAAAGGAGAAGATGAAGGTGGGTCTATGCAATATACGGCACAAATATCTCAATTATTGTTAATGAAGTAAATACTAGTACATCGTTCTGCAAATATCTGTACCAACTAACTTGCCTGAATTTCCATCTGCTTCATCAGAAAAGCATGACGTAGCCCGCTGCGCCTGCTCTTTTCTTCTTTGCAGAATGAAAATTCATCTCAGATGGGGAGACTCCTTCCTTTAATGCGTAGAGCATTAGGTGGGAGCAACAAACTTGTCTCAGTTGCGGGTTGAAATCCCCCATCTGAGATGAGCCTCCGGCGGATGGCAGAGTCCGGCAAAGGAAAGCAGCTTCGCTGCTGCCGGACTCGCCCGCGAATCCTCTTCGAGATTCGCGATTTAATCTTCGTTATTGATACAGCTAATTTTTGAACGCTACACTAGAATATGTAGAGAGAAATCAATAGTATATCTCCTTTTTTGATATCTTAAGAAAAACATTTTGGAAATAACGATTAAACTGCTAAATTCTTACACATTATACGTTGCTATTACCGATGTAATTACATATAAAAATCTGGAATATGTCTTTTTATACGTTCACATCATCAAGGTGGTTACGGATAAGCATGAGGAAGCTGACATTTTATACGTTCACATTATCAGAGTAGTTACGGATAAGCATGAGGAAGCTGGCATTTTATACGTTCTTACAAACAAAGTAGTTACGGATAAGTACGAGGGAGCTGGTATTTTATACGTTCTTACAAACAGAGTAGTTACGGATAAGTACGAGGGAGCTAGCATCTTATACGTTCTTAATACCAGGACAGTTACGGATAAGCATAAGGAAGCTGGTATCTTATACGTTCTTAATACCAGGACAGTTACGGATAAGCAAGAGGAAGCTGGCAGCTTATACGTTCTTACTACCAGGACAGTTACGGATAAGCAAGAGGAAGCTGGCTTTTTATACGTTCTTACTACCAGAGTAGTTACAGATAAGAAGTTGAAGTAAGTTTTCTGCCGATATTAGTATGGAAACAAATTGAACGTGAATGTTACAGTTCAGGTGCCACTGTTCCGCGAGGTGTTTTGCAACGCAAAAACCGAGTTCTGCAATGAAAAATCCATCATTGAAGGTGATTTTACAGGGCTTTTTCACCGTTACTGGAACAGTAACGAGTGCCTAATGTGTCACATATTCAACTTGAAAAGAGATGTAGTTTAAAGTATTCTAAAGATGATAGTAATGCAACAAAAAAGCTGCAGGAAGGAGGTTTTTGATCATGAATATGCTGGAATATCTTGAGCAGGATAAGGATAGTCTGATCAGAAAACTGGAGAATGTAAGATCCATGGAGGAGGCAGAGAAGACGATCTGCACAGTGCTGGATCATGTGCTTTTACAATATAACGAGAGATGTGAAGTGCCAATAAAGAGAGATGCGGCGGCTTATCTGATGCAGACGGTGAAGCTTTCTGCCGGGCTGATCAATTCTGTGGGAGAGACCAAGGTCTGGGAAGATATCTCGAATCGGAGTGAGAAAAGTGCGGTTTCTGTTAAGCAGAAGTTATTCGGCGGTGCATGTGCGGTAAGTGGAATTGTTGTAATTCTCTGCGCAGTACTTGCAGGAAACGGGGAAGCACTTGGAATTACGAATCTGCTGCTTTCGGTGGTATTTTTCCTGGTATCTGTATTTTGTGCTTATCAAACGGGAAAGAGCAGTTCAGGTGGAAGCGGGAACGTTCTGCAGACGAATAGGAAATATCATACGGAGAATGTAATAGATGCAGATCATATCTACAATTGTCTTCATAATGTTATTTATGCAGCAGATCAGGGTACAGAACAGCTGTTATTGACAGATGACATTATTGCGGACACCGAACATCCGGCTGATAAGATGGATATACCGGAGAATTCCATTGATCTCTTCGCAGGACTTCTGGAAGCGGGGCAGATAAGAGATGGAGAATATGCGTTGGATAAGATAAAAGATATCAAGTTCTATCTTCACAAGCAGGGCATAGAAGTAGTGGAATATGATGGTACGAACAAAGAATTGTTTGATTTCATGCCATCGAAAGGAAAGAATACCTTCCGTCCGGCATTGGTATCCGATGGGAAGATATTGAAACGTGGACTCGCATCAGGAGGAATGGAATGAGAAGATTTTATGGTTTTGACCTGGGAGATGCAGAAAGTGCTATTTCCAGGTTGGAAAAAGGAAGCAAGCAGCTTCCGGAGCTTCTTGAGATAAATGGAAAAAAGAGTGTCATAACCGCTTATGCACAGAACAGACGTGGAGAACTTATTGTAGGAGAAAATGCCTGCTATGAGCCGGATGTCGTAAGAAGAAAGCTTCGCTTCAAGAGTCATTTTCTGACACAGGCAGCTGTTCCACAGGATGTGAAAAAGTTTGCATCCGGTATCCTTGGAGAATTGTATGCATCAGATGCCCTGCAAAAAGACGAAGACTGTTACTTTTATGTAGGATGTCCTGCCGGATGGAATAAAAATGTAAGAGAACGATATCGCAGGATTTTCGAGGAAGCAGGATATCCACCGGTAAAGGTGGTGTCCGAATCAAGAGCGGCGCTAGTAACCGCATGCCAGTCCAGACATCTTCAGGTTGGATATGATATTCTGGCAAAACCGGTACTGGTAGTGGACATTGGCTCATCTACAACAGACTTCGCATACGTGTGTGGAGGAAAGGAAGTTGATATTCAGACCGCAGGCGAGGTCGTACTTGGCGGCGGAATCATGGATGAGATTCTTCTGGAAGAATGCGTCGCAGCTTCCGGGCAAAAAGATAAGATCCGTGCAGTATTTGAAGAATCAGAAAG
Source organism: Marvinbryantia sp. (assembly GCA_045598185.1). Taxonomy (GTDB): domain Bacteria; phylum Bacillota; class Clostridia; order Lachnospirales; family Lachnospiraceae; genus Marvinbryantia. The sequence goes on from JAZLLO010000039.1 coordinate 28,313, forward strand.
CTGGAAGAATTACTGTGAATTCGCGGCTCGCCGCTTAAAGGAAAAATACTACTCCGATGAAGAGTATTGGAAAGAGACACGCTGCTCTGAATCAGTGATGATCTATTACGATAAACCACTCAGACTGGAACTGTCTCTGGATGAAAAGAGAGCAGATCTTCTGGTGAATAAAAAAGTACCAAAGCTGGAAATGCGATCCTTCCGACAGGTATTTCTGGATAGTCTGAAAGCAGTGAAGAAGCAGATCCAGGGAGAGATGCCGGAGCTGATCTTCCTGACAGGTGGTGTATCCAAGCTTCCGGCGATTCGCTCCTGGTGTGAAGATGTATTTCAGGATGCTGTTATTATAAATGGCGCGGAACCGGAATTCTCCGTGGCAAGGGGGCTTTCCTGGTGCGGAAGAATCGATGATGACCTGCGTGAATTCAGAGCCGAACTGGACAACCTGCGCCAGTCCTCAGTTGTTGAAGATATCGTAAAAGAACAGATACCGAATCTGTACGAAGTAATCGTGGAGACACTGGTAGAACCAATGATCCGCGAATCAGCACTCCCTGTATTTGAACAGTGGAGAAGAGGGGAGATTGACAAGATCTCAGAGACAGAGACTCATATGCAGCGTCTGATGGAAGAATTTATGAGATCAGATGAGACGAAGGAGCTGCTGTACCGCCCGATTACCAAGTGGCTTCGCCCGATTGCAGATCGTCTGGAGACACATATTATTCCAATCTGCATCAGACATAATGTGCCATATTCTGCCATGAGTCTGAAGACCTATCTTTCCGATACAGATATCAATATTCAGATCGATGCGAAAACCATCTTTGGAGTAGAAGAGTTTACACTTCTGATCGAATCTATTGTATCAATTGTGGTAGGACTTATCTGCGGAGGAAGCGGAGTTGCACTTATCAGTGCCGGACTTCCAGGAATTCTGATTGGCTTTATGGCCTCCTTTGCTGTGCTTACCCTTGGAAAAGGAAAAATGGAAAAGATGATCGAGAATGCAGATATTCCAAAGCCACTTCGAAAGCTTCTTCCAAGAAATTTCTTCGAGGCAAAGATGGGAAGCATTATCGGAAAGGTAAAGAACAGTCTGTATCTTACCCTTGAGAATGAAAAGGGAGAAGAGATTTCGGAAAGAATGGTTACTGAGATCTCAGAGCAGATCGAAAGCTGCCTGATCCATATGGCAGAGGTAGTAGAGATTCCACTGGGATCATAAAACATATGAATATATAGAGAAGAGGAGAATTATTATGAGTAAGATTTATACTTCAGTAGATCAGTTAATTGGTGGAACACCACTTCTGGAGCTTTCCAATATTGAGAAAGCAGAAGGACTGCAGGCAAAAGTTCTAGTTAAGCTGGAATATCTTAATCCGGCTGGTTCTGCAAAGGATCGTGTTGCAAAGGCTATGATCGAAGACGCAGAGGCAAAGGGAATCTTAAAAGAAGGTTCTGTTATCATTGAACCAACATCTGGCAACACTGGTATCGGACTTGCCAGCGTGGCAGCAGCAAGAGGATATAGAATTATCATTGTAATGCCTGAAACAATGAGTATGGAACGCCGTGTTCTGATGAAAGCATACGGAGCTGAACTTGTTCTTTCTGATGGTTCAAAGGGAATGTCAGGTGCAATTGCAAAGGCGAAAGAGCTTGTAAAAGAGATTCCTAATAGCTTTATTGCAGGACAGTTTGTGAATCCTGCGAATCCAGCTGCACATCGTGCAACTACAGGTCCTGAGATCTGGAACGATACAGACGGAGAAGTGGATATCTTCGTTGCAGGTGTAGGAACAGGTGGAACGATCACCGGAACAGGTGAGTACTTAAAGAGTAAGAAGCCGGCAATAAAGATTGTTGCAGTAGAACCAGCAACAAGTGCAGTTCTTTCTACCGGTGTTGCAGGCCCTCATAATCTTCAGGGAATCGGCGCAGGCTTCGTACCTGAAGTATTAAATACCAATATTTACGATCAGATTATTACAGTTACAAATGAAGCTGCATATGAAGCAGGAAGAATGATCGGTAAAAAAGAAGGTGTCTTAGTTGGTATTTCTTCCGGTGCAGCATTATGGGCAGCAATTGAACTTGCAAAACAGCCGGAAAATAAAGGAAAGACAATCGTAGCACTTCTTCCGGATACAGGAGACCGCTACTTATCAACAGAACTTTTTTCAGAGTAAATAATATCACGTGAGCCACTGGGGACCCCAGTGGCTCATCAAACTATTATAAATGAATTTCTTTATTGATCGTAGCCTTGGCGGTATATTCGAACTTTGCTTTTTTGTGACCAAAGGTACGATAATTCTTTTTCATCAATTCCTTAAAGGAAACATTACCGGTATTAGGTGTTTCCAGAATTGCATATAATTCATCAAGCTCTTTTTTTTCCGGTTTGTTTTTTTCTGTCATTATTCAGCCTCCTCTACGGCAGCATCAGCTGTGATATAACTGTCACCCAAATGATTCTCAATGATCTTTGATGCATTGGAATTATTGAATGTAAGTGTATAAGCTGTATGAAGATTTAAAACAAGTGATTCAAGTTCTGGATCATCCTCAAGTAGTTCTACATTCAGACCAAGATCTTTACAGAAGTCATAAGTGAAATGGCGACCGTGTGATTTATTGTTGGCATTGAGCTTTTTCACAATCTTCTTTGCCTTTTCTGCAGCTACTTCAGGTTCGTCTTCAAAGAACATATATTTTGTAAGCCATTCTGTAACAAGTAAAGTGGAGAGTTTGATTGCGTCCATGAGATAGAAGTAGAAACCAGGAGGGTTCTGGCCGATACGCATTCTCCAGAATGAGAAATTAGAAGGGTCTTTCTTCAAATCTCTCTTTGCTGCATTCATTTCCTGAAGCATGTCAGAAGCAGGGATTCCGTTAAGCTGTGGGTCAATTGGACCTAAGCAGGAATATTTACCCATAAGGATGGTCTTGGCAGAACAGGAGATCATAGTTCCGGCTGAAAATGCAGACTGAGGAACGATGACACGTACATCATTACCAAATACCTGATGAAAATACTTAACAATACCTTCTGCTGCATCCGGATCGCCACCAGGAGAATGGATGATCAGATCCACACCTTTTGAAGGATCAAGAGGCTGAATGGCATTTACAAAACCATTGATATCAGTGTCATTTACATCGGTGTTACTTTCTTTATATGCAAGAAAACCAGAATAATAGGTAACAACATTTCTTTGAGTTTTCTCTGCAAGTGCCTGGATCGTACGGATACGAAATTCATTGAGATCCATTCCTGGATGGATGATTCCATCTTCGTCAATATATCCCTGTAGTATTGATAAAACTTCCTGTAATGATAACATTTGTTCAAACTCCTTTTGATTGATGGAGATATTATAGCATGTGTTCATGTCCAATACAACTTTTCGTGAGCTATTGAGGTGGTTGAGCCATTGGCTCTCAATGGCTCGAATTTACATAGATTTTACACAGAACACATAATGGCTTTACCTGGATATGATATTATCCCTCGTATCTTGTTGAAAATCAAAGAAATACAATTTACAGGAGAGATAATAAGTATGACACTTTACGAATTTTTTACTTTAATGGGAGGTATCGGTTTGTTCCTTTATGGAATGAGCATCATGTCCACTGGTCTGAAGCTTGCTGCCGGGGATAAGATGAAGACCATTCTGGAATATGCGACTTCCAACAGATTGTTCTCGGTAATTATTGGGATTTTGGTTACCCTTTTGATCCAAAGTTCATCTGCAACGGATATGATGGTAATCAGTTTTGTTAATTCCGGGCTCATGACACTGGCGCAGGCCATCGGTGTTATCATGGGAGCGAATATCGGAACTACCATCACGGCTCAGATCACTGCGTTTAATCTTGGCGCTTATGCACCGATGATCTTATTTTTTGGAGCGATTATGTATCTGTTCCTGAAAAGAAATGTAATCAAGCATGTTGGTTCTGTTATCATGGGATTTGGTATGCTGTTTTTTGGTATCTCTATTATAAAAGGAGCGATTGCACCGCTTTCCCAGAGTACAGGATTCATTTCATTTCTCTCTACACTGTCTAATCCGGTGATAGCTGTATTATTCGGTATTGCATTTACAGCACTTTTACAGAGTTCTTCATCATCTGTAGTAATCTTCCAGACTTTTGCAGTTCAGGGGCTGTTGAATTATCAGATGACAGTATATCTGGTGATCGGTGCGGCTATCGGTTCCGTAACACCGAACATTCTGGCATCACTTACTACCAACCGTAACGGAAAGAGAACAGCGATCCTGAATCTCCTGTTCAATGTTATCCGTGCAGTACTTATGATCACATTGATCAACCTTATTCCGGGATTCCTGCCATTCATCCAGGGACTTACACCGGATAGCATTGGCCGTCAGGTGGCGAATACACATACAATATTTGCAATCCTGGCAGTGCTGATTGAACTTCCATTTGCGGGAGTTATCGTGGCGATTTCCAAGAAGATCATACCTATGCTTCCAGAAGAGAATAAGAAGCTCGAAGACAGAAAGCTGTATTATCTGGTTGCTACAGAGAATATGCCATCTTCGCTTGCCATCAGCCAGGCAAGAATGGAAATGTCAAGAATGGGAAAGATTGCACTTGAGAGTATGAAAGATGCAGTTGAAGCATTTTTTACACTGGATGATAAGCTTGCAGAGTCCGTAAGAGAAACGGAGGATACGGTTGATTATCTGACAGATGCGATTACGGAGCAGTTGATAGCCCTTCGTTCGCAGGGTTACAATCAGAAAGAAATGTATGCAATCTCACAGATGATGCTTGTGGCTTCAGATATTGAACGAATCAGTGATCATGCAGAGAATATCATTGAATATCTGGAAATGATCAAGAGCAAGAAAGCATCTATTTCCGAGCAGGGACTTGCAGAACTTCAAAAATTAGCAGATGCAACCATCAAAAGCATAGAGTTTTCTCTCTATATATTTGAGACGGAGCACTATGACGAACTTCAGGATGCAGAAAGACTGGAACAGGAAGTTGACAGATTGCAGACAGAGATTGTAAATTCTCATATAGACAGACTTATGAAAGAATCCTGCAATCCGGCTGGTGGAGTTATCTTTACCGATATGACTACAGATCTGGAGAGAAGTTCAGATCATGCAATCAATGTGGCTTTCGCACTTGCAGGATAATCAGAGAATGGAGATAAAATGGCACTTATATATATAGTAGAAGATGATGAGAGCATTCGTGAGATCGAAAGCATTGCGCTGAAAAACAGCGGGCACAATGTATTTGCATTTGAAGATGCAAAGAGCTTTTATGCGCAGATGAAAAAGATTATTCCAGATCTTCTGGTTCTGGACATTATGCTTCCGGATGAAGATGGGAATACGATCGTGGATCGTCTTCGCAAAAGCAGAGAGACAAAGAAGCTTCCTATTATCATGGTTACAGCCAAGACGAATGAGATGGATATGATCCGCGGCCTTGAAAATGGTGCAGATGATTATCTGAAAAAACCATTTTCTATCATGGAGCTGATAACAAGAGTGAAGGTATTGCTGCGTCGCTGTGAGGTAGAAAGAGAAGACTACATTCGTGTAGGAGAGATAGAGATTGACAATACAAGACATCGCTGTCTGGTAGATGGGGCAGTAGTAGAGCTTACATTTAAGGAGCATGAACTTCTGAAATATATGATGATAAATGAAGGTATGGTTCTTACCAGAGATCAGATTACGTCTGTTGTATGGGGAGAGGAATTCGAGGGAGAATCCAGAACTGTAGATATGCATATCAAAACTTTGAGACAGAAGCTTAAGAATGCAGGAGAGCATATCCGTACCGTGAGAAATGTGGGGTACATGATTGAATGAAACAGAAGATAAATATCAGGCTGATTGGAATCGCTGTTCTTGCTATTCTTCTTACGATGTTCAGTGTTACGTATATTTATTACGGTGTATTTCAGGAGCAGATCCGAAGCGACCTTCGTATAGAGGCGAAGATGCTGGCGGAGACAGGTATTGATCGTTTGATTGGGAATGAATGGGCGATAGAAGAAGATGAGATACGATTTACCTGGATATCAGAAGATGGAGAAGTATTATTTGATAATGATATCGCGGCCGATAATCTTGACAACCACATGGACCGCCCGGAGGTACAGGAAGCTTTTCAGAAGGGATTTGGAGAATCAGTACGTGAATCCAATACCATGAAGCAGGCTACTTATTATTATGCACTTCTTTTAAAGGATAACACGGTAGTTCGTGTGGCTACTGATGCAAGAAGCTTTCTTAGTATGTTTATGTCCACATTTCCGGTAGTTGGCATTATTATTCTGCTGCTCATCGGATTATGCGTCGTGATCAGTCATTTCCTTACAGGACAGCTTCTGGCGCCGATCCGTGATATGGCAGAAAATATGGACAATATCACGGATCATGATTCCTATAAGGAATTATCTCCGTTTATCAATCGTATCCGGGAACAGCATGATGACATCCTGGCTTCTGCGAAAGCCCGTCAGGAATTCACGGCTAATGTTTCCCACGAATTAAAGACACCGATTACGGCAATCTCCGGATATGCAGAGCTTATTGAGAATCGTATGGTAGATGATGAGATGCAGGTGAAGTTTGCCGGTGATATACGTAAAAATGCAGATCGTCTGGTTACGCTTGTAGATGATATCCTTCGTCTTTCGGAGCTTGACCAGAGCAGTATCGCACCGGTTATCACCCGTGTTGACCTCTATGAGATTGCAAAGGAAAGAGTTGAACTGCTTCAGAACAACGCCCGAGATAAACAGATTGCTATTCATCTGGAAGGTTCGACTTGCGAGATCATGGCAAATCGAGGAATGATGGGCGAACTTTTGGACAACCTGATTCAGAATGCCATTCGCTACAACGTCCATAACGGAAAAATCGATGTAACGATCCGAAAAAATGGCAATAAAGGCCTGCTGATCGTTTCAGATACCGGAATCGGAATCCCGGCAAAGGACCAGGAACGCGTCTTCGAACGCTTTTACCGCGTAGATAAAAGCCGTTCTCGAGAGACAGGCGGCACAGGACTTGGCCTTGCTATCGTAAAACATATCGTAGAACTCCACGAAGGGAAGATATCCCTGGAAAGTAAAGTAGGACAGGGAACCACATTTGTAATTGAACTCTAATCTATTTCCATGTAAAATAGCTAAGGTAATTGAGTTTGATAGAAGTTTGGAGATTAGGAATGGAATTAAGACAGTTGCAATGTCTGGTGGTATGTGCGCAGACGCAGGCGTTTAGTAAGGCGGCATCCCTGTTATTTACATCGCAATCGAATATAAGTAAGACGATCGCATCTCTGGAGAATGAACTGGGTACGAAGCTTTTTATAAGAAAGCAGCATGGAATTGAACTGACAGAAAAAGGAAAACAGATCTATAAGTATGCTTTGAATATGATAGAGTACAGCGAAAAGATCATCGATTGTTCCGAAGAAGAGGAAGCGGAAGAACTGAGGATCTCATTTCAGCCAAGTTCCTGGTTTGCCACTGCGTTCTGTGATTATTATCAGAAGGCAGGAGAAGATAAGGACAAGTTCATGGTAACGAGTGCATCGGTGGAGGAGATTATCCGACGGATCTCTACCGGGCTTGATCAGCTTGGATTTGCATATATCGAAGAGGAACAGCTGGAGAAGCTGAAAGAAGTGTTCCTGACCAACCATATCGGTTATTACAGTCTGCATAAGACGAAAACCGTTCTTTATCATGGGGCAAATGTAGAAGAGGGAGAAGACCTCCTTCTGATTCAGGGAACAGAGGACTATTATTCCGGAATATTTACAAGAAAAGACCGTGGTAATGAAGCGGAAGAAAGTAAAAGACCTAAAGTCGTTGTTACCACGAACAGTGATTATATCATGCAAGAGATGCTGAAGAGGACGAAGCTTAGCAATATCAGTCCGGAATATCTGAGTCATGGAGAAAAGAAGATACAGAGTAATACGGAAGAACTCGGGGAATTTGAACAGCAGATACAGTTTGTTTGTATGTTCCGGAATGACCGCGTGATGGAGCGAAATCCCAAGGAATTTCTGTCTTTCTTAAAGAAATATATCAGAGAAGAAGTATAACGATTGTCAGGTATTCCGTGGAGGAATGGCCATATGAATATTAGTTGTTTGCCAAAATAATAACAATGAGATATTATGATATCAACAAATCCAAGTGTGGTGCAAACCTGATGTAGCCTCCTTCATTTTAATACATCAGGTATCCAGACAGATAATAAAATACAACATCAAAAAAACAAAAAAGACTCTTGGGCGAGAGTCTTTTTTGTTTTTTATTTTGAGCCATTGCGGTGTGCCAATGGCTCAACCACCCCTAATGGTCTCTGGTATTCCTCTGGGTTATACTACTATCTCTATTATTCATTATTGGAGTTTTGCTTTATGCGATATACTGATATCAGATAAAAATGAGGAATAGCTGAAAGGAATAGAGATGGAACTAAGACAACTCCAGTGTTTGATTGCCTGTGCACAGACAAAATCATTTAGTAAGGCAGCGGCGTTATTGTACACATCTCAGTCAAATGTCAGTAAGACGATAGCTTCTCTTGAGAATGAACTGGGGAGAAAGATATTTGACCGAAGACAGCATGGAATTGAGTTGACCCCGAAAGGCAAACAGATCTACAGATATGCACTGAGTACATTGGAATGCAGTGCGAAGATTCTGGAATGTATAGAAGAAGAGGAGACGGAAGAACTGAGAGTATCATTTCAGCCAAGCTCCTGGTTCGCAGATGCATTTTGTGAGTATTATATATCGGCGGAATCGGAAATGGTGAAATATAACATGATCAGTGCTCCGGTGGAAGAGATATTAAGAAGGATCATTGCTAATCAGGATCAGTTAGGATTCGCGTATGTTGAAGATTCGCAGTTAACAAAGCTGAAGGAAATGTTTCCTGCAAACCATGTTGGGTACTATTCTCTTCAGAGAGTAAAGACGGTGCTTTATTGCGGGGCGCAGAAGCATGACGCTTCGTTATTGAATCTGACGTTGATTCAGGGTCTGGAGGATACCTATTCCGGAATTTCATTGTGGAAAGCAAAAAAAGAAAACGGGGACGAAAAGAAGAAATTAAAGGTGAAGGTTTCAACGAACAGTGACTATATCATGCAGGCTATGCTGCAGAGGACAGAACTCAGTAATATCAGTCCCGGATATATCAGTCACAATGAGAATGCTCAGAAGTTCCGGACATTACAGCTGGATGGAGAAGAGCAGGCGATTCATTTTGTATGTTTTTTCCGAAATGATCAGAAGATGGAAGAACGTCCGAAGCAGTTTTTATCCTTTATCAAGAAATACATAAAAGGATAAGTGATTCTGATATTCCTGGCGAGAATACCGGTATGAATTATTTTCGCTTTCCGAATATAAGATTGGAAAGTATAGTAAAAAATAGTGATATCTAATGTTGCAGTTAATGGAGGGAAATGTGAGTAAATATGTAATTAAAAGATTGCTCCAGCTGATACCGATTTTATTGGCAATCACTTTCATATCGTTTGGTATGATGCGTATCGCCGGAAGCGATGTTGTCATGCAGAAAATGGAAAATACAGGGACCATTGTCTCGCAGGATGTTATTGATTCAGCGAGGGCAGAATTAGGTCTGGACAAGCCGTTTATCGTACAGTATTTTGTATGGCTTGGGAAATTACTTCGTGGAGATATGGGTAACAGTTATGTTTCCGGAAAAGATGTTTTCACCACATTCCTGTCGAAGTTACCAGCTACATTATTATTGACAGTGGCGTCTATCTTGTTGACGGTTGTGATATCGATTCCGCTTGGAGTACTATCCGCGGTCAAGCAGAATACAGTAGTCGATTATCTGATCCGATTATTAAGTTTTATCGGAAACAGTATGCCAAACTTCTTCGTATCGTTGGTACTGATGTATTTTCTTGCGATCAAGTTAAATCTGTTCCCGGTTATTTCATCCGGTGTAACACTGAAAAGTGTAGCAATGCCGGCAATAACACTGGCAATTGCAATGTCTGCAAAGTATCTGCGTCAGGTACGTGCGACTGTACTGGATGAACTGAGTAAGGATTATGTTGCAGGTGCAAGGGCAAGAGGCGTTCGCTTCTCCGTAACCATGGTAAAGAGTGTGCTTCGTGCATCCCTGGTAACCATCGTTACACTTCTGACCTTATCTGTAGGAAGTCTTCTTGGTGGAACTGCTATTGTAGAATCCATCTTTATGTGGGATGGAGTAGGAAAGATGGCGGTTGATGCCATTAATATGAGAGATTATCCAATCATACAGGCATATGTTATGTGGATGGCCATCATCTATGTAACGGTGAATCTGCTCACAGATATTTCTTATCGCTGGTTGGATCCTAGAATTCGTCTGGGAGGTATGGAACAATGAGTGATAACAAAAAACAGGTAACTGTTCGTGTTCAGAAAGTCAGAAAGAACAGAACGAAAGAAAGACTGATGGTGTTCCTAATACTTGCGATCGGACTTCTTCTCGTATCCGTTTTCGCACAGTACATCTGTCCGTATGATCCAAATGAACAGGATCTGATGAGTGCCCTTCAGCCTCCATCATTGCAGCACTTATGCGGTACCGACAGATTCGGACGAGACATGTTCTCACGAGTAATCATGGGAGCACAGACAAGTATTTTATCAACACTTTCACTGGTAGCGATCATCACGATTGTGGGAACTGTTATAGGTGTTATCTGCGGATTCGCAGGTGGAGTGGTAGATGCAGTAATTATGAGAATCTCAGATATCTGCCTCGCCTTTCCGGGACTTGTTTTTGCACTGGCAGTCGCAGCAGTATTAAGTGGTGGTGTCAGCAATGCAGTTATCGCACTTGCAGTCATCAGCTGGCCGAAGTATTCTCGAGTAGCACGAAGCCAGACATTGGCACTTCGTTCTTCCGCTTATGTACATGCAGCACAGCTTGCAGGAGATTCTCCGATTCAGATCATCGTGCGTCATATCTTTCCAAATATGCTGGGTACGATTCTTGTAACGGCGATGCTTGATATCGGAACAATGATGATGGAGCTTGCTGGTCTGTCTTTCCTGAATCTTGGAGCACAGCCACCGACAGCAGAATGGGGAAGTATGATGAGCAATGGACGAAGCATGCTTCAGACATATCCATGGACTGTACTTTCTCCTGGTATCGCAATCTTTATCTCAGTTGTAATCTTTAACTTACTGGGCGACACCGTAAGAGATTACCTGGATCCAAAGAACAGTAACAAACGATAGATAAAATATTTATCATATATATTCTAAAGAAAGAGGATGAAGAAAATGAAAAAACCAGTTTCACTTATGATTTCCGGATGTATCGCAGCAAGCCTTTTACTTGCAGGCATGACAGCTACAGCAGAAGGAAAAACACTTGTAATGGGAGATACTTCCTTTAATACTGATAATGCTGAGAACAGCACAGACCCACATGATTCTTACTCAGGATGGGCATGTATCCGTTATGGTATCGGCGAAACATTATTCAGATATACAGACACAATGGAAGTAGAACCATGGCTTGCAAAGAGCTATGAGAATATCGATGAACTCACATGGAAGATCGAACTTCGTGATGATGTATATTTCCACGATGGATGCTATATGGATGGCGAATCTGTAAAAGCTTGTCTGGAAAAACTGGTAACAGACCATGACAGAGCACCTGGAGACCTTTGCATTGACTCTATTGAAGCAGATGGACAGACTCTTATTATCAAGACTACTACACCTAAGCCAGCACTTATTAACTACTTAAGTGACCCATATGGATGTATCTACGATGTAAAAGAAGGTGTAAATGATGGTATCGTAGTTGGTACAGGTCCATTTGTCGGAAAAGAATTCGTAGTAGATGATCATCTTACTGTTGTTAAGAATGAGAATTACTATGGCGGAGATGTTAAGGTTGATGAAGTTACAATCCGTTCTATCTCTGATGGTGATACACTTGCTATGGCACTTCAGGGCGGCGAGCTTAACATGGCATATGGTATGGCATATGCAAGCTATCCACTGTTTGAAAATGATAACTTTACATTCACAAGTACACCTACAAGCCGTGCATTCTTTGGCTGGATGAACTATGAAAGCCCTATCACATCAGATCCTGCAGTTCGTAAAGCAATTGCTATGGGTATTGATAAGGAAGGTTTCGTATCAGTTCTTTTAAGTGGTTATGGATATCCTGCAACAGCAGTATTCCCTGATACATTCAGCTTTGGTCAGCAGAACTGTACAACAGAAACTTATGATCCGGAAGGCGCAAAAGCAGTTCTGGAAGAAGCAGGCTGGGTTGATTCTGATGGAGATGGTGTACGTGAAAAAGATGGACAGAAGCTTACACTTCGCTGGCTGACATATCCAAGCCGTCAGGAGCTTCCACTTCTTGCAGAGTCTGCTCATGCAACTCTTGGTGCAATCGGATTTGACGTTCAGATCAACAATACATCAGATAGTAACTCTCTGAGAAAAGAACCTGATAAATGGGATGTTTATGCACAGGCATTCGTAACAGCGCCTACAGGTGATCCGGAATACTGGTTCACATCATGTGCACTTGATTCTTCTGCTAACAACTACTGCCACTTCCACAGTGATAAGCTGGAAGAACTTGCAGCAGAAATGGCAGTTACATTTGATACAGAGAAACGTGGAGATCTTGCAGTTCAGATGCAGCAGGCAATCCTGGATGATAATGGTTATGTATTCTGTTCACACCTTCGTATGAGCATGATCATGCAGAAGAACGTTACAGGTCTTGTAGCACATCCATGTGACTTCTACGAACTGACAGCAGATCTTGATATTGCAGAATAAAAAGTCGCAAAAGCGCATTTGAGATTAGAAATTAGTGAATGAGGATAAAAATGGGAAAAAAGCTTCTGACTTATGACTCAGTTGAGATATCCTTCGGGGGAAAAGATGTAGTGCGAGATGTTAATTTCGCACTGCATGAGGGAGAGATTCTTGGCCTTGTTGGAGAATCCGGTAGTGGGAAAAGTACTTTGATAAAAGCCGCCATGGGTCTTTTAGGACCAAATGGAATGGTAACAAAGGGTGATATCTGGTATCAGGATCAGAATCTGACTGAGATGACTGAAAAAGAATTGAATAAAGTACGAGGTTCCAAGATCGGCATGATCTTTCAGGATGCAGGAGCTTCCCTTTGTCCGATCCGAACCATCGGAGATCAGATTCATGAAAGTATCTGTGCGCATGGTAAAGTATCTGTTGCTGAATCAAAGGACAGAGCGATGGATCTGTTTGATAAACTTCATTTTAAAGAACCGGAACGAATCTGGAAGAGCTATCCTTTTGAACTGTCAGGAGGTATGAATCAGCGTTGTGGTATTGCTATCTCTATGTTAATGAATCCTTCTGTACTTTTTGCAGATGAACCTACCAGTGCACTTGACGTAGCAGTTCAGAAGCAGGTTGTAAATGAGATGCTTCAGCTCAGAGAGATGTTCGGAACCGCGATTATCGTTGTTACTCATGATATCGGAGTAGTTTCTGCACTTTCTGATAATGTACTGGTACTCCAGAATGGTAACATGATGGAATATGGAGATGCAAAGCAGGTACTGAATAATCCTCAGGAAGCATATACACAAAAGCTTTTATCTGCAGTTCCAAAGCTTCGTAGATACAGAGTTTAACAGGAGGGTGGAAGGTGAATACGATTTTAAAAGTTGAGAATCTGACAAAAACGTTTTACTCATCCGGAAGACCTCCTTTTACAGCAGTTGATCACGTGAATTTTGAACTACGCGAAGGAGAGATCCTTGGTGTGGTAGGAGAGTCCGGATCCGGAAAAAGTACAATTGCCAAACTGATTACCAGACTGATCGATTCCACAGAGGGGACAATCACTTTAGATGGAAAAGACATCACACAGATGAAAGGAAAAGAACTGCGTGATGTCTATAAGGATATCCAGATGGTATTCCAGAATCCTGTCGGATCCTTTAATCCACGACGTACCCTTGGACAGGGTATCGGTGAGAGTCTGCAGAACAGCGGCATGCCAAAAGCAGAAGTAAAGAAAAAGGTTCGTGAATTACTGGAGATGTGTGGCCTTCCTGCAGAATTTGCAGATCGTTATCCACACGAAGTCAGCGGTGGTCAGTGCCAGAGAGCAGCAATTGCCAGAGCACTTGCAATCGAACCAAAGATTCTGATCTGTGACGAAGCAACCAGTGCACTGGACGTTACCGTTCAGAAGCAGATCGTGGAGCTTCTGACAGAGCTTCAGAAGAATAATCACATGTCCTATATATTCATCTGTCACAATCTGGCACTGGTTCAGATGTTCTGTGACAGAGTTGTAGTGCTGTATGATGGAAAGATCGTGGAAGAAGGACTTCCAGATGATGTCATCATAGAGCCGCAGTCTGATTATACAAAGAGACTGGTTGATTCAGTCTTAGCATAAGATTTAGTCATGCCTCCTCTCATTCTGAGATGGAGGCACTTAAATTGCCGTCTACGTAGCTGCAGGTGATTTTAATTGGGTGATCATAAGGGTTTGCCATAACCAGGTCGGAGGTACCAAAGTTATACATGGCTTGTTCACCAGGAGCTGCATAGGCACAGGAAGCGCCGGAATGGTCATTGGCTTCCAGAATGGTAAGTCCTGCATCGCGGCCGGCCTTACAGATGTAAGTGGTAACGGGACAGATCCCGCTTCCAGGCATAAGTGGGGTGGAGCCGTTGCTCATAAGTCCAGGTGCATCCACAAATCCCATATCATAACTTCCGCTGCCGATATAATCAGATGCACGGTAAGTGCCGCCGGCAGGAATGATGACTTCATTGTTAAGTTCACAGGCACGGGAAACATTCTGACCTGCATTACCGGCATAGCCGATTGCATAAGAGGCAGAACCGATTACAGTGCTGTAGTCATAGACTGGAGCAGAGGTTTCTGCTGCAGGTGTCTCATAATAGTCAGTGCCAGAAGTATATCCGTAATTATTATTAAGTGTGTAATCATATCCGCTATTATATCCATAATCATAACTATATCCATAATCATATCCGTAATTATAATTATATCCACAGTCATAATTGTAACCATAGTCATAGTTGTATCCACAATCATAACCGTATCCATAATCATAGCTATAATCGTAATTATAATTGTAACAATCACTGTAGGATGTTGTTTCACCATAGTAATATTCTGCCGCAGATGCGTATCCAAGCTGAATGATATCGCCAGGATAAACTACTGTCTGGTCAGGATCCACACCGTTATAATATCCAAGATTATAATAGTTGATATCATAATCAGCTCCGACAGAGCCATAACTGTCACCATATTCCAGTTCTACATATCCATTCCCAAGATCAATATAGGCAGATGCCTGTGTTCCAAGTAATAAAAATGCTGTTGCTGTAAGTAATATTCTCTTCATTTTATTTATACTCCTTTGTTTTGTCTAATATATCTCTCATCTACAATAGGAAGTATGCACCTTTAAATGGGTAACTTTTTGGACAATGAAAAATAAAAGGACACTAATCGAAATTAGTCAATAATCCAGTATCATTGAAAGAACCGTAACGTTAGTTTAATTTGTTGTAACAACAAAAGAATATTGAATAGCCGGGTGTCGAGGTCGGAAATGCTGAAAACAAGTCAGGATGTCCCGAACATCAGATTAACGAGGGCGGAAAGCAATAAAAACAAGTTAAGGCAACCCAAATAACCAAGAAACGAGGGCGGAGACAGACAAAAACTAGCCAAAGCGTCCTGAACATCAGGTCAACGAGGGCGGAAAGCAATAAAAACAAGTTAAGACGACCCAAACAACCAAGAAACGAGGGCGGAAAGCAATAAAAACAAGATGAGACGACCCAAACAACCAAGAAACGAGGGCGGAAAGCAATAAAAACAAGTTAAGGCAACCTGAATAACCAAGAAACGAGGGCGGAGAGCAGCAAAACAAGTCAAGGTGCCTAGAATTAGAACAAAAATAATTGGCACCTGTATCTGCGTGTAACAGATACAGGTGCCAAAGATAAAAGGAGTTAAAAATGTAAAAGAACTATCGTTTAATATCGTAATTCATATTCATGAGATCACGAATCTGGTTAGCATTATCAGTGATATTAGCATCACCGTGAATAGTATGCTTGATTGCGGAACTTGCTACTGCAAAGTTGACGATATCCATTGGTTTATAATGAGACATCATTGCATAGATCAGACCGGATGCGAATGCATCGCCGCCGCCTACACGGTCAAGGATGTTGAAGGTAAACAGTTTTGATTCCCATGTGTGGTGGTCATACCACATATAAGCTTTTAAGCTGTTCTCAGAACCGCTGTGAGCATAACGTACATGTCTTGCGATGCAGGAGATATTCGGATAACGTTCTACGAAATGACGGAATACCTCATCTTGCTGTTCATAGCTTGGCTGGAGTGGAATATCATCTTTCCAGTCACCCTTTGAATGATCTTCTTCATCTTTCCAGAGATGATATGGCTCGATACCAAGAAGAACATCTACATATGGAAGACACATGGTACAGAAGTCCCGAGCCTGTTCCCATGTCCAGAGCTTGCTGCGGAAGTTACCATCGAAGCTGACAGTAAGACCTTTTTCTTTAGCAATCTTAAGTGAGTTCAGAATCAGATTACGGCAGGATTCAGAAAGTGCCGGTGTGATACCGCTTAAATGAAGCCAGGTATATCCCTCCAGTAATTCAGCAAGATCTATTGTATCATAATCGAATTCACAGAACGCGCTGTTCTTACGATCATAGATAACTTTACTTGCACGAATACCATAACCGGTCTCCAGATAATAGCTGCCGAGACGATGAGTAGGAGTCTGTTCCGGTGTGCTCAAGATCATTGGAGTACAATGAACATCATTACTTCTAAGCATACGAACAGCACTTTTTCCAATACTATTGTCAGGAACAACACTGAAGAATGTACTGTCTACTCCAAGATTGGCAAGAGAAAGGGCGATGTTTGCTTCACTACCTCCGTAGCTTGCATCGAAGCTATTAGCCATACGGATCTTTGCGTAGTTTGGTGGTGTCAGACGAAGCATGATCTCGCCTATAGTAATAAAGCGATTAGTCTTATCGACACCTGCTGTTAAAGGATTATAGTGTTCCATATAAAAAACCTCCCAAGTTTTTTGTTTAATTGTAACATCTGAGATGGGAAATTCAAGTAGTTATTAGTAATAATTCCTAATAATTATAACATCAGATGTAGCAGAAAAATTGCGGACATGCGTGTAAGTATTGTGGTCATTTGCCGCAGCAATAGGTTTTGCCGCAAAATCTTGCTATGATAAAACACAAAAAGGAAGGATGAGAGAAGATGCAATACTATATTCATGAAAGTGACTGTCTGATTGAGGGAAAGTCTTATTCCGGGGCACATTATGCATACGAACTACACCCGGATGGGAAACCGTGGCATACCTTTCGAACCTATACTGTGCTTGCGGATGGAGACAATATCATCTTCCGAAAGTGTCTGTTTGAGAATATTGCAGGGAATCAGAAGGAAAAGGGCCAGGCCATTGCACTTTATCTGGATGGAGACAATATCCTTCTGGAAGACTGCGTGATCCGTGGACATCAGGATACATTATTTCTTGCACCGCTTCCACTGCGGGAAAGGGAAGTAGATGGATTTCTGGGACCGAAGCAGTTTGCACCGCGAAAGCATCACAAGGTTACATTCCGTAATTGCCTGATTGAAGGCGGTGTGGATTTCATCTTCGGAGGCGCATCGGCTATCTTTGAAAACTGCGAGTTTAAAAATGTTGAACCGGGATACGTATTTGCACCCAATACACCGGAAGGAACAGAGGAAGGCTTTGTGGCAAGGAATTGTCGCTTTACCGCAGCCTGTGATATTCCGGATGCATCCTGCTATATCGCAAGACCGTGGCGTAAGTATGCCAGGGTTCGTCTTGAGAACTGTTATCTGGGATCACATATCCATCCACAGGGATGGGATGACTGGGGAAAGAAGGACGCCCATGAGACGATGGTTTTCGAGGAGATCGGATCTTACGGACCTGGATTTTCTCCTCAGATGCGCCCCTCTTATGTGCATGTGAAAGATTCTGACGACAAAGTATCTGAATGAAAAGGAGAAAAAGAATTATGAGTGAGATGATAATTGGAGCAAGATTACATGACTATGGAAAAGGAACTCCGTATGAGATGTTTTCCAGCATTGCAAAGGATGGTTTCCGATGCACACAGCTTGCATATAAAAAGTCCATTGCAGGGGTTAAATCCTACGCGGATGTTACACCGGAACTGATTGCGGAGACCGTTAAAGCAGCTCACGATACGAATATCTGGGTAGCAGTTATCGGAGCATATGTAGAGCTTGCTATGAATAAAGAAGACGAAAGAAAGAAAAATGTTGCAGACTTTACCAGCCAGCTGGCTGTTGCAAAAGCACTGAATAGCGCCTGTGTAGGAACTGAGACAACAGATATGGGCAAGCAGCCGGCAGGAACGACAAGAGACAGAGCACTGTATCAGCTGTGCAAGAGCCTTGATGAGATCCTTCCGATTGCACAGGATATGGGCGTTTGCGTGGGAATTGAACCGGTATATCTGCATAGTATGAATACCGTAGAAGCCACAAAAAGAGTACTTGATAGTATGCAGAGCGATTATCTGAAGGTAATCCTGGATCCAGCCAACCTGATTTCTGCAGAACTTGTGAACCAGCAGAAGATGGTATGGGAAAAGGCAGGAGAACTTTTAGGAGACAAGATCGTAGCGGTTCATTTTAAGGGACAGAACTTTGCTGCAGACGGAAAACGCTTCTCTACCAGTCTGGAAGACTCCGCAATTGATTACGAAGGAGCATTTCAGATGCTGAAAAAGCTGGGACAAAGCCTTCCTGTTATGAGAGAAGAAGCTGTTCCGGAAAGAGCAGAATCGGATAAAGCATTCATGTATAGATTTATGCGATAACAATTTTTGACTATATATACAGAAGCAAAACAAAAACAACACAAAATTTGCACGTTTTGCACCATAGGATGTCTGCTGACAATATTTTAAGTGCATACATAGCAGTATAAAATATCATCATCAGGGATTGGATTTGTACAGTTTTATTACAGTCCCTTATTTCGTGAAGAAAAGACAAAAGGAGGACAAACGAAATGAACAAGAAACTCGCAATGTTATTAACAGCTTCTGTAGCAGCAAGCTTATGTGCTGGCGGAGCAGTTATGGCAGACACAGGTATTGATGAATACCTCACATCAGATTATGACTTCGAAGCAGCAGCAGAGGACATGGTAGATGGTATCCAGGATGCTCTCGAAGACGCAGCTGAAGTAACAGCTAACACAGGTGCTAAGGCTGATGCACTTGGAAGTGAACTTACTTCTGATGAAGTATCACTTTCAATCTCATGGTGGGGCGGTGACTCTCGTCACGAAGCATACCAGAATGCACTTGCTGCTCTTGAAGGAAAATATCCTAACATCAAGATCGCTGACAACACACACTATGCAGCATGGTCAGGATGGGAAGATCTGATGTCAACAGCTTTCTATGCAGGTAATGCAGAAGATATCTGTCAGGTTAACTGGAACTGGCTTTCAAACTACTCAGGTGATGGACATGTATTCGTTGACCTGAATCAGTACAGCGACATCATCGACCTTTCACAGTTCTCTGAAAGCGCTCTTGAAGCTTGTACAGTAGCTGATGAACTTCAGTGTATCCCAGTATCCTTAACAGGACGTACATTCTTCTGGAACATGAACGTATTAAATGCAGCTGGTGTTGAAAGCGCTCCTGCAACATTTGAAGACTTACTTGCAGCAGGTAAGGCATTCCAGGAAAATCTTGGTGATGATTATTACCCACTGGTACTTGGCGAATATGACCGTATGCTTCTTATGACATTCTACCTTGAATCGAATTATGGAAAACCATGGGTAGAAAACAACGAACTTCAGTACTCAGTTGAAGAAGTTATGGATGGTCTTAAGTTCATCCAGGCTCTGGAAGACAATCACGTAATTCCATCTATCCCAACAATGAACGCTGCAGGTATCGATGCTTCTAACTCAATTGATAAGTCAGAAAAATGGATCAACGGTGTATATGCAGGTATCTTCGAATGGGATTCTGCAGCAACAAAATATCGTGGAGCACTTCCAGAAGATCAGCAGGCTGGTTTCACAGTAGGCGATGAAATCAAGTTCGGCGATGCAGCTAACGGTGGTTTCTCTAAGGTTTCTATGGGTCTTGCAATCACAGAATCTTGTGCAGATCCTGTAGCAGCTGCAACAGTTATCAACTTCCTTCTGAACGATCCGGAAGGCGCAGCTATCATCGGTACACAGCTTGGTATTCCTAACTCAGCAGCAGGTCTTGCAGCAGCAACTGAAGCCGGCACTGTAGATGCTATGGTAAATGAAGCTAACCAGAAGGTATTAGGCTTCGTAGATTTCCCACTTGATCCACAGTATGAATGTGCAGATCTGAAGAACAACCCAGGCGGTGTTTACGCAGATGTATTTGGTGGATTAAGCTACGCTGAATACTAATCATAATCATCAGGATATGATCGGGCGCCGGAAGGTTACTTCCGGTACCTTTCCTAAATATGTTTAAGAAAAGAAAAGGGGGCAGCCGATGAAATCTGCTATTAATCCTAACGACGGTAGAACCCCATTTAAGAGATGGTATGATAACAACACAGGTCTGGTATTCCTGCTTCCATGGATCATTGGTTTCCTGGTATTCAAGGCATATCCATTCGCATCATCTCTTTGCTATAGTTTTACCGACCTTAACTTTTTCAAAGGTATCCGCCACTATGGCATTATGAACTATATTGAGATCTTTACAGATAAAGCTACTGTTACAAGCTTAAAGATCACATTTAAGTATGCATTTATCACAGTACCGCTGAAGCTTATCTTCGCGTTATTTATTGCATATATCCTGAATTTCAAGATCAAATTTGTAAATCTGTTCCGTACAGTTTACTACATTCCATCAATCCTTGGTGGTTCTGTTGCAATCGCAGTTCTCTGGAGAGCTTTATTCCGTGACACAGGTGTTGTGAATACAATCCTTGGTTATGTTGGAATCACTGGTCCGAACTGGCTGGCTGACAAGAGCTGGGCATTGTTTATCATCTGTCTGCTTCGTGTATGGCAGTTTGGTTCTGCGATGGTCCTTTTCCTTGCAGCATTAAAAGGTGTTCCTGTTGATCTGTATGAAGCAGCAAGTCTTGACGGTGCATCAAAGACACGTCAGTTCTTCTCAGTTACAGTACCTATGATCACTCCGATCATTTTCTACAACCTGGTTACACAGATCGCTCAGGCATTCCAGGAATTCAATGGACCATATATCATTACAGGTGGTGGTCCTCGTAACGCAACAACACTGGTTTCTCTTTTGGTTTACAACTATGCGTTTAAGGACAATGATATGGGTATGGCCTGTGCACTTGCATGGGTAATGTTCATCATCGTAGCTGTTCTTACTGTAATCGCATTTACAAGCCAGAAGAAGTGGGTTTACTACGAAGAATAGGAGGGAAGACAAGTTATGACAAGAGAAACAAGAGCAAAACTTGGTACCTTCCTGAAATACCTCGTATTGATCCTGGTTGGTATTATTATGATCTATCCACTTGTATGGATGATCGGTGCAACATTTAAAGAGAACAGTGAGATCTTCTCCGGTATTGGATTTATCCCTGCACACCCAACTCTTAGTGGTTATGTTGATGCAGTTACCTCCAATTATGGTGGTGATATCAATATCTGGAAAGCATTCCTGAATACTTACAGCTATGTATTTCCAAAGGTTATCTTTACAATTATCTCTTCTCTGATTGCAGCTTACGGTTTCAGCCGTTTTGAATTCAAGGGAAGAAATCTTTTATTCGGTATCATGATCGCAACATTATTCCTGCCACAGGTTGTATTGAACGTACCTCAGTACCTGCTGTACAATAAGTTTGGCTGGATCGGAAGTCCATTATATCTTCCATTATGGGTACCGACACTGTTTGCGACAGAGACCTATTTCGTATATCAGATGGTGCAGTTCATGCGTAGTATTCCTCACGCACTGGATGAATCAGCAAAGATCGATGGTTGTGGACCTATGATGATCCTTGTTCGTATTCTTGCACCAATGCTGACTCCATCTATCGTGTCTGTTGCACTGTTCCAGTTCATGTGGAGCTGCAACGACTTCATGGGACCATTGCTGTATGTAACAGACCCTAAGAAATATCCAATGGCTATCTTCGTTAAGCTGTCTATGGATGCTGATGCTTCCTTCTCATGGAACCGTATCCTGGCACTTTCCCTGATTTCCATCATTCCACAGATGATCGTATTCTTCTGTGCACAGAATGCATTCATTGATGGTATCTCTGCAGGTTCTGTAAAGGGCTAAAATAATGAAAATGACCCGCTACCCAGGAAACGGGTAGCGGGTCTTCGTTTAAACAGATTTAGTCATTGTTATGGAAAAGCTGACGATATTTCTGAGGAGAAAAACCGGTACTTTCCTTAAAGACTCTTCGGAAATGTGCAGCAGAGGAAAATCCTGACTTGTCACTGATGAGCGTGATGCTGTCATTGGTAGTTGTCAGAAGATTCTGCGCAGCTTTGATACGGATAGACTTAATGTAATCAACAATTCCGATGCCAACGTGCTTTTTGAAAACACGGCTTAAATGATACGGACTGATATACATGGCATCAGCGATTCCCTGAAGAGAAAGATCCTCCCGGTAATACTGTGCGATGTACTTCTGCGCATCTGCAATCAGCGGATTGGTGGTTGGCGCAGGATAAGAGATCGTGTTGGTCTCTCGGGTCTCCAGTATATTCTTAATATGAAGAAGAAGGACCGGCAGCAGAAGCTTACAGCGTGTACGCTTATTCGGATCCTCTGAGTTGTACAGAACAACCATGGCTTCCAACGTCTGCTCGATCATAAACTGATCTTTACTGTCGATATTAGTCAGCAGATGATTCACTGGATTACTTAAAAATGATACGAAGTCGATATCCGGGAAGGTAGTCAGAACTTCTTTCAGATATTCATCACTGAAGTTGAGTACGATTCTGGAATTCGGCGCATCTTCGATATATCCGGTCTTATGAATCTGGTCAGGACCTATCAGTATGATATCACCTGGTTTTACAATATATGCGGAATCTTCGATAAAGTATTGCCGGATACCGGAGATCTCGTAATAAAGCTCATACTTATGATGAAAGTGAAAATTCTTCATGGTATAACCAGCAGTTCTGTTGATTTTATCGATAAAAAAGTCATAATGTGGTGAGTATATACATTCTTTTTTCATTTTCTATTACCCTTGCCTGTAACTAGTTATTTCATATAAAAGGGGTAGATACATATACATTTTTTTGTATATATTATTTAAAGACATATTAACAAAAAAAGAGAAGGTTTGCAAACATGAATATAAAGTTATTATCAATAACTGCCCGTAGTGCGGCATTTGAGCTTGACGGTGACAGTTATTATTATGCGGAACAACTTTATCAGGTCAGATTAAATGGCAAGATCGTTTTGCAGGAACAGAATACGAATGTCTTCTCCATTTTTCAGCTTATACCAAAAACAGAGTATGCCTTAGAAGTGATCGCGGGGGCTGATTGCGCTAAAATCGAGTTCTCTACGAAGGAAGAAACTGCTTTTCTGAATGTAATGAATTTTGGTGCTGCCGGAGATGGTATAGAAGAAGATACTTTGAAATTACAGGCTGCACTGATGGCCTGTCCGAAGGGTGGAACCGTTTATGTTCCGGAAGGGACATATCTGTGTGCAAGTCTCTTCATGCCGGATGAAGTGATGCTTTATCTGGATAGGGGAAGTACGATCCTTGGACATACAGATCGTATGAAATATCCGATTCTTCCTGGTGTAAATCCTGGAAGAGATGAAGAAAATGAATATTATCTTGGAAGCTGGGAAGGGAATCCTCTTACCTGCTTTGCAGGACTTATCAATATTATTGGTCGTAAAGGTGCTGTTATCACAGGAGAAGGTGTCATTGATGCACAGGCGCAGAATGGTGACTGGTATCATGATGCGAAGAAGAAGAAGATAGCATGGCGCCCTAGACTTTTCTTTACTGCGTATGCAAAAAATGTAATGCTTCACGGAGTAAAGGTTACCAACAGTTATTCGTGGACGATTCATCCTATGTTTTCCGATGGCATTGATTTTATCGATATTACGGTGCATAACGATGAGAATAGTCCGAATACAGATGGAATCGATCCGGAGAGCTGTAGTAATGTCCGTATCATTGGTACGAGAATCCATGTAGGGGATGACTGTATTGCGCTTAAATCCGGTAAATTATATATGGGACGCAAGTTTAAAAGACCTTGCGAGAATATCCTGATCCGCAATTGTCTTCTGGAGAGAGGTCATGGTGGTCTTGTTATCGGAAGTGAGATGAGTGGTGGTGCAAAAAATGTTATGCTGACGCAGTGTGTCATGAATCATACGGATCGCGGACTTCGTATCAAGACAAGAAGAGGCCGTGGAAAAGATGCTGTGATCAGTCAGCTGACATTCAGTGGTGTGGAGATGAACCATGTTCTGACTCCTTTTGTTATCAACATGTTCTACTTCTGTGATCCGGATGGACGTTCTGATTATGTTCAGACAAGGGAAGCTCTGCCAGTAGATGAGAGAACACCGCTCCTTGGGGAATTTACATTTGAAAATGTCGAGGCGAAGGATGCAGAATATGCCGGTGGTTTCTTCCTTGGACTTCCGGAACAGCCGATTGAGAAGCTGACATTAAAGAATGTGCAGATCTCATTTGCAGAAGATGCAGAAGCCGGACAGGCAGCTATGGCAGGCGGAGTTGATGATGTAAAGAAACTTGCATTTTTTGCAACGAATGTGAAAGAAATTGTTCTTTCTGATGTGAAGTTCACCGGATATGAAGGTGAAAGAATACAGATTACCGGTGTTGATCGGTTTGAAGAGGTGTAATTATGACAAAACAGGAATTACTGAATACACTGGATGCCTATGTGGACTATCTGATTGAGGGCAGTACAGCTGCGGCACCGCTCTGGAATATCGAGAAGATCAGAAGCGGTAAGCCGAATAAATGGAATTATATCGATGGATGTATGATCACAGCTTGTCTGAGTCTTTACAATACAACAAAGGATGAGAAGTTCCTTCAGTTTTCAAAAGATTTTATCGATTTCTTTGTAAAGCCGGGTGGAGTGATTGAGACATATGATCCGCTGGAGTATAACCTTGATAACATCAATCAGGGCAAGAATCTTTTCACACTCCTTGATCTTACAGGGGATGAGAAGTACAGAGCTGCAATCGAGACAGTTCGTGGCCAGCTTACCACACACCCAAGAACGAAAGAGAATAACTTCTGGCATAAAGATATCTATCCATATCAGGTATGGCTTGATGGTACTTATATGGCCCAGCCTTTCTATATGGATTATGAGACCAGATTCAATGGCATGAACGGATGCATAGACAGCTATCAGCAGTTTATGAACATCAGAAAATATATGAGAGATCCAAAGACCGGACTTTATTATCACGGCTATGACGAGAGTCGTCAAATGTATTGGGCGGATCCGGTTACCGGATGCAGCGCGAATTTCTGGCTTCGTGCAATGGGTTGGTTCCTGGTTGCAATGGTGGATGTGCTTGAGCGTATGGATGAATGTCTGTATGCAGAGTTCAGGGATATCTGTGCTATGCTGAAAGAGGCGGTAGAAGCAATGCTTCCATATCAGGATGAGGAGTCTGGTATGTTCTGGCAGGTCATTGACAAACCGGGAATCGACGGTAATTATCTGGAAACCAGCGGCAGCGTATTATTTGCTTATGCAGTATTGAAGGGAGTTCGTCTTGGTTTCCTTCCAAAACGTTTTGCTGCATATGGAGAAAAGGCTTTCTATGGAACCTGTGAGCGTCGCCTTGGAGTTGGTGAGGATGGCAGTCTTCAGGTGTCAGGTATCTGCCTTGTTGCAGGACTTGGTGGAAAGGATCACCGTGATGGCAGCCTTGCTTACTATTTCAGTGAACCAATCGTAGAAAATGATGCAAAGGGCGTAGGTCCATTATTGCTGGCATATACTGAGATCATTGCCGCAAAAGACAGAAAGGAATGGCCGGAGCTGTAAGGAGAGTTACATGTTTGAATTTATGATTGTAATCGGGCTTCTTCTTGCCTATTACGGATATGCAGTATCCACGAATCCACGTATGTGGGGAGATCAGGGTAAGAAGGATATTCAGGAAAAGAACTGGAAAGAATATCGAAAAAGAAATGGTGCATTTTTTATGCAGTCGGGTATTTTATTCTCCCTTCTTGCGGCTGCAGATGCGATATTTGCCCTGAACGATCTTCTTTATATTCTGATTCTCGTGGGTGGAGAAGCGATTCTTTATTATCCTCTTGGGAAATGGATGAAGGAGAAGGAGAATACATGGAACGCATGGCCGAATCGCCATAAAAAGAAGTAAGAGATGAGCAACAGTAATGTTGGATTAAAATTTGATCGCAGATCCATGGTAATCCTTGTGTTACCACTAGTTTTTGAGCAGCTTCTTGTGGTTACCATGGGTTTTGCTGATACATTTATGGTTGCCGGTGTTGGAGAGGCAGCAGTATCGGGAGTCAGTCTGGTTGATCAGATGAATATGCTGATCCAGCAGGTTCTCGCTGCGCTGGCAACCGGAGGTGCCGTTGTTACAAGTCAGTATCTTGGAATGAGAAAGGGGGACAACGCGGCGCATAGTGCTGCCCAGTTATTTTCGATAGTTCTTATGATAACCATGACCTTGCTATGCCTTGGGATGGCTGGGAATTATCTGATCCTGAGATTTATCTTTGGACAGATCGACAGTGAGGTTATGGGTTTTGCAAGAACTTATTTTTTTATCAGTGTTATTTCTTATCCTTTTATCGGACTTTATTCTTCAGGTACGGCTCTGTTTCGTGCACAGGGGAATACGAAGATCAGTATGAAGACAAGTCTGGTTATGAATGTGATCAATCTTTCCGGTAATGCTTTTCTGATCTACGGACTTCACATGGGAGTTCTCGGTGCAGCGCTTGCTACGCTGGCAGGAAGAATGTTTGCTGCTATCTGGGTTACCTGGAAATGGCAGCAGAAGAATAATCCTCTTAGAATGGAGAAATTAAACTGGCTGAAGACAGATGCGAAGACAGTTAAGAAGATACTTTCCATTGGAATTCCTTCCGGAATAGAGAATGGTATGTTCCATCTGGGTAAGCTTCTTGTATTCAGTCTTGTATCCACCCTTGGAACTGCGTCCATTGCTGCAAATGCAGTGGCGAATTCTGTAACAAGTGTTGCGAATGTACCGGGTAATGCCATGGGTATGACAGCAATTCCTGTTGTGGGGCAGCTTCTTGGAGCAGGAGAAAAAAAGAAGGCAAAGAGATATGGGGGCTACATTATTGCTACGGCTATGACAGGACTTTTGTTCACGGATCTGCTTCTGTTTATCAGTATTCCTGTTGTGGCAAGATGGTACAATCTTTCAGATGAAGCTATGCGACTCTGCGTACAGGTGTCAAGATGGTTTGCTGTTTTTGCAATCTTTTCCTGGGCAGGAAGTTTTACCATGCCGAATATCCTTCGCGCAGGGGGAGATGCAAAGTTTACCATGACAGTCAGCATCATCAGTATGTGGAGCTGTCGTGTAGTATTAAGTTATGTATGTGTAAAACATCTTGGAATCGGACTTCTGGGAGTATGGCTTGGAATGCTGATTGACTGGTGCGTGCGCGCAGTATGCTTCTGGACGAGATTCTGCAGTGAGAAATGGATGAATCATAAGGTAGTATAACGAAAAACACTGGGGACGATTCACAGAATCGTCCTTAGTGTTTTTTTACTTTGTTGGTTTTACGGTTTTCAGAAGTTCTTCGATGGATGTGGTATCGCCGCTATAGGATGCGGCTGAAAGATAGATGGTTAAGTCATCGAATGTAATCTCGCTGAAGATTGCCTGATAGCTGCCACAGTCATAGCGAACGCTTTTCGTTTCTGCACCGGGAACCTCCAGTTCATAGTCGTATTTCAGGGCTTTTGTTTCTGCGGATAATTCGTCTCCGCTCTGGTTTAAGAAGTCTGAATAGGCATCTGTTACCTGTAAAAGTACAGCAGTATAGTTAAACGAGTTGCCGGATACGATGCTGATGGTATCTTCCTGAACCATATATGGCTCTTCCCAGATACTTTCGTCGTAGACGAGTGAAACACCGTTGGAACCATCGTAAGATATAAAGGATGGTTCTTTTTTTATTGCTTTTTCACTTCCAAAGAGGTAGTACAGGGTATCCATTGCTTTACATCCTGTCAGAGAGAAAGCTGTGGCTGTTATTATAAGAAATAATAGGATTCGTTTCATTGTATATCTCATTATATAGCTCCTTATTCCGAAAGCATTTTTCTGGCATCTTTTGTAAGTTCCTGCCAGAGGAGTTCGTCTTCCTGATGATTACTTTTCTGTGCATCCGTATTGAGGATTCGTCGTCCGATGGAAAAATCAGCGAGTATATCCTGGCTTTCTCCAATCTCGTTGTCCATAAGAGTGCGTCCGCGATAGGAATCAAGTGACAGAGAAGCAAGAATCGGGCAGGATGCCCATGGGTAGCACATCTGAGATACGTCTACAGGAGAGTCCTCACTTCCCGGAGCAGAGCCATCCAGATACTGCAGAATACGTGTGGTATCTTCAAAGCCTTCCGGATCCTGAAGAAGATAGATATAGCAGCCGTTATCGGACTGAATATCGGAATAAAGCTTTATGATTCCGGACATCTGGTCGTAGGCATCATTTGCAACAGCAGCCTCTCCAAAGTCGGCTTTAAAGGAGCAGAGTTGGAGCAGTACTTTTCCATCATTGTTCACATCGGTGCAGTATGGTGTGAGACATTTCACAAGAGAGTCCTGGGTATCAAGAGGTAATTCTGTGGAAGAGACTACGCCAATCTGGTAGTCAGGAACCGTTTTTTTGAACTGACTGATCACGACAGCGCAAAGAAGTGCAAGCGAAGCCAGTGCGATAAACAGAAGCTTCCAATGATAATGCCACCAGACATAGAGTCTTTTTTTTGTGCTGTATTTCTTTTCCTGCGCCATGAGTAATCCTCCCTCATTATTCTATTTAAAGTATACGAAAACTTTATGGAAAAAGAAAGCTTGCCAGAGATAGTAAGCAAAAATTGTTCGCAGGGGTGCAGTTTTGCATATGAAACTCTATTGCTGTTTTTTTGAAAAAAAGATAGTCTAGGTATAAGAATTGACGTTATAGTTCAGGTGCCACTGTTCCGCGAGGTGTTTTGCAACGCAAAACCCGAGTTCTGCAGTGAAAAAGCCATCACCGAAGGTGATTTTTCATGGCTTTTTCATCGTTACTGGAACGGAAACGAAGTGTACGTGAATAGTAACGATTTGACGAAGGAGGGTGTATGATGGAACAGCCTGATAAGAATCAGTTAGCCCCACAGATAGAAGAGAACGAAGAGGGTTCTTTATGGGGAGAAGAGGAAGAGAGCGGTTATATTTCTACAGACCGTAAGGTTGGAATTGCACGCTTTTTTGAATTACTTGGAAGAGATTTTGGAACGTTTTATACGGCAAGCTTTATTTTCCTTGTGGCATGTCTTCCGGGAATGGCGATATTGTATTTTAGTGTTATGGCGGAGATATTCCCGGGAGCGATTCTGGGTGGCCTTCTTTTAGGACTGGCAGGTGCTCCTGCATTATGTGCTCTCGTTGATACATTGCTTCGCTCCATGCGAGATGAGATGGGACTTTGGTGGAGTAAGTATAAAAAAGCCTGGAAGCAGAACTGGAGACAAAGTCTTCTGCCAGGAGCGGTCTTTGGTATATTTGCCGGTATCTGGGGATGGGGGATCATGCATCTTCCTAATATGGAGAATGTTCCGGCACCTGTATGGGTCTGCATGCTCTTAGGTATGGTCTTTGCAATGATATTGATCCTTTATACAGCAGCACAGATCGTACTGATCAATCTCTCTACAGCTGGTATCCTGAAGAATTCCGGTCTTTTTATCGGAGGATACTTCCCAAAGAGTCTGGCAGCAGGTGTAGTATCCGGAGTGTACTGGGCGCTTTGCTTTCTTTACATGCCGTACAGTGTTGTATTTCTTATGATCACCGGCGCATGGTTCCCGGTATTGATTTCTCTGATGCTTATCTACCCGATATTAAACCGTGTACTTCATATTGAAGAAGAACTGGAACTGAAAAATGCAGAAAAATATAAAGAAACACTCTGAGCATCGCTCAGAGTGTTTTTGCTATATATCTAAACAGGATAAATGGTTTCCTGAGTTTCTGGATCAAATAGATATACTTGGGAAATATCAATGGCAAATTCTGCCATTACGCCTGAAT
This sequence comes from Marvinbryantia sp., assembly GCA_045598185.1. Classification (GTDB taxonomy): domain Bacteria; phylum Bacillota; class Clostridia; order Lachnospirales; family Lachnospiraceae; genus Marvinbryantia. The sequence continues at coordinate 58,889 of JAZLLO010000039.1, forward strand.
GCAGTGGGCAGGATGAATCTGCTCTTGAGGTCAGGATGGTATCGGTGCAGTCAATCGTAATATAGACGTCAGAACCAACTGGTGTAGTATCGATGACATTTCCGAAGAAGCGACATTCCGGATGCTCACGGAAGAAATCAGGATCCGGGCAGATGGCTTCCGGACGAAGTCCGATGAGAAGCTTCTTATCCTGATATGGAAGAAGTTTTGTTTCGTCTTCTGGCTTTACAGGAAGCGGAATTGTTATTTTACTTAAGGAAAGTTCCCATCCATTTTCAGATTTCTGAAGCAGGGCGTCGGCAAATTTCATCTGCGGTTGTCCGAAGAAGCTTGCGACAAATGCATTAGCTGGTTTCTGGTAAATGTTCTTTGGAGTGTCAACCTGCTGGATACGTCCATCCTTCATAACGACGATACGGTCGGCCATGGTCATGGCTTCTGTCTGGTCGTGTGTAACATAAATGAAGGTCGTGCCGAGCTTACGATGGAGTCGGTTGATCTGAAGGCGCATATTGGTTCGGAAAGTGGCATCCAGATTCGAAAGAGGCTCATCAAGAAGGAATACATCCGGGTCACGGACGATGGCTCTTCCAAGGGCAACTCTCTGGAGCTGGCCGCCGGATAAGGTCTTTGGCTTACGACCAAGGATGGATTCCAGTTCCAGAAGTTTTGCAGCACGATGAACCTGAAGGTCAATTTCATCAGGCGACATCTTTTTCATCTCAAGGCCGAAGGCAATATTCTTATACACCGTCATCTGTGGATAGAGGGAATAAGTCTGGGATACCATGGCAATATTGCGGTCTTTCGGAGGGATATCATTCACGGGACGATCTCCGATGCAGACCTCGCCGGAATTGACTTCATCCAGTCCTGCAACCATGCGAAGCAGTGTCGTCTTTCCACAGCCGGACGGACCGATGATTACAAGAAATTCCCCATCTTCAATGGTAAGTGATACATCAGAAACAGCCTGAACATTCCCCTTATATGTCTTATTTACATGTGATAATACAACTTTTGCCATGGAAACTCCTCCGGTTCATTTTCTTGTTATTATCATAGAGTGTTTCCGAAAAAATAAAAAGATTTATTTAGAATGGAATTGGAACATATTTTGTTGAAGTGAAATAAGATGGCAATATCCGTTGACTTTTTGTCAGAATGTATGCTGTTTTTTTTATGTAAAAAATAATAATATAGTAGTATATTTCAAGTATTTTTGGGAGGGTTCAACAATGGATATTCGTTATTCTTGTAATCAGCGTGACTTTAAGCGTTACACAACAGAAGAAACAAGAAATGAATTTTTAATTTCTAATCTTTATCAGGCAGATCAGGTGACAGCTGTTTATAGCCATGTAGACCGTATGGTTACACTTGGCTGTATGCCAGTTAACGAAACAGTATCAATCGATAAGGGTATTGATGTATGGGCTAATTTCGGTACAGAGTATTTCCTGGAACGTCGTGAGATCGGTATCTTCAATATCGGTGGCGCAGGTACTATCACAGTAGATGGCACAGTATATGAACTTGGATACAAAGACTGTCTGTATATCACAAAGGGCGCCAAGGAAGTTCTTTTTGCAAGTGCAGATGCAGCAGCACCAGCTAAGTTCTACATGGTTTCAGCACCAGCACACTGCAGCTATGAGACAAAGCTCATCAAGATCAAAGATGCTAACAAGCGTCCGCTTGGAGCAATGGAGACATCTAACAAGCGTGTGATCAACCAGTTTATTCATCCAGATGTATTAAAGACATGTCAGCTTTCTATGGGTATGACAGTTCTCGATCCAGGAAGCGTATGGAATACAATGCCTTCTCATACACATGAACGTCGTATGGAGATCTATATGTACTTTGAAGTTCCAGAGAACAATGTAGTATTCCACATGATGGGTGAAGGTAAAGAGACTCGTCACATTGTTATGCAGAATGAAGAAGCAGTTATCTCACCAAGCTGGTCTATCCATTCTGGCGCAGGTACAAGCAATTATACATTTATCTGGGCTATGGGCGGCGAGAATCAGGCATTTGATGATATGGATAATATCCCAACAACAGAACTTCGCTAATTAAGAAGGGATAGGAAAGGAAAAGACATGGGCGTTAATTTTTCACTGGAAGGTAAAGTTGCTCTTGTGACAGGTGCAGCTTATGGTATTGGATTTGCAATCGCTCAGGCACTTGGAGAAGCAGGTGCAAAGATTGCATTTAATTGTCGTAATGAAGAACGTATGCTGAAGGCAGAAGCTGAGTACAAGGCACTTGGCATTACTGCTAAAGGGTATGTTTGTGATGTGACAAAAGAAAAAGACGTTGCAGACCTTGTTGCTAAGATCAATGAGGATATGGGTGTTATAGATATTCTTGTTAACAATGCAGGTATCATCAAGCGTATCCCTATGTGTGATATGTCGGTAGAAGACTTCAAAGAAGTTATCGATATCGACCTTAATGGTCCATTTATCTGTGCGAAAGCAGTTCTTCCTGGCATGATCGAAAAGGGACATGGTAAGATCATCAATATCTGTTCTATGATGAGTGAACTTGGCAGAGAAACTGTATCTGCTTACGCAGCTGCAAAGGGTGGTCTGAAGATGCTCACAAAGAATATTGCATCTGAATATGGTCAGTATAATATTCAGTGTAACGGTATCGGACCTGGTTATATTGCAACACCCCAGACAGCCCCTCTTCGTGAGGTTCAGCCAGATGGCAGTAAGCATCCATTTGATTCATTCATTCTTGCTAAGACTCCTGCCAATCGTTGGGGAGATCCGGAAGACCTTATGGGTCCTGCAGTATTCCTTGCTTCTGATGCATCCAACTTTGTGAATGGACATATTTTGTATGTAGATGGCGGTATCCTTGCATATATCGGTAAACAGCCATAACTATAGTTTGTGGTATTACTAACATATTTATTTCTTCTAAGCAAAATAAGCTGGCTCGTGTAGCCAGCTTATTTTCGTATCATAGTATACTTGTTCATGGTTTACCATCTGGAATAAAACATATTCTTTTTGATGGCACGTCGATTACCATCCCAAACAAATGATTAGAAAGAAGATGGCAAAATTCACCGAAATGTTATTGTTGAAGAAGATATAATAGTTTCTTAACTATAATAATTATATAATTGCTTAATTGTTTAATTGATGATATAGTATTTATGATGTTGAGGTCTAATGACCTTTTGACCTTGGTATCATCATAATATATAGAAACAAAGAGGAAAGAGAAATGGGGAAGAAAAAGGCACTTGACCTTACCAGTGGAAGTATCTGGAAGGTTCTGATCTTATTTATTCTGCCAATCATGGCGGGGAGTCTGATCCAGCAGTTGTACACCACAGTGGATGCGATTGTTGTAGGACAGTTTGCAGGTAAGGAGGGACTTGCAGCGATCGATTCGATCTATACTCTGTTTAAGTTCCCTCTGAATTTCCTGTCAGGTCTTTCAGCCGGTGCGACTATCATCATTTCCCGTTATGTTGGTGGAAAAGATGAGAATGAGCTTGATAGTGCTATTCATACAGCGATTACGATTGCAATTTCACTTGGAGCAGTGTGTTCTGTATTTGGCGTAATCTTTGCACCTGCACTTCTTCATCTGATGGCAGTGCCGGAAGATATCTTCTCCATGACTTTATTATATGTGAGAATCTATTTTGCAGGCATCTGGGCTATGACGCTCTACAACATGGTTGCAGGTATCTTAAGATCCTTCGGTGACAGTAAGAGTCCGTTCTATATTCTGATCGTCTGTTGTATCGTGAATATCGTTGGCGACCTTTTACTGGTAGGGGGATTGCATACAGGTGTTGCAGGTGCAGCGATTGCAACCGTAGCAGCACAGGTTATCAGTGTTATCCTGGCATTCCGAATGCTGGCTAAGGTACATGAACACTGCAGTGACAGTCTGTGGAAGATTAAGTTTGGCAAGGCGCATCTGGCACAGATTCTGAAAACAGGTTTCCCACTTGGTATCCAGGGTATCCTGTTTCCGATTGCCAACTCTATGGTTCAGGCAAGTGTTAACAGCATGGGAACTGATACGATTGCTGCGTGGGCAGTATGCAGTAAGCTGGATCTTCTGATCTGGCTGATCGCAGATGCTATGAGTCCTGCACTTTCTACCTATATTGCGCAGAACCTTGGAGCAAAGAAGAAGGAACGTATTACTCAGGGAGCAGTTTTCGGAATGGCAATATCTGTAGCACTCGTTGGAACAGTCAGTGCAATCCTGTTCTTCTTCTCAGGTCCTCTTGGAGGTCTCTTTGTATCAGCAAAGGATGCACAGGTACTGGCACCTTACTTCATCCATTTCATGAAGATGATGTGTCCATTCTATATCTTCTACGCTATTGCAGAAGCATTCTCAGGTGCATGCTGTGGTATGGGCTTTACCGTACAGTCCATGGTCATCACAATGTTATTTACCTGCGGTCTTCGTGTTGTCAGTATCCTCTTCATACTGCCGATGTTTGGAACTATGGAATGCATCGTATGGATATACATCGCATCATGGATCTGCACAGGACTTGCATTCACGCTCATGTTCTTCTATAAAAGAAAAAAAGTTCTCGCATAAGATAAGTTGAGCCATTGGGGTAGTTTTGTCATGTATTTGTGCAAAACTGCCCTGTTTTGCTATACTTCTTGCTTTTTTTAAGTGCTGCCTTTAAAATGTCTGTAAAAAGCACAAAGAAGGAGATTACAACATGGATAATACAAAACTTGGATTTGGTTTAATGCGTCTTCCTATGCTTGAGAATGGTAAAGTAGATATCGAGGCCCTGAAAACTCTTGTAGATGAATTCATCGAAAGAGGCTTTACCTATTTTGATACTGCATGGATGTACTGTAACTTCCAGAGTGAGGATGCTGTAAAGGATGTTTTAACTTCCCGTTATCCTCGTGACAAATATACACTTACAACAAAGCTTCATTCTGGCTTTATCAAGACACTGGAAGACCGCGACAACATCTTCCAGACACAGCTGAATAAGACAGGTGCTGGCTTCTTTGATTACTACTGGCTGCATGATATTAATGTACACAGCTATGAAATCTATAACAAGTTAGACTGCTTTACATGGATTCAGGAAAAGAAACGCCAGGGACTGGTAAAACACATCGGTTTTTCTTTCCATGATAATGCTGATTTTCTGGATAAGGTTCTTACAGAACATCCGGAATTCGAATATGTACAGCTTCAGATCAACTATCTTGACTGGGAAAGCAATGCAATCCAGTCTCGTAGATGCTACGAAGTTGCTGAGAAGCACAACATGCCTGTTATCGTTATGGAACCGGTTAAGGGTGGTACACTTGCAACTGTTCCGGAAGCAGTAACAGATATGTTCAAGGCTTACAACCCAGATGCGAGTGTTCCATCCTGGGCAATCCGTTTTGCTGCAAGCCACAAGAATGTAGTAAAAGTACTCAGTGGTATGAACACTATGGAACAGGTTGTAGATAATACTACCTTCATGGCAGACTTTAAGTCAGTCAATGAAGAAGAAATCGAACTGATCAAGAAAGCAGTAACTATCATCAATGCAGGTATCGAGATTCCTTGTACAGGATGTGAATACTGCGTAGCAGGATGTCCTCAGGAGATTCCAATTCCAAAGTGCTTCTCTCTGTATAATGCAGACCGCCAGGAAGTAGAATCAAAAGGCTGGACACCACAGGGTGAATATTACGATAACATGATCAAGAATACAGGTAAGGCAAGTGACTGTGTAGAATGCCGTCAGTGTGAAGGCGTATGTCCACAGCACCTCCCAATTGTAGATAATCTGAAGAAAGTAGCAGAATACTTCGGCAAGTAAGATTTATCGTTACAAAGAAGATAAATATCCATCATATCGTTCTGATGTGATGGATATTTTTGTGATATACTATTTCATGTGAGTCTTTGACAGAGGAGGAAGGAGATATGGCTTTAGATGTGGCGCGTGCTTATCTGGAAGCGCGTGGTTTTGGAGATAGAGTATTGGTGTTTGATGTGTCAAGTGCAACGGTTGAATTGGCGGCAGTGGCAGTAGGCACAGAGCCAGCAAGAATTGCAAAGTCGCTGACATTCATGGTTGAGGAAAAGCCGATCATGATCATTGCAGCAGGTGATGCGAAGATCAATAATGGAAAATATAAAGGAGTCTTCCAGAAGAAGGCGAAGATGCTGACAAGAGAAGAAGTAAATGAACTGATTGGGCATGATGTTGGTGGTGTTTGTCCGTTTGGTATCAAGGATGGCGTTGATGTCTATCTTGATGTTTCACTTAAGAGATTCGATATTGTATATCCAGCATGCGGAAGTGCCAACAGTGCAGTAAGACTGACACCGGCAGAGCTCGAAGAACTGTCTGGATGTAAGGGCTGGATCGATGTCTGCAAGATTCCGGAAGAGGCTTAAGAGATGATTGAAGTTGAAGTAAAGCTTCCGGTGGAAGACCTGGTTAGGATAAGAGAAAAATTGACTGCTATCGGCTTTCAGAGAAAGCAGCTTTTAAGAGAAGAAGATCATTATTATGATACAACAGATGGCAGAATTCAGAATAATGGTGAGGCAATCCGTATCCGTAAGACCATGGATCTTCTGACGAAAGAGACAGAGACCATGGTCACATTCAAAGGAAAAAAGGTGGATCAGGTTTCCATGACAAGGACAGAACTTGAGACCGCGGTGGGTGATGGGGAGACCATGCATCGCATCTTTGAAGCACTTGGGTACGCAGAAGTTCCACCTACAGTTATTAAAGAACGTGACGAACTTGCATGGGAGAATATGAATGCCTGCCTGGATGAAGTAGAAGGTCTTGGCTCCTTTCTGGAACTTGAGATCGTGATCGGGGACGAAGAGGACAAAGAGGCTGCTCTTGCCCGAATAGAAGAGATTCTGAAAAGTCTTGGCTATACATTAAGCGATACGATACGAACATCGTATCTGACATTACTTGAAAGGAGATAAAACCGGATGAGAAATGAATATCCACGTCCTGATTTTGTGCGTTCATCTTTTCAGAGCCTGAACGGAGAATGGAATTTTGCATTTGATGATAACGATTGCGGGACAGATGAAAAATGGTATAAGAGTCATACCTATGATAAGAAGATACAGGTTCCATTTGCATATCAGGCGAAGCTATCCGGTATCGGAGATATTACCTGCCATGATGTGATCTGGTATGAGAAAGAGGTCGTACTGGAAGAGGATACAAAAGAAAAAGATGTTCTTCTGCACTTTGGAGCAGTGGATTATGTGGCAGAAGTCTATATCAATGGAGAATTCGCCGGTAGACACGAGGGAGGAGACACTCCGTTTACTATCTGCATGAATCCATACCTGCAGGAAGGAAGTCAGAAGATCACGGTACGCGTATGGGATCCGTGTGCAGATGAGACGATTCCAAGAGGAAAGCAGTATTGGAAACCGAAGGCCGCAAGCATCTGGTATACCTGTACTTCCGGTATCTGGCAGAGTGTCTGGATCGAGACCGTGTCAAAAGCACGTATGGAAAATGCAAGATTTATTTCTCATTTTGATGAAGGAAAAGAAGAGATAAAGGTATCTTTTAAAGGGAGCTGCAGTGGACTGCTGTGCAGAGCCCATGTAACCTTCAAAGAGGAAGAGATTGCAGATACCATGTTTGTATGTCAGGGGGAAGAAGGTTCTGTCACTTTTGATGTAATCCAGAATCACATCTTCCGCACCAATTTCCATAACGATGGCTATTCCTGGACACCGGAACATCCGAACCTCTTTGATGTGACACTGACACTGATGAAAAAGGATGGAACTGTTCTGGATGAAGTACAGAGTTACTTCGGTTTCAGAAAAGTCCATACAGAACAGCAGATGGTTTATCTGAACAATAAACCATACTATCATAAACTCGTGCTGGATCAGGGATATTGGCCGGAAGGACTTCTTACAGCACCATCGGATGAAGCACTTCGATTTGACATTGAAGCATCAAAGGCACTGGGATTCAATGGCTGTCGTAAGCATCAGAAGGCAGAAGACCCAAGATTCTTATATTGGGCTGACAAGCTGGGTTATCTGGTGTGGGGAGAGGTGGCATCTGTTCCAACCTTCGGAGAAAAGCAGATCCGAAGAATGATGTCACTGTGGTCAGAGATCGTGGAACGTGACTACAATCACCCATCCATCGTCTGCTGGGTGCCAATCAACGAAAGCTGGGGCGTTCCGCAGGTTCATGCCGACCGTCAGCAGCAGCACTACACACAGATGCTGTATCATTTCCTGCATGCATGCGATTCAAGTAGACTTGTCATCTCTAATGACGGTTGGGAGATTACGGAGACAGATATCTGTGCTATCCACAATTATGATCATGGATCCGAGGGTGAGGAGAAGAAGCAGGCAGATTTTGCCACTATGTTTTTAAACAGAAAGGATGTGATCGACTGGTCTTGCCGCAACTGGGATGTCTATGCCAAAGGATTCGAAGATCAGGGAGCACCAATCATGCTGACTGAGTTTGGCGGAATTGGATTCGATGTCAACAGTAACGAACAAAAAGGCTGGGGTTATACCAGCTCCACAACAGAAGAAGAATTTGTCCGCGATTATAAGCGGGTTCTGGATGTTGTAATGGATTCGCCGGTATTGTCAGGATTCTGTTATACACAGCTGACAGATGTGGAGCAGGAGATCAATGGACTTCTTACTTATGACAGAAGATACAAATGCGATCCGAAGAAGATCCAGGAGATCAATGGACAGTATCGCAGATTTCGAGTGAAGCCTGAGATTTAAATCGTGAATCTCAAAGAGGATTCGCTGGTGAGGCTGACATGAAAAAGAAGAACTTGACTTTGCAGTTCGTCCGTCTTATAATCTCTCAAAGATAAATATGTGAATTTTTAATAATGCAATGGGGCACTATCGATTGCATCGATAAGTGCCCCTATTTTTTCGCATTCTACATATTTATGATGAGGAGGACTGGAAAATGTTAGATAAGCCAAGAGAAGAATGTGGTGTGTTCGGCGTCTGGAGTTCTGGTAAGGAGTCTATCTCCAGAATGCTGTATTATGGTCTGATTGCTCTTCAGCACAGAGGGCAGGAGTCGGCAGGTATCGTCATGTGTGACAGACAGGGGCCAAGAGGTAATATCTGTGCACACAAAGGGATGGGACTTGTCAGCGAAGTATTCCCTGAGAAGGTTCTGCAGGAGCTTCACGGGAATATCGGGATCGGCCATGTGCGTTATTCCACAACAGGGGAAAGCAAGGTGGAGAATGCACAGCCTGTATTTTTGAATTACTTAAAGGGAACTTTGGCCCTTGCACATAATGGAAATATCCGCAATGCCGGCAAGATCCGAGAGGAACTTCAGGAAAAAGGAGCTATTTTCTCCGGAACAACAGATTCGGAAGTAATCGCATACCGTATTGCCATTGAACGAATGGAGTCAGTATCCATTGAACAGGCAGTTAAAAATGTTGTAAAAGAGCTTCGCGGAGGATATGCGCTTCTGATCTTAAGCCCACAGAAGCTGGTAGGTGTTCGTGACCCATTTGGTCTGAAGCCGCTTTGTCTTGGCAAGAAGGACGGTGCATATATTCTTGCATCGGAAAGTGCTGCTATCGTTGCCTGTGGAGGAGAAGTCGTACGAGATATCGAACCTGGAGAGATCATTACTATAACAGATGAGGGAATCCAGTCTGATTTCAGTTTAAAACAGGATAAAAAAGCTCACTGTATTTTCGAATATATTTATTTTGCAAGACTTGATTCTGTGATCGATGGAATCAGCGTCTATGATGCCCGTATCAACGGCGGACGCGCCATGGCAAAACGTTATCCGGTTGAAGCGGATGTTGTAACTGGCGTACCGGAGTCCGGAATTACCGCAGCAGTAGGATTTGCTGACGAATTAAATATACCTTTCAAACTCACATTTCATAAAAACAGTTATATTGGAAGAACCTTTATCAAACCATCCCAGGAAGAGCGTATGTCAGCCGTACATATGAAGCTCAGTGTTCTGTCCAGTGTAGTCAAAGATAAAAGAATTGTCCTTGTTGATGACTCCATCGTACGAGGAACCACGATATCCAATCTGATCGTGATGCTTCGTAATGCAGGAGCAAAAGAAGTTCATGTACGCATCAGTTCGCCGCCTTTTTTATACCCATGTTACTACGGTACCGATGTACCTGATAATAAAGAACTTATTGCAAATCATATGTCAACAGAAGAAATCCGCAAAAAGATCGGAGCAGATTCCCTGGAGTACATGCATCTGGAGGACTTTAAGCAGATGACGGGCGACCTGCCAATCTGTAAGGCATGTTTTGACAGTCAATACCCGGAAGGAGAAGAATAAAATGGCAGTAAAGAAAAAAATCATCCTCGAAGATGGTACCTGCATGACAGGAACCGGTTTCGGAAGCCTTGAAAATAAAAAAGCTGAGATCGTATTCAACACTTCTATGGTTGGATATCAGGAGATCCTGTCTGACCCATCCTATACAGGTCAGGCAGTTGTAATGACATACCCATTGATCGGCAATTATGGAATGTGTGCCGATGATTATGAGACAGACAGACCTTCCATGACAGCGATGATCGTAAGAGAATACTGTGATGAGCCGTCGAATTTCCGCTGTGAAAAGACACTGGGACAGGTGATGGAGGAGTGTAATATCGCAGGAATCCAGGGCATCGATACCAGAAAGCTGGCAAGACATATCAGAGATTTCGGTACAGGAAAAGCATTTCTTGTGGACGCAGATTATGATACAGAAAAGGCAATCGAAGAACTGAAAAACTGGATCCCTGAGACTGCATTTGTGGCACAGGTTTCCACAAAAGAGATCTATGAATTTGAGCCATCTGATAATCCGACAATTTTCCATGTTGTGGTTATCGACTGCGGTATCAAGAAGAATATTTTAAGAGAGATGCGTAAGCGTGGCTTAAAGCTCACTGTCGTTCCGTATGATACAACAGCAGAAAACATCAAGAGCTTACAGCCAGACGGTGTATTTATCTCGAATGGACCTGGTGACCCAGAAGATGTACAGGCTACGATTGAAGCAATCAAAGAGCTTCATGGCTATTGCCCGATCTTTGGTATCTGCCTTGGTCATCAGATCATTGCACTTTCCTATGGTGCAAAGACTTATAAGCTGAAATTCGGTCATCGTGGAGGCAATCATCCGGTAAAGAATCTGGCAACAGGAAAGCTGGAGATCACTTCCCAGAACCATTCTTACGCAGTAGAAGAGGAATCTGCAGTAAATGCAGGTCTTACCGTTACCCATAGAAATCTTCTGGATCAGACGATCGAAGGAATCTCCTGCGAGAAGGATAAGATCTTCTCTGTACAGTATCATCCGGAGAGTGCTCCGGGTCCACAGGATAGCTGGTATCTGTTTGACCAGTTTATCCAGCTCATGAAAGGGAATAAGGAGGATTAAAAACGATGCCAAAGAGAACAGATTTAAAAAAGATTCTTGTAATCGGATCAGGTCCGATCGTAATCGGGCAGGCGGCAGAATTTGACTATGCCGGTACACAGGCTTGCCTTTCCCTTCGTGAAGAAGGCTATGAAGTCGTTCTTTGCAATTCCAACCCTGCGACTATCATGACAGACGAGGCAATTGCAGATAAAGTATATATGGAGCCACTGACATTGGAATTCCTGGCAAAGATTATACGTATGGAGCGTCCGGATGCAATCCTTCCAGGTATCGGAGGTCAGACAGGCCTTAATCTTGCTATGCAGCTGGAGAAGAAAGGGGTCTTAAGAGAATGTCAGGTAGAACTTCTTGGTACGAAGATTGAAAGTATCGAGCGTGCAGAGGACCGTGAGATGTTCAAGGAGCTCTGTGAACAGCTTGGCGAGCCGGTTCTCCCATCTCTGATTGCAAATAGCTTCGAGGAAGGTGTTGCAGCAGCAAGAGAGATCGGATTCCCACTTGTTATCCGTCCTGCATTTACCTTAGGCGGAACCGGCGGCGGTTTTGTTGAGGATGAAGCAGAGCTGGAAGAGGTTCTGAAAAATGCGATGACTCTTTCTCCGGTACATCAGGTTCTGGTGGAAAAGAGTGTTAAAGGTTATAAGGAAATCGAATATGAAGTAATGCGTGATGCCAATGATACAGCGATCACTGTCTGCAACATGGAGAATATTGACCCGGTTGGTATCCATACCGGCGACTCTATCGTTGTCTGCCCGTCACAGACACTTACCAATAAGGAATATCATATGCTGCGAGATTCGGCTCTTCGCATCATCCGTGAGCTGAAGATCGAAGGTGGCTGTAATGTACAATTTGCTCTTGATCCAAAGTCCTTCCAGTACTATCTGATCGAGGTTAACCCACGAGTTTCCCGTTCTTCAGCCCTGGCTTCCAAGGCAAGTGGTTACCCGATTGCCCGTGTATCTGCTAAGATCTCCGTTGGTATGCATCTGGATGAGATTCATCTGGCCAATACACTGGCATCCTTTGAGCCAGCCCTTGACTATGTGGTAAGTAAGATGCCTCGATTCCCATTTGATAAATTCAATGATGCAAGCAACAGCCTTGGTACTCAGATGAAAGCTACCGGTGAGGTCATGAGTATCGGCAGAACCATCGAGGAGAGCCTTTTAAAGGCAGTACGTTCTCTGGAAATCGGTGTATTTCATTTATACCATGCGAAGTTTAATGAGCAGTCTTCGGAAGAATTAAAGTCTTACATCAGGATTGGTACAGATGACCGTATCATGGCGATCATGGAGTTATTAAGAAGAGATACAACTGTTGAGGAAATTGCTCTGATTACCGGAATCGATGTATTTTTCATCGAAAAACTGAAGAAGATCGTAGCTATGGAGATTCTGGTAAAAGAGAATCCGGAGGATATCGAAGTTCTGAAGCAGGCGAAAAAGACAGGATTTTCTGATCGTGAGATCGCAGTTCTCTGGGGTAAGACAGCAAAACAGATCTTCGATATGAGAAAGGCTGCGCGCATCTTCCCAGTATATAAGATGATCGATACCTGTTCTTCCGAGTTTGAAAGCTATGTTCCATATTTCTACTCTACCTATGAAGAGGAGAATGAGTCTATTGTATCTGATAAAAAGAAAATCATCGTACTTGGTTCCGGCCCGATCCGTATCGGTCAGGGTGTTGAGTTCGACTATTCAACCGTACATGCAGTTATGACGATCCGTGAGGCAGGATACGAGGCTATCATTATCAACAACAACCCGGAAACTGTGTCTACTGATTATACGACTTCCGATAAGCTGTACTTTGAGCCGCTTTGCGTAGAGGATGTTATCAATATCGTAGAGCTGGAGCAGCCGGAGGGTGTTATCGCTATCCTTGGCGGACAGACAGCCATCAATCTGGCAGCACCGCTTCAGGAATATGGCGTGAAGATCATCGGTACAGACTGTGATGCCATCGAGCGCGCAGAAAACCGTGATGCATTTGAAAAACTGCTTCAGGATCTTAATATCCCACAGCCAAGAGGACAGGCGGTTACAAGTATCGAAGAAGGTGTTAAAGTGGCTGCAGAGATCGGTTATCCTGTTCTGGTTCGCCCAAGCTTCGTTCTTGGCGGCCGTGCAATGCAGATTGTATCCAAGGAAAAGGATATGCGTCATTATCTGAAGACTGCCGTAGAAGTTGACGTTGATAAGCCGGTTCTGGTTGATAAGTATATCCGAGGAAAAGAAGTCGAGGTAGATGCTATCTGTGACGGAAGAAATGTATTTGTCCCAGGTATCATGGAACTGGTTGAGAGAACAGGTGTACATTCCGGAGACTCTATCAGTGTATATCCAACCTACAGTATCTCTGATAAGGTAAAGGGCACCATCCTCAGCTATACCAAGAAGCTAGGACTTGGTATCGGCATCGTAGGTCTTTACAATATTCAGTTCATCGTAGATGAGCAGGATAATGTATTCATCATCGAGGTAAATCCAAGATCTTCCAGAACAGTACCTTTCCTTTCAAAGGCTACCGGTTATTCACTGGCTGACATTGCTACAAGAGCTATCCTTGGAATCTCCTTAAAGGAGCAGGGAATCTTCGACCTGTATCCGGAAGAGAGAAAACGTTACTGCGTAAAGGTTCCTGCATTCTCATTTAACAAGCTTCGTGGTATGGACGCTTACCTTTCACCGGAGATGAAGTCTACAGGTGAAGCTATCGGTTATGATACTACTCTTCACAGAGCAATGTACAAGGCTCTGATCGCATCCGGCATGCATCTTCAGAACTATGGAACGATCCTTGTAACGCTGGCAGATGAAGATAAAGAGGAAGCATTCCCACTTGTTAAGAGATTCTATGATATGGGCTTTAACATCGAAGCTACAACACTGACAGCAGAAGTTTTAAGAGAACACGGTATCAAGACCAGACTCCTTCACAAGCTCTCAGAAGGCAGCGAAGAAGTACTCGATTCCATCCGCGCAGGCTACGTAAGCTATGTGATCAATACCCGTGCGATCCTCTCCGGGGTACATTACGGAGACGGCGTAGCAATCAGACGATGCGCGATTGAAAATAACGTAACAATGTTTACTTCTCTTGATACGGTACGCGTAGTACTGGATGTATTAGAAGAACAGACAATTAAAGTAAGCACAATATTCTAAGTTGAGCCATTGAGCCGCTGGGTGATCAGCGGCTCTTTTTCTCGTTATTTTGAATAAATGCCCCCTTTACAAGCCTAAATGCCATCGTGAAAATGAACAATAATCGATTATTCGAATAATACATATGTTAAATATCTATAATACGAATTATTGACACGGAAAAAGAATCGAGTTATAGTATGCAACGTAAAGCAAAGGCGCTTTGGATGAAAGAAATCCAAGGTGCCTTTCTCTTTTTTAGAGATGAGGAGGATAAAGATTATGAGTAAGTCAGTACCAGAGATTTATGGAAGTCTTGTCTTTAACGACAAAGTGATGAGAGAAAAACTTCCAAAAGACGTTTATAAAGCATTAAGAAAAACGATTGATCGTAATACACACCTTCAGCTTGATGTTGCGAATGCAGTAGCAGTTGCAATGAAGGAATGGGCTGTTGAACATGGTGCAACACATTTCACACATTGGTTCCAGCCTATGACAGGTTTTACAGCAGAGAAGCATGACAGTTTCATTTCTCCAACAGGAAGCGGTGAAGTAATCATGGAGTTCTCCGGAAAAGAACTCGTAAAGGGTGAACCGGATGCTTCAAGTTTCCCATCAGGTGGTCTTCGTGCAACATGTGAGGCAAGAGGATATACAGCTTGGGATCCTACTTCACCAGCTTTCATCAAAGATGGAACACTTTGTATTCCAACAGCATTCTGTTCTTACAGTGGTGAAGCACTTGATAAGAAGACTCCACTCCTTCGTTCTATGGAAGCACTGGACAGAGAAGCAGTAAAAGTTCTTCACTTACTTGGCAACACAGATGTTAAGAGCGTATCTACAACAGTAGGTCCTGAACAGGAATACTTCTTAATTGATAAAGAAGATTACAAGTTAAGAAAAGACCTGATCTTCACAGGAAGAACACTTCTTGGTGCAATGCCTCCAAAGGGACAGGAAATGGAAGATCATTACTTTGGAACTATCCGTTCAAAAGTATCTGCATATATGCATGATCTTGATGAAGAACTCTGGAAGCTCGGTATTCCTGCTAAGACAAAACACAACGAAGTAGCACCTTGCCAGCACGAACTTGCACCAATCTTCGATACAACAAACGTTGCAGTTGACCACAACCAGCTGACAATGGAAATGATGAAGAGAGTTGCAGAAAAACATGATCTGGTTTGTCTGTTACATGAAAAACCATTCGCAGGAATCAACGGTTCCGGTAAACACAACAACTGGTCAATGTCAACAGATACAGGTATCAATCTTCTTGATCCTGGTAAGACACCAGCAGAGAACATTCAGTTCCTGGTATTCTTAACAGCTGTTATCGCAGCAGTTGATGATTATGCAGATCTGATGAGATTAGCTGTAGCTTCTGCAGGTAATGACCACAGACTTGGAGCAAATGAAGCACCTCCTGCAATCATTTCAATCTTCCTTGGTGATGAACTTCAGGCAGTAATCAAATCCATCGAAGATGAAACATTCTTTACAAAACAGAAAAAAGTAGAAATGGAGACAGGTGCTACTGTACTTCCACATTTCTTCAAGGATACAACAGATAGAAACAGAACATCACCATTCGCATTTACAGGTAACAAGTTCGAGTTCCGTTCTCTTGGTTCTTCCCTTTCTGTAGCAGGGCCAAACGTAATTCTGAATACAGCAGTTGCTGAAAAGCTTTCTTCAGTTGCACAGAAGCTTGAAGGCGTTGCACCGGAAGATATGGATACAGCAGTTCATAAACTGATTCATGAATCTATCATGAAACATAAAAAAGTTATCTTCAACGGAAATGGTTATACAGATGAATGGGTAGAAGAAGCTGAAAAGAGAGGTCTTTTCAACTACCGTTCAACACCAGATGTTCTTCCTGTATTTATTGCAGATAAGAACATGGCAATCTTCAAGAAACATGGTGTATTCACAGAGACAGAAGTTTACTCAAGATATGAGATCCTTCTTGAAAGCTACTGCAAGACACTTCATATTGAAGCACTTACACTGGTTGATATGTTAAGTCATCAGTTCATTCCTTCAGTAGAAGCTACAATCGAAAGATATGCAGGAATCGCACTGAAGAAAAAACAGGTTTCAGAAACAATCAGCTGCAAGGCAGAATGTGGATATATCACAAAGCTTACAACAGCAGTAGATGCACTGTATGAAATGACAGAAGAACTGAAGGCTGATATTGATAAGGCTGAAAGTATTGAGGAGTACTTAGACAAAGCAAGATTCTATCAGGCTACAGTATTAAAACTTATGGGCGATATCAGAGAAGTTGCTGATGAAGCAGAAGGATCAATTCCTGAAGATCTTCTCCCATATCCAACATATGAAAAGATTTTATTCTATGTATAAATAGAAAATGTATAAATAGAAAACGCAAAGGCGCGTCACGTTCTGGTCGATGGTGACGCGTCCTCTATTTTAAATATCTTTTAGATAAATCGTTTTCTATAAATGAGGAGTGGCAATTATGAGTGAAGAAATTTTAAGTCTGGTCAACGGACAGGTATTTGGAGTCTGGTTCCTGATCGGTGCTGCCCTGGTATTCTGGATGCAGGCAGGATTTGCAATGGTTGAAGCTGGTTTCACCAGAGCAAAGAACACCGGTAACATTATTATGAAGAACCTGATGGACTTCTGTATTGGTACTGTAACATTTATCCTGATCGGTTTTGGTTTACTCTTAGGAGAGGACCTTTTCGGATTCATCGGAAAACCTGGTTTTGATATCTTTACAAGCTATGCAGGGTTTGACTGGTCAAACTTCGTATTTAACTTAGTATTCTGCGCAACAACAGCAACTATCGTTTCTGGTGCGATGGCTGAAAGAACAAAGTTCTTATCTTATTGCGTATATTCAGGAATCATTTCCGCATTGATCTATCCGATCGAAGCACACTGGATCTGGGGCGGCGGCTGGCTTGCACAGATCGGTTTCCACGATTTTGCAGGATCATGTGCGATCCACATGGTAGGTGGTATCTCAGCACTGATCGGTGCAAAGATCCTTGGACCTCGTATCGGAAAGTTCGTAACAGATGCTAATGGAAAAGTAACAAAGGTAAATGCATTCCCAGGACACAACCTTCCAATCGGTGCTCTTGGTGTATTTATCCTCTGGCTTGGCTGGTATGGATTCAACGGTGCAGCTTGTACAACAGTAGAACAGCTCGGTTCTGTATTTGTAACAACAACAATCGCACCTGCAATCGCAACTGTAGTATGTATGGTATTTACCTGGGTAAAATATGGTAAGCCTGATGTTTCCATGTGTCTGAATGCTTCTCTTGCAGGTCTTGTAGCAATCACAGCACCTTGTGATGTTACAGATGCATTTGGCGCAATCGTAATCGGAGCTGTTGCAGGTCTTTTGGTTTGCTTCGGTGTATGGTTCCTTGATTACAAGCTTCGCATTGATGATCCTGTTGGTGCTGTTGCAGTTCACTGCTTAAACGGTATCTGGGGAACATTAGCAGTTGGTTTATTTGCAACAAATACAGCACCTGGTTACAGCATTGCAAATGCAGCAGGTGAAGAAATCACAGGTCTTTTCTATGGCGGCGGGCTTGAATTATTAAAGCTTCAGTTCATCGGATTTGCAGCTGTAGCGGCATGGACAGCAGTTACCATTACAATCGCATTCTTCGTAATCAAAGCAATCTTTGGTCTTCGAGTTACAGAAGAAGAAGAAATCATCGGTCTTGATGCAACAGAACATGGTCTTCCAAGTGCATATGCTGGTTTCTCAATCATGGATATCTCAAACACAATGACAATGGATATCAACGAGAACACAAGTCTTGGAACAGAAGATTACGAACGTGCTACACCTGCTAAGGTGCAGGCAGCAGTTCCTGTAGTAGATCTCTTACCTGCAACAGGAATCAGTAAAGTCGTTATTATCGCTAAATTATCTAAGTACGATGCATTAAAGAAAGCAATGAACAACCTTGGTGTAACTGGTATGACAGTAACACAGGTTATGGGTTGTGGTGTTCAGAAGGGCGCCGGCGAAATGTATCGTGGAGTTGAAATGGACGTTACCTTACTTCCAAAGGTTAAGGTTGAAGTCGTAGTAAGTACAATTCCAGTAGCAGATGTAATTGAAGCAGCTAAGAAAGCTCTTTACACAGGTCATATCGGAGATGGTAAGATCTTCGTTTACCCGGTAGAAAAAGTCGTTAAGATCAGAACCGGTGAAGAAGACACAGCAGCATTACAGGATGTTGAGTAAGTAATTTATTCATCTGACGGATTGCCGGAAACGGCAATCCGGACAGAGTATCATTTATCTCAGTTGGAGTCCAATCTCCAACTGAGATAGACGCTCCGCGAGGATGCGCAGCGATTTTGTTTGGAAGATTTCAGCAAAGCTGACCAAAATCGCGCGCCAAGTCTCCGCGAGCGTCGACTTGAATTAGAATTGGAGAAAATTGTAGAAACAGCGGAGGTATGGAAATATGTGTTCAATTATGGGGATGAAAGGATGCAGTATTTCTTTTGATGAGTTTAAGGCAGGGCTTGAAAAAACACAGACACGTGGACCTGATATGATGAGAATTACAGAGTATGGAGAGGATGTAATTCTTGGTTTTCAGCGTTTATCAATCATGGGGCTTTCCGAAGCAGGAATGCAGCCATTTGAATTACATGACAACGCCGTTGTATGTAACGGTGAGATCTACGGATTCCGTCCACTTAAGGACGAACTGATCCAGGAAGGATATTCATTCGTCAGCGAATCTGACTGTGAGATCCTCCTTCCATTATATGAAAAGTATGGAACAGATATGTTCGTGAAACTTGATGCAGAATACGCATGCATCATTTATGACAAAGAAAAAAATGATCTGGTGGCAGCGAGAGATCCAATCGGTATTCGCCCACTGTTCTATGGATATACAGCAGAAGGTGGAATCATCTTTGCAAGCGAAGCTAAGAACCTGGTAGGACTTGTAGATAAAGTTAATGCATTTCCACCTGGACATTATTACGCAGATGGCAAGTTCGTTTGCTATCGCGATATGACAGAAGTAAAAGAAGTATCAGAAGATGACCTTGAGACAACCTGCAAGAATATTCACGACAAGCTGGTTGCAGGTGTTGAGAAGAGACTTGATGCAGATGCACCTCTTGGTTTCCTTTTAAGCGGTGGTCTTGACAGCTCTCTTGTATGTGCTATCTCTGCAAAGATCTTACAGAAGCCAATCAAGACATTCGCAATTGGTATGAGCACAGATGCGATCGACCTGAAGTATGCAAAAGAAGTTGCAGATTATATCAAGAGTGATCATCAGGAGATCATCATTACAAAAGAAGATGTAATCGAAGCACTTCCGGAGGTAATCGCAATTCTTGGTACTTATGATATTACAACGATCCGTGCAAGTATCGGTATGTACCTGATCTGCAAGGCTATCTCAAGACAGACAGATGTAAGAGTTCTGATGACAGGCGAGATCTCAGATGAGCTCTTTGGATATAAATATACAGACTTTGCTCCAAGTGCAGAAGCTTTCCAGGAAGAGGCAGCAAAACGAATTCGTGAGCTGTACATGTACGATGTACTTCGTGCAGACAGATGTATCTCTTCAAACTCTATGGAAGCCAGAGTACCATTTGGTGATCTCGACTTCGTAGAATATGTTATGAGCATCGATCCTGCTAAGAAGATGAACACCTATAACAAAGGTAAATATCTCTTAAGACATGCATTTGAAGGCGATTACTTACCATACTCTATCCTGATGCGTGAGAAAGCAGCTTTCTCTGATGCAGTCGGACATTCTATGGTAGATCATCTGAAAGCATATGCAGCAGATTACTATAGCGATGAAGCATATGAAGAGACAAGAAAGAAATATGATTTCGCCACACCATTTACAAAAGAATCTCTTCTTTACAGAGAGATATTTGAAAAATATTATCCTGGTCAGGCCGAGATGGTTGTTGACTTCTGGATGCCAAACAAGGAATGGGAAGGCTGTAACGTAGATGATCCATCTGCACGTGTACTTGCAAACTATGGTGCAAGTGGAGAATAGGCGGTGAAAAGATGGTTAAATACGTATTTGTAACCGGTGGTGTAGTATCCGGCCTTGGAAAAGGTATCACAGCAGCATCCCTTGGACGACTTTTAAAAGCAAGAGGATATCACGTAACCATGCAGAAGTTTGATCCATACATCAATGTGGATCCGGGAACTATGAATCCAATTCAGCATGGAGAAGTATATGTAACAGAAGATGGAACAGAGACAGACCTGGATCTGGGCCATTATGAAAGATTTATCAATGAGAATCTGGATTTCAACTCCAACGTAACGACCGGTAAGATCTACTGGTCCGTACTTCAGAAAGAACGTCACGGAGATTACGGCGGAGGTACTGTTCAGGTTATTCCACATATTACGAATGAGATCAAATCAAGATTTCATAAAGCAATGGAAGGTGATCCGGATACCATCTCTATTATCGAGATTGGTGGTACGGTAGGTGATATTGAAAGCCAGCCATTCCTGGAAGCTATCCGTCAGTTCCAGGCAGAGGTGGGAAGAAAGAATGCCATCATGATTCAGGTAACCTTGATTCCATATCTGAAGGCCTCACAGGAAATGAAGACAAAGCCAACCCAGATGAGTGTTAAGGCACTTCAGAGTATGGGTATCTGGCCGGATATTCTGGTATGCAGATCTGACTATCCTGTGGATGACAAGATGAGAGAGAAGATCGCACTGTTCTGTAACCTGCCAAAAGAGCATGTACTGCAGAATCTGGATGCGAGATCCTTATATGAGGTTCCGCTTATGATGGAAGAGGAAAGGCTTGCACAGGCTGTTTGCGAGTGCCTCGATATTCCTTGTCCGGAACCGAACCTTACAAAATGGAAAGCCATGGTGGAAGATTTCCACAATCCAAAGCATCATGTGGAGGTTGCCATCGTTGGTAAATATGTAGCACTTCATGACGCATATCTTAGTGTTGTAGAAGCGCTGAAGCATGGCGGTATCGCCAATAAGGCAGAAGTAAACATCCGCTGGATCGATGCAGAAGATGTAAAAGAGGACACTTGTGCAGAACTTCTTAAGGATGTTCAGGGAATTCTTGTTCCGGGAGGATTTGGAGTTCGCGGAACAGAAGGAAAGATACTGGCAATCAAATACGCAAGAGAGAATAAGATCCCATTCTTAGGCTTATGTCTTGGTATGCAGCTCGGTATCGTAGAATTTGCAAGAAATGTATGTGGACTTAAGGGCGCAGCAAGTATTGAACTTGTACCTGAGACCCCACATCCGGTCATCAATCTTCTTCCGGATCAGGAGAATGTGGAAGATATTGGTGGAACATTAAGACTTGGTGCTTATCCGTGTACAATTAAAGAGGGTACATTAGCGGAGAAGCTGTACGGACGTACACAGATCAGTGAACGTCACAGACATAGATATGAAGTAAATAACGAATATCGCAAGATATTGAATGAAAATGGAATGGTGCTTTCCGGATTATCACCGGATGGACGAATAGTGGAGATGTTCGAATTGCCAGACCATCCATTCTATATCGCAACACAGGCACATCCGGAATTCAAATCAAGACCGGATCAGCCGCATCCATTATTTAGAGGGTTAATAGAGGCGGCATTAAAGCTTTATCATACGGAGACTGAATAGAGGGCGGTCGAAGGTATGAGTGCAAAGATTAGGAGAGATTAGTATGAGACAGAAAAATGTAGCAGAGCAGCAGACATTGTATGATGCCAGTTTTGAACATGATAACTGTGGTATTGGAGCAGTTGTCAATATCTATGGCAAAAAGAGTCATGCAATCGTAGACGATGCACTCAAGATTGTAGAAAATCTGGAGCATCGTGCAGGAAAAGATGCAGAAGGAAAAACAGGAGACGGTGTTGGTATCCTGACACAGATCCCACATAAGTTTTTCAAAAAGACAGCAGAGGAACTTGGTATTGAACTCGGTGAAGAAAGAGAATATGCCGTTGGTGTATTTTTCTTCCCACACGATGAACTGAAACAGAAACGCGCCAGAAAGATGTTTGAGATCATTGCTCAGAAGGAAGGCGTGGAATTCCTTGGATGGAGAGATGTTCCTGTTTTTGAAAATGTTCTTGGACAGAAGGCACTGGATAGTTGTCCTGTTATCTGTCAGGCATTCTTAAAGAGACCGGCGAATCTGAAATCCGATCTGGAATTCGATAGAAAACTGTATGTGATCAGACGTGTATTTGAACAGAGTAATGACAATACCTATATCCCGTCACTGTCCTGCAGAACCATCGTATATAAGGGTATGTTTCTGGTGGATCAGCTTCGTACTTTCTTCGGTGATCTTCAGGATAAGGCATATGAATCCGCAATTGCGCTGGTACATTCCAGATTCTCAACAAACACGAACCCAAGCTGGCTTCGTGCTCATCCGAATCGATTTGTCGTACATAATGGTGAGATCAATACCATCAAAGGTAATGTCGATAAGATGTACGCCAGAGAAGAGACTATGCAGACAACCTGCTTTACTGCAGAGGAGCTGACAAAGGTACTTCCTGTAATTTCCCAGGAAGGTTCTGACTCAGCAATGCTTGATAACGCTCTGGAATTCATGATCATGGGAGGAATGGATCCTGCACTTGCAGCTATGATCCTCATTCCGGAACCATGGGAACACAATGATACTATTTCTCAGAAGGAAAGAGACTTCTATCAGTACTATGCAACCATGATGGAGCCATGGGATGGTCCGGCATCCATTCTGTTTTCAGATGGAGATGTCTGTGGTGCGATCCTTGACCGTAATGGTCTTCGTCCATCGAGATATTACATCATGGATGATGGAAGACTGATCCTTTCCTCTGAAGTAGGTGCAATTGCTCTTGACGAGCGCCACATTTTGAAAAAAGAACGTCTTCATCCTGGTAAACTTCTCCTTGTTGATACAGGAAAGGGAGTTATCATTTCCGATGAAGAGATTAAAGATAGATATGCAAGCAGAGAACCATATGGTGAATGGCTGGATATGAATCTTTGCAATCTGAATGAGCTGAAGATTCCGAATGAAAAAGTGCCATCCTATGGGAAAGATGAACTCACAAGACTTCAGAAATCTTTTGGATATTCTGCAGAAGAGTATCAGGAAGAGATCTGTGCCATGGCTTTAAATGGAACGGAACATATCGGTTCCATGGGAAATGATACACCGCTTGCAGTGTTATCACAGAAGTACCAGCCATTGTTTTACTATTTTAAGCAGCTCTTTGCACAGGTTACTAATCCTCCGATTGATGCTGTACGGGAAAAGATCGTTACCGCCACTACGATTTACGTAGGGAAAAACGGAGATCTTCTTTCTGAAAAACCGGAGAATTGCCATGTGTTAAAGATACAGAACCCGATCCTTTCAGACCTGGATCTTTTAAAAATCTCCAAGTTAAATAAACCGGGACTGAAGGTGGAAAAGGTTTCTCTTTGTTTCTACAAAAGCACTCCTTTGGAACGTGCGATTCAACACCTCTTTAATAATGTTGATCGTGCATACAAAGATGGTGCAAACATCCTAATCCTCACAGACAGGGGCGTGGACGAGAATCATGTAGCAATTCCATCTCTCTTAGGTGTTGCTGCCGTGCATAACCATCTGGTTACCACGAAAAAATGTATGGCCATGTCCCTGATCCTGGAATCAGCAGAGCCACGTGATGTACATCACTTCGCGACTCTTTTAGGCTATGGCGCATGTGCGGTTAATCCATATCTTGCACATGCTTCCATCGCTCAGTTGGTTGCTGAAGACCGACTGAATAAAGACTATTACGCTGCAGCCCATGACTATGATCAGGCAATCCTTCATGGAATTGTCAAGATTGCATCGAAGATGGGTATCTCAACGATCCAGTCTTATCAGGGCAGCAGAATCTTTGAAGCCGTTGGTATCTCAAAGAGTGTTATTGACAAATATTTTACCGGAACCGTATCCAGAATCGAAGGTATCACGATTTCCGATATCGGAGAGAGTATGGATGAACAGCATTCCCTTGCATTTGACCTTCTTGGTCTTCAGACCGAAGTGACACTGGATGCAATGGGAAGACATAAAAGACAGCCTAGAGGCGGCGAAAGTCACAGATTTAATCCAAAGACCATCCATATGCTGCAGATGGCAACAAGAGAAGGAGACTATAGCAAGTTCAAAGAATATACTGCTATGGTTGATAATGAGGAGACTGGTTATCTTCGTTCTATGATGGATTTCGTTTATCCACAGCAGGGTGTTGCCATTGAAGAAGTAGAAAGTGCAGAAGAGATCGTTAAGAGATTCAAAACCGGTGCGATGTCTTATGGCTCTATTTCACAGGAGGCACACGAGGCACTTGCAATCGCCATGAATCACCTGAAGGGTAAATCAAACAGTGGTGAAGGCGGCGAGAGCGATGAGCGTGCAGACAGTGCCGGTACCGAAAATGACAGAAGTTCTGCAATCAAGCAGGTTGCCAGTGGCAGATTTGGTGTTACCAGCCGTTACCTGATCTCTGCAAAAGAGATTCAGATTAAGATGGCGCAGGGAGCAAAACCTGGTGAGGGTGGTCATCTTCCGGGAAGCAAGGTGTATCCTTGGATTGCAAAGACAAGACATTCTCAGCCGGGCGTAAGCCTGATCTCTCCACCACCTCATCACGATATCTATTCGATAGAGGACCTGGCAGAACTGATCTTTGACCTGAAAAATGCGAATAAAGACGCATGTATCTCTGTTAAGCTTGCTGCTGAAGCAGGTGTCGGAACGATTGCAGCAGGTGTAGCAAAGGCTGGGGCACAGGTAGTCCTGATCTCCGGTTATGATGGAGGTACAGGTGCCGCACCACTTAGTTCTATTCATAATGCAGGTCTTCCATGGGAACTTGGACTTGCAGAAGCACACCAGACACTGGTACAGAACGGACTTCGCAACCGTGTAGTACTGGAAACCGACGGTAAGCTGATGAGCGGACGTGACGTTGCCATCGCGGCAATCCTTGGTGCAGAGGAATTCGGTTTTGCAACTGCCCCATTGGTAACTCTTGGCTGCGTTATGAAACGTGTCTGTCATATGGATACCTGTCCAATGGGTATCGCAACACAGAATCCGGAGCTTAGAAAACGATTCTCCGGAAAACCGGAATATGTTGAAAACTTCATGCTCTTTGTAGCAGAAGAATTACGTGAATATATGGCACGCCTTGGCGTGCGCAAAGTGGAAGAACTGGTTGGAAGAACAGATCTTCTTGTTAAAAAAGATGTGAAATCTCCAATCTGGCAGAAGGTATCCCTTGATCGTATGCTTCTTCCACCATCCAGTGAAAAGTGTACTTTTGATCCGGAAAGTGCATATGATTTCCATCTGGAGAACGAAAAAGATGGAATCCTTTTAGAGACGAAGAAGTCTCTTCAGGCAGCACTTAAGTCCGGAAAGAAAGCTGTAATCCAGGCTAAGGTAACGAATATTGACAGAGCTTTTGGTACTCTGATCGGAGCGGAACTTACCAGAAAGCACAAAGAAGGATTACCGGAAGATACGATTACAATTCAGTGTAAAGGCGCCGGCGGACAGAGCTTCGGTGCATTCATCCCGAATGGTCTTACCATGGAACTTGAGGGAGATAGCAACGATTACTTCGGAAAAGGCTTATCCGGTGGAAAGCTGATCTTAAAAGCTCCAAAAGAAGCTGCATACGATGCTGAGAACAATATCATTGTTGGTAATGTAACCTTATACGGAGCAACCTCCGGAGAAGCTTATATTGCAGGTATGGCAGGAGAACGATTCTGCGTCAGAAACTCCGGTGCAGTAACAGTTGTTGAAGGTGTCGGCGAACACGGCTGTGAATATATGACAGGCGGTATCGCAGTCATCCTCGGTCCAACAGGCAAGAACTTCGCAGCAGGTATGAGCGGCGGTGTAGCATATGTGCTGGATGAAGAACACAGGTTATACCGCAACCTCAATAAAGAAATGGTATGTATGGAAAAGGTAGATAGTAAAGAAGATCAGGAAAAACTGAAAGAATTACTGGAAAAACACCTGCTTTATACAGAATCACAGAAAGCAAGACAGATACTGGAGAAGTTTGAAGAATCATTGAAGTTATTCAAGAAAGTCGTACCAGTACAAGAGTAAGAAATCCCCAATCCGGGAAGATTGGGATAAAGTTAGTTGTGTGAGAAAAGAAGGATTAGATCCTACACGGAAACACGTCACCTACCGTTTCCTTTGCAGGACATAATCCTTCTTTTCTATTCTACTTTATCGAATGGTCTTCCCGGATTTTTTGCGCACGCCCAAGGCCGCAGATATCTACTGGCCGTTCACTTGTATTCTGGTCGTTCTTGCTTGTCTTCTTGCATTCTCGCCCCTTCACTGATTGTTACTGTTCAGGTGCCAATGTTCCGCGAGGTGTTTTGCCAAGCAAAACCAGAGGTCTGTAGTGAAAAATTATATTTCAGATTCTTATCCGTTACTATACGGGTAGTAAAATGTATAAGAAGCAAGATTTCAGGGGTATAACGGTTACGGCACTGGTAATAAGA
>JAZLLO010000040.1:0-27242 GCA_045598185.1 Marvinbryantia sp.
ATTGTGAGATTTGTGGATATGTTCACTCATCGTCACATTTCCTCCTTTGTCTCTTTCCCCATAGTGTATCACAATATTTCCGTTATGTAATAATTCTTACACAGCAAGCTGTGGGGAATGTACCCTAATGTGATTCAAAAAGGAAGTGACTCCACGTCACTTCCCATGCAATTCATCCCCAACCGACAAGTCAGCAGTAATTATAAAATCAAGGATTTTATGACTCTGTCGGATGGGGTATTCTTGCTATATTACGATAAAAGAATGCATAGATAAAACTATGACCCACATCCAGATTGAGTTCTATCATGGGAGCAGGAATCTTCCAGATAGAATATTGACTGAATTCTCATTGTGGAAGAAAAAATGTGTGTATGATGTAGAAACAGAAAAATATACTATGACATTGTACTATTCCACAATAGATGAGAAGGAAATCCTGATTCGCCTGTTGAGCTATGGCCCTTATATCAGGATTCTTGCAGAAGATGATAATTATATCTTATCAGAAATGAAAAGACGCATAGCAAAACAAAAAGATCTAATCTTTGAAGAATAATATCGTAAGAAAAAGTCCTGACGATTTTGATGTCGTAAGGACTTTTTTCATGTCTCCCGAATAGATTTACTACACATCCAAGTACATCACATCAATGCCCTACTTCGGGCAACATCTATTTCTACAACAATCACAGGTGCTACTTTGGGAGTAATTTCATTCGTGTCAATGCCCTGCATCGGGCAACATCTATTTCTACAAAACGGACAGATTCGATATGAAGGTAAGCTCATTGTGTCAATGCCCTGCATCGGGCAACATCTATTTCTACCTTTTAATTACTGGTTCAATTGCAATAATCTCAGCACTGTGTCAATGCCCTGCATCGGGCAACATCTATTTCTACTACAGCAATGCTCTTCGGACCACCCATCTTTTTTACAATGTGTCAATGCCCTGCATCGGGCAACATCTATTTCTACACACAACAACAAACACAACAGGCCACACCAAAAATTGTGTCAATGCCCTGCATCGGGCAACATCTATTTCTACCAGATAAAACGAACAAACAATTAGAAAGTTCTCAACACGTGTCAATGCCCTGCATCGGGCAACATCTATTTCTACAGAATGCAGCCGGTACCTCAGAATACCAGTGGCAGTGGTGTGTCAATGCCCTGCATCGGGCAACATCTATTTCTACAGAATGCAGCCGGTACCTCAGAATACCAGTGGCAGTGGTGTGTCAATGCCCTGCATCGGGCAACATCTATTTCTACGGTATGGTCTGGGAGCCCTTGATTTTAGCGGGCTCCAGAGGCCATTTTTGCACGTTATTATCAGAATATTCTGAAAATTTGCTTTTTCGAAGTGTTTTTTGGATTTTACTTAAAGCGAAACATTTTTTATAATATTTTTTCGTGTTTTCGTAGATTATGCACATGATGTTAACTGTTCTTCATAACTTCCGCTAACATTTTTATTATACATGAAACATCTTGTTTTTTCCAGAGTACATCATCCTATTCTTACACAAATTAAGTTTATCTCTGATAGATTCCCTGTAAGTTTATAGTTCAATCAGCCATTCATATCGATTTTCCGTCTTTCGTCTCACAAGTAACCCCATCTCTATCTCAAGACAGTCTATCTTCTGAGAATCGAAAATCTTACATAATTCATTCTCCGTTTTTGTGATGGTATTATCCAGTTTTCTTCGTTGTTTTTTGAACTCCAGAATCTTTCCTGCAAGTTCCTCCGCCTTCTTATGAATATTCAGTTCATCCAGAACCTTCTGTTCATTCTCTTTTGTCAGTGTTCTGCTCACAGGAATGGTGATGCGTTCAGATATATCCGGCGACAGAGAGATAGCATGAAGTACTGGGGATGGATAACAATTCTTAGATCTCTTGAAATTACAACTGCATCCATATTCTGCTGTTATACTCTTGTACTGATCACGCAGCTTCACACAGCTGATTGGTTTATCCGGTATTTTAGAGATGAACTTATCAGTTACATCTGACTGATAGTTCAGTGTTAATGCCATAATCGTATGAATAAAGTCTTTTCCCTCTTCACCAAGGTGACCGAATACATACATAACAGATAACCTCTCGAAGTGAGAGAGATATCCTGTTTTGCTTGCTTTCTGGCAAAGATATTTCATAAGATTACAGTTATTCAGAACTGTAGATACGGTTGCCGGAAGATTACCAAAGACATCTTTATCAAGTTCCACATCTTGTGTTCTGGTTTCAGAAAAATCTGTATTCGCTGCAAGTATGCTTTTCACAACACTTAGCTGATAACGGGCAAGACTATCAAGAAAAGCATTAATATCACGCACACATTGCCCTTCCTCTGTAAGAAAGTATGCTAATTCCCCTGTTCTTCCATGACGGCCAAAAGGAAGCTTGATACACTGACCATACTTTCCAGGTTTTAGTTTGACCTTATTCGGAAAAAACTCGATAGACAGGTCGTCATCCTTCGAAAGCTTCTTCTCCAGTAGTTCACAGAACATATTAGCATAACGTACCGGAATCCATTCTGTGAACATCAGCCATACATGGTAACCACGACAACCTGAATACTCGATATAGCCTTTGATTCCCCACTGACTATAGATATGCAGGATTTCCATTGCTTTTTGCAAGGCACGCTTCAGATATTCCTGAAATTCCGGTGTATTACGATTATACTGAAGCAGTATTTTCTTCGAAATGTCCACATCAATAACAATATTTTTCACCGTATTATTAGGACGAAGGATATATGTCCCAACTGTACTGTTACCTTGCAGATGTTCCTGTACGATAGCTTCTGTCAATGGATACATCTGAATCTCAACCTGACGCTTTCCTCCTGTGCCGATCGACTCAAGTGAATAGATATCTTCACGTCCGGCCAGAATCTTAAGAACTTTTGATGCCGTTCCCTGATTCATAATTAACTTTGCATCAGCTGGTTTCTCACAATTAATAGGAACAGCATCTATTCTTGCTCTTTCAACGTTTCTTTCCCTTCTGGTCATCCATGCAGATGCCTTCTCGTAATCCCGAAGATCTGTATAGAGCTGCATGATCTCAGTTGCAGATTCTTCTGTTTCATTAATCATATATTTACGATAGTAAGCTAAAAGTTCTTCCAGTCTTTCAGCATCATCTATTGTCATGCTTGTGTCTGGCATCTGACATATCTGTTCATATTCAAATAACTCCATCTGTGGAAGCTGTGCTGTTCTCCAGATATTTCCCATATGAACTGCAATATCCTTGTAGATATTAACAAGCTTATATCTTCTCTCAACCAGCTTCAGCACAGTCTCATTATCTTTCTGTGTCATACTCAGAAGTGCAACAAATTCCAGAATAGAACCTATCTCTCGTTCCTCACGGAAATACTGTTCCCATCCTCCAATAATCTGCATAGCCTTAAACAGCTTTTCTTCAAATGGTATCTCTGATGTAAGCCACATAATCTCAAGACGTTCCTGCAGACTATTCTTAGCCTTCTGCGGAATAGACTTTCCAGATTCATTAAATGCATGTCCCAGAAACTCTATCCCATCTATCAGCATTCTGCAGACTGTCTTAGTCTCATTAACAGTCAGTCCTACCTGAGACAAATGAAGCTTAATCTCCATCAGGATTCCCTTCAGCTGAGCTACACTCTCTCCAAGAATAAGAATATCGTCAGAATAACGGATAAAGAATACATCCAGAGAACTCAGCCATCTGTCAAAATCCATCAGATATATATTCGACAATACTGGCGCAATCCCTGAGCCCTGATGAAATCCGACCGTCTGCTCTACCAGTTCTCCGGTATCCTCAAGAACACGAGCCATAACATTCTGATGAATCAGATCAAGAACATCCTCTTCCGTAATTGATTTTCGAAGAATTCCTTCCATAATATTCCATTGCATGGAATCAAAAAATTTCTGGATATCTACTTTCAAAACGACCTTATATCTACGAGTCTTAATCGCTTCCTCAATCTTATCCAGTGCTACCAATGCTGACTTATTGCTTCGATATGCAAATGTCTGATCTGTGAATCTCGCATCATACATCTTATTCAGTTCGTGTGCCAGGGACTGCTGAACAACCTTATCTCTCATAGAGAATAATGCAATCTCTCTTGCTTTTTCTTCCTTATATAATGTAACTCTTCTGACTGGAAGCACCTGGTATGTATGATTCTGTAATTCCATCTGAAGCTGACGAAGTTCCATCTTCAGATTATCGTTAAACATCTCGTATGTCACATTGTCTACACCTGCTGCAGGTTTGTTCTTCTGAACTCTCTGCCAGGCACCTGATAACTTCTGTAAATCAATGATTCTTGTATAAAGACTCATCCTGCTTCCTCCTATACTATGAATAACCCTTCTTCTTCCTCAGTGAGTGCATCTTCTATCTGATTGACCCCGATTATCTGTATCTTGGCTTCGCAATTTCCACAGATAGTATAGATTCTCACGCTTCCTTCTTTCTCTTCCTGCATTATGACCGCTAATTTCTGATACAGCGTTCGAAGCTGCTTTTCTGAGATTCGACACTCGAATACACTGTACTGTACTCGCTTACCGTAGTTTTCCATCTCTTTTGCAACCTTTTGCCGCAGACGGTCATTGCTCAGATCGTAACTGATCAGATACATTTCTCTTCTCCCAGTTATAAGGGTGATAAATATCTCCTTTGATAATTGACTTCTTAAGCATCATAACCTGCTCCTGTATCCTCTTTCGAAAATGATCTCCTGACACAGAATTCCTTGCAGTCATCCATCTTTCATATTCTGTACAGAATTTCCGAAAGCCTGTTTCATTTAAAGTAATAACACCTTCCTCGTCTGTATCAAAATCAAACTGACCAAGCATTCTTTTTCCAAAAAGAAGAAGTACCAGACGGTCAACAACAGGCTGACGAAATTCTTCGATAATATCAAGTGCCAGAGATTTTCTGCCGTATCGCACTCCGTGTAAAAATCCAAGATATGTCTCGAATGATTCAGCATCCAGTGCATTACATACTTCTCTTGTGAGAAATGTATAAGCAAGACTCAGAATAATATTGACCGGATCTTTTGGTGGACGTCGGTTACGATTCTTAAAGGAATAATCTCCCTTAATCATCTTTCCAAATACTTCAAAGTAAATATTGCTACAGATTCCTTCAACACCAAGTACTTCATTCGCAGTTTTCTTTGCCCACAAAGTATCACGTTTCTTTTGCATCTGTTCAATACTCTTTTTCCAGTTGTATTCTTCTTCCGGATTCCATCTGTAATTCCTGATCACTGCTATCTGATTATCGATTTTGTTATCGACAATCGTTTTTGCCATATCAAGCCTACGTTCCTCATCCAGATAAAAGTTATGCTGTTCAAATCTGAGAAATATATTTTTTGATGTATCTGCGCAGGTATGACCGAGATACTTGCCATTATATGTGAAATAACTGACATCAATTCCATTCTCAAGGAGCATGCGAAGCGCTTGTGTTGTAATCTGTACATTGCCAATTACAGAAAGATTCTCTATCTTTATGATCGGTACATCTAACAGGGTATTAGAATTCTTTGTCACTACAATTCTTTCTCCCATCTTCTGCACAGTAGCTCCCTGCTCCTTGATATATAAGACAGCCATTATTATTCCTCCATGCTGGCGTAATTCTCTGATTCCATCGGATTGATCCAGTGCATCAGCTTCTCATATGCTTCAAAGTCTACTTTTTCAATCTTGCAGTATCTACGGAACAGATCTCTAACGAAATTACGGAACTTTTCATAGTCACTTTCTTTTACCGGTCCCAGACCATGTGCAAAGATTGAATTGTTTCGAAGATATACCATAGATCTGATTCTCTTTAATAAGACATAGTTGTCATTATCAGGTTGATATACGATTGGATCCTGGAAAGCATACAATATAATGTATCCTTCCAGCAATGATACCTGATCTGGGAGATAAGGACTGCCAGGCTTTCCAAAGACACCTTGTTTTATCACCATGACGTCATTCTTCAGCATATCAAGCTTTTCTGCCGGTGACTTATCTGCATACTTTTCCATACGCTTACAGTTAGCCTTAATCTTTCCATAATCCATGTCTGATACATATAAGTTGTAGTGGGACAATCTTCTCTGTTCTATCATCTCAAGAAGTCTGTAAAGTAAAAGAGTCGCCATATCCAGTTTCTTCTGTCCTTCTCTTGTCATAGCATTCTGATACATCGTGAACATAAGAGCTGTAATCTTGTCTCTATTCTGGAGAATATCCATATTCTTCTTTTCCTGAAGAATATCCGGAATATCTTTCATGTGTGAAAGAATCTTTTCCTGCTGATTCAGATTACCGAAGCAATCCATGAGCAGATAATCTCTGTGCATATGATCTCGTTTCAACTGATAATTCAATTTACTCATGTATTCATATGCAGGCTTAAAATCCAGAGAGTCCCATGCTTCGTATGCCTTTGCGAGAAGATATACAAAGTTCAACTGCTGACGAATCTGCGGATCAGGAATCGTTTCTTTTAACAATTCAAGCTTCTCCTTAGCCCCAGCATAGTTATTCTGTCCAAAAAGAACCAGTGCCTTCTCAATCTCAAGGTCTCCAAACACTGCCAGTGGATTCGTGATGAAGTACAAAGTCTCTGATCCTGGATTCGGCTTTCTGAAGTCTACCAGATAATCATTGCTTCCTACATAAACAAGCTGTACATCAATCATTGCTCCTGCCATTGCGGCAGCAACTGACATTGCTTTCGTTCCACCGGTAAAATCGATGTACATCTTATCTGGTTTATTCCATGCAAGATAGATGTCTTTGATTTCACGATAAATATCGAGCGGATCTGTCTCATTCACGCGTCGCTTTTCATATTCATGTGCTTTCAGATTGCAGTAACTGACTATCTTCTCAAGAACTACTTCTGAAGTTTTCGTACACAGAAACAGTATTCTTTCTGGCTTGAATAGTTTGATACTCAATACGATTGGTTCATAAGAAGTACCTACGGATACTACCAGTTCTTTCACCTCTTCAAAGACCTGGGCCTGATTTCTCTCTACGAAATCCTCTACGATAAGATCCATCAGGTTCTCATCATAGAAAGTCTCCGCAAGCTTTCTCTGTTCGATAGTTTTACGTTCCAGCTGCATCCATTCCTGGGTTTTTTCTCTAAGACTTGCATTCATGACAATCTCTCCTTTTCAAAAATAGATTTATGTAACAAACAAGATATACGGTATTCAAAAGAACCGAATATTCGATTGTTTGATTAATCTATCGGAGAGAAAGAAATGAAGTTAACTGATTTGAGAGAATAAATTGGAAAATTATAAGAAAATTTTCAGAAAGGATTTTATAGATAAAGTCAATGCCCTGTATCGGGCAATCATCATTTCCACATTGCGAGACGATACAATGCAGCTTGTGAGTCAGGAAATGTGTCAATGCCCTGCATCGGGCAATCATCATTTCTACTGAAGTGAACGAGACCTATTCAAAGAAATATTATTCACTCGTGTCAATGCCCTGCATCGGACAATCATCATTTCTACAAAAGGTCCTTCGAAGGGGCGCACGGGGAGTAGCGCTGTGTCAATACCCTGCATCGGGCAATCATCATTTCTACAGACATTAACAACCAAGACAGGAACGGTATCATATGTGTCAATGCCCTGCATCGGGCAATCATCATTTCTACAAAAAGCAGAAGAAAAGAAGAAACAGCAGATGAAGCCGTGTCAATGCCCTGCATCGGGCAATCATCATTTCCACGATGGAAATGTTGAAAAAGTCAAAATCAATTATTAATTGTGTCAATGCCCTGTATCGGGCAATCATCATTTCCACCTGGATTTATTATGTAACGCTTAAATAAGTTGGAATGTGTCAATGCCCTGTATCGGGCAATCATCATTTCCACACAATTGTGCTTAATCGACTTATGTACAACGGTAAGCGTGTCAATGCCCTGTATCGGGCAATCATCATTTCCACGTGGCAGCAGGAACAGCAGTATCAGCAGGAACAGCAGTGTGTCAATGCCCTGTATCGGGCAATCATCATTTCCACTGGCACAGATGGAAGCAGCAAATGAAGCCTACGAAGACCGTGTCAATGCCCTGTATCGGGCAATCATCATTTCCACATTGCAGTGAAGCTGAAATGAAAGCAAGATTTGAGGCTGGTGTCAATGCCCTGTATCGGGCAATCATCATTTCCACAAGAAAAGCTGAAATTGCAGAGAATGCGAGAAGAGAAATGTGTCAATGCCCTGTATCGGGCAATCATCATTTCCACTGAGTGCTAATGAAATGTTGATGGTAGATGCCATTGTATCGTGTCAATGCCCTGTATCGGGCAATCATCATTTCCACACTCGTGAGGAAATTGCGATGTATGATATTCAGCAAAGTGTCAATGCCCTGTATCGGGCAATCATCATTTCCACGGTGATGGAAACAATCGTAATTGTACAGACATGGAAGGTGTGTCAATGCCCTGTATCGGGCAATCATCATTTCCACCTTTAGCAGGATGCGTTTTAAGCATAATAGAATTGATTGTGTCAATGCCCTGTATCGGGCAATCATCATTTCCACGTATGTACAATTATTTAGTAGAACGGATGTATAAGGAGTGTGTCAATGCCCTGTATCGGGCAATCATCATTTCCACTTTCTTTGCAATTGTAAAGGAAAAAACAGTGTTGATTGGTGTCAATGCCCTGTATCGGGCAATCATCATTTCCACTTAGCTACGCATTATTATACCAATATGCCGATTACAATGTGTCAATGCCCTGTATCGGGCAATCATCATTTCCACAGGAAAAGAAAAGTATAAAAATTATGGATTGTGGTGTGTCAATGCCCTGTATAGGGCAATCATCATTTCCACTACCAAAGATCAACATCCCAGAAATAAAAGTAGAACCTGTGTCAATGCCCTGTATCGGGCAATCATCATTTCCACGATATTGAATGGTTATATTATGATGTAATTGATTACTGTGTCAATGCCCTGTATCGGGCAATCATCATTTCCACGTTATCTTAGTCACATGTCATTATCAAGTTACAATTCTGTGTCAATGCCCTGTATCGGGCAATCATCATTTCCACGGTATAGTCTGGGAGCCCTTGATTTTAGCGGGCTCCGGAGGCCATTTTTGCACGTTATTATCAGACTATTCTGAAAATTCACTTTTCCGAGGTGTTTTTTGGATTTTACTTAAAGCGAAACTTTTTTTACTGATTTTTTTCGTGTTTTCGTTCTTCTCTCGTGCTTCACAACCTATACTAATCGGTATCTTCCAAAGCCGAAGCTTGTATTTTTTCCTATGTGGAGAATCTCCCCGGCAAGCAATAATTCCAGTAATTCCTCCTGAATTTCAGAAGTATGGAGAATTCCTTCAATACCATGCAGCCACATTCCCTGTTCCTGACGATTAGAAAATCTGCGGACAGAGCGTGGAACTATTCTTTGCTTTATGATATCCGGGATCTGATATTCTTTTCTATAGAGTTCATCTCCCTCTATATTCTCGAAGCAATCTAGTATCAATATTCTTCTTTGAACCGCCCTGACAATTGCGTGCATATCAAATTCCTTGATAAAATCTCCTTGATATTTTATCGTCAGCGGAGTCTTCACTTCAACTCTGTTGCGCATTCCATTCTTCATCAACATCGCTTTACGATACTCTACATAATCATCGATTGTCTGGACTTTGTAGAATGCCATATTAATATCTGAACCACTCAGGATATCTTCTCCTATCGTATTAGTAATCCTGCTGATCCAGAATCTTGTCTTATACTTTCCAATGCCATTCTGTCCGAGCGCTGCTATTGCCTGCAGATAACTGTTAAAGTACACAATCGTCTTTCCAAAAAGAATCAGATTGAACTGCATGGTGCTTCCGGCTTCGTATTCTTCGTGATAATCCTCACATTCAATTACATAGCCTGCACTGTCACCGCTGGTAATAAAAGCAGGTTTATTCTCAAATTTAGAATACATCGTACGCTGAACCATGCATTCTGATTCAAAATCACAGTTTTTGCAGTCTCTGTTTCGGATACAGTTCGCTCGAAGAAGCATCTCCCCAATACCGCCACGCAGTGCGGATGCTTTATAGATAGGAAGAATACTGTCTTCTGGAAATGTAAGATAAAAATGCAGCTTTACATATCGTATATTCAGATATTTTTTTAATAAATTCTCCATAACTATGTCTACCTACCATCCCCGTAATTATCTGTCCTTAAGCATCCGCATCTGTTCCCTGTACAGTGCCCGGTATTTTGAAATACTTGAAGCAACAGATTCCTGTGAACGACTTATCTGCAATATCTCATTGATAAACATCGTATAAATTGCTTCATGAATCGGCATACTGATTCGCTTAGCATTACCATCTCTAAGAATCGAATCATATGTTTTTGTATTGGTCTCCATCAGCATCCAATAGCTGTCACAACTATTTTCCATGATGTAGTCCAGCAATGTCTGGTTGGTAGCTTCAAGAACCTCTCTTTCATTGGCAAGACCTTCCGCATCCACAGAAGCTTCTTTGCAGATCTTAAGCGTATCAACAATCATCTCTGTAAAATAGAATCGGAAATAATCTGCCTTATAAAGCATGTTTTTATCTTTTTTGCGCTGTTTTTCATAGATCTGTACCATTAACGCTACGATTCTGGAAATCATTCTGTTAAAGGTAACCTCTGCCTCAAGACTATCTAATCTCTGCCATGAGACTTCTGAAATCAATGTATTCTTCCTTGATCTTCCTTGTTGTGGAAGTTCTTCCTTATCGACAGATACTTCTGCTTCCCGTCGTTTCAGACGTTTAGTAATATCATCTTTCAGGCGATAATTCCGGAAAGTATCCACCGTATAACCTACTAAAGATTTCTTCTTATGATAATCAAAACGCTTCAGACATTCACCGATTGTCAGCGAAAACACATCTCGCATCCAGTCATCGCAGTCTTCATATCCCAGTATGCGATAAGAACGATAATTCTCAACACCTTTAAAATGCTTTATATGATCATAGATCTGATAGAGTTCTATCCAGAGCCATGTCTTCAGTGTAGTATTATCGGTATCACAGTACACTACGGCTTCATGATCGATCACCTGTACCTTCTGGTTATACGCATAAAGTCTGAAAAAATAATCTTCAAATTCATCTTTAGGCAAACCAGCTTTGATAGTACTCACTCTTTCAAGTTCTTTCTGGTAATATTCCCACATCCATGCCCGTGCCTGTGCCTCTGTCATTCCTGTTACATGACCAAGATATCTCTTCAATTCCAGTTGTTCCAGAATTGTATCAAATTCCATATCTAATGTTATTTCACTCATCTGATAGAATCCCTTTGATAATATCCAATGTTCTATGATGACCATTTTTAGCCAGTTCATTTACAATCTGATCCATCAGAAACAAAGATGTAACATCATAGATCATTTTTCTTTTTTCCTGATTGTCTTTACCTAAGTGATCCATACCTCCATAGGCGATACAATCAACTGAAACATTTTTGCAGGAGCGATATCCATAATTCAATGCCATAACTTCCAGAAGCGGTGTTGGCTTTGATCCATAGGTTATGCATGCAGCAAGTCTGTCACCATCGTGAATATGCTCTACCAGATTCTGGAATAACAATAAATGATTCTCTGATTCCTCCGTAAAGTTCACATGAATCGGTATTAACTGAAAACTGGAAACACCAACATTATTACATACCTTGCGTGCCTGTTCTTCTATATAGTGAACATTCTTATGGCACATGGGATGATCTGCTTCAATAATCAGCAGTTCAACATCATCCCCTTCTTCCACATATCCATGCATGATATTGATGACTGGGAATGAGTATGACTCTGCATATTCCAGTCTGGAATTATTCGTAACTTTGTACGGAATCCCCTGCTCCGAGTCAGCCTGTACTATCGACTGTCTCGGAGCAGTTGCTATAAACTTTCTAACTGCCACTATTTCTCCTTTTTATAGTACATCTATCGACCACGATATCGATTATTTACATTCTTGCCTTTGTACTGTTGTTGAGATTTATTCTTCTGAAAATTCTGATTATTAGAGTTCGACTTGTTATTAGCATTAACTATATCAAGTGCATCTGTGCTTACAAATTCAGGCGTTCCCGCTTCAAGATATTCTTTATAATACATCTGCACTCTGGCATTTGGCATTCGAAGATCTACATATTGGCCTGTCCTCTTATCATATTTATATGCTTTATGATTCTGTACAAACCAATTGAATATAGTATCGTCTGTGCCATTTTTTATATGTGGATATGCTATCTGGTAACCTCTTTGAACCAATGGAGCCAATACTGTAAAATCAGTAGATTTCTTGAATGCTTCACGTACATTTATATCCTCGATAGCAAATAAATTCTCTATCTGATACGCTTCTTTTTTTATCGATATGTTTTTCTTCTCATGGTCTATAACGATC
This sequence comes from Marvinbryantia sp., assembly GCA_045598185.1. GTDB lineage: Bacteria > Bacillota > Clostridia > Lachnospirales > Lachnospiraceae > Marvinbryantia. Next base: position 12,532 of record JAZLLO010000040.1, read on the forward strand.
TTACGAACATCAATATGATCAATACTTATCGCTACACTGCCAAATCCCAATGGTTTTGCACTTCCAAGCTTATATCCATGTCTCTTCTTTTCAAGAGTATCACTATCTCCTGTCTCTAAAAGATAGATTAGTGCTTCAAGTTCTTTTTTACTTATCTTATCAAAATATAGTTTCCCTTTGAAATACGATCTATCTCCCACAGGGCGAATCGTAATGTTACGCTCTGTTTCCTCCCCTGCACGTGCATCATCCAACTTCATATCGATATTATGCCAGTAAATCTTTCTTCCATTTACAACAGGAACATTGGAAATGACATTTCCGTTTTTATCAATATAATAGTCATATGTCCAGAATAATGCCTCCTTTGGTCTTTGCAGATAAAATTCTATATTGCCGAGCTTTGGAGATGATAATTCTTTTAACATAATCGGCTTTTCATAGTGAAATTCATCGGCAATCAAGTCCGTAAATCGGATTCTCGAAGCGTTAGAGAAGCCATTCGTTAAAGTACCGAAGAGGGAGCACGCCGGACAAAGATTATTTTTATCAGTACATGGTTGATGTCCTCTAATCATCTTCGTGATATTATTTTCATATACTTCTCTTGTAATAGCTGCCGGAGACATCATGATATATGAGCCATCTCTAGATCCTTTGCTATAATATACAGGGAAATACTCTGCTCCTTTACCACTCTTAAATTTTGTCCATTCTGATGCGTATTCTGAATATGTATGTTCTTCATTATTCTTATAGCATAAGAGAACCAGATCAAGCACTCTACTATCGATAGGCATTGATCTATTTCCCTTTTTCAAAAAGACATGTGCACAATGCTTTTGGTTTTTCATTGTGTTCCCCCATCTGTCTTTCATTTCAGGACCATCTTCTCCTTTTATAAGATATCCATTATACGTATCTCCTTTTGAGTTAACGCTACTTATCAGTGCCTTCCCATTTCTTCCTCTATCTATATAAGACACTTTTACTTTTGCTCCCTCATGCAGCTTACTTTGAACAAAACATTTTCTATCGTATTTTCTCCTTCTTCTTGTTTCGGGATTGTTCGGATCCCATTCTTGATCAATCACGAGATCATCTGCTCCATTCGTCCTCAACAAACAATCTTCTGCTTCGTAGAGTACAAAAGAATCATTTGACTTTCGTTCAATCAAACCAGCCTTAAAAACTTCCGCTGTTCTTTTTGATAATACCTCATCTTCAAGTACAGACATACATGAATTCGTAATTATCTCATACTGGCTTCTAAGCATTCCTCGTATCTCACTTGCAGGAATAACCGGTGGCAGCAGTTCATCTTCAGTCTTTGCTTTGTTTGTTTCTGACAAATCTTCATATGCAAAAAACTCATAAGATTTATGGAACTTACCATCTTCGCGATATAAGTTTTGCTTAATCGCATGATCATTACTGGTATTCGGTACAAAAAGAGGAGTACGTGTCATCAACCTATACTCAATTACACCGCTGAGATACTTATCGTCCTGAGAATCTTTTGCCACCCCTGCCTGAAGAGGTATAAAATTATAAGGATTAATAAACTGACTCATTATTCTTTACCCACCAATCTGAAATCGTCAATAACCGCCATACCACTAGCATCATAAGTAATATGGTTCAATACAATTAGTCTATCACCATTCTCCAGAAGAATACATTCCTTTATTGTTGCATATTCACACTCCTCAAAGTCTGCCACATGTTCTACATACCCTTCCTGATATCTCTTGGAACAAGATAAAACCGCACGATATTCCTTCTTATTATCAAACAGATGTATCTCCAAAAGCTTTCCTGTCTTCTCTTGTTCCTCATCTAAAGATTTTAAACTACAAACGTCGTCATATCTCTCAAATCGAACCTGTTTCTGGAAATAAGCCAGCATATATCCCTTTTCAGGAGCTGATTCTCTTATTTTTAATCTATCCAAGTTCATAATCTTCACCTCCTATAACATCGTGTTACTACATACTGCATACAAACTTGCATTACATTCTTCCTCTGAAGGACCATTAATAATTTTTATCTCTTCATCGCCGGAAATCTGTTGAAAGATTCCTTTTCCAACAGCACCCTGACCACCAACAGAAATAAATCCTTCCTTTAAATCAGTAATAATCAGTAGCAATAATCCGATTAATGCTTTATAGGCTTTAGATTCATCTTTTCGTATCATCAGGACCAGTTCTGTCCTGCCAAGATAATGTGCTTTTTCAGTATAAAGCGCTCCACTATAGGTAGCAGCAGTAAATCGATTTATCTTATTTCGGGTAGTACTAATAGAAATACCACCTTCTATTTCACTTTCATTGATAATAAACAATGAACGATTAGCCTTCTCGTTAACATATCCAAACCATTCATCAATTAGTAACTCACTGTTTCTTACTTTCAGCTCTTTTAATATTTTATAAGCATCTGAACGTATTGCTCCATTCCAGCTATTTCCAGGAATGACAGGTCTCCCATTACAAGTAATATGCTCATAATCGGCTTCTCCTGGTTTTGCCGAGTATTTTCTGATACTAATACCACCAACCAATTGCAATGGAACACGAATAGTAACATACTTATCAAAAGAATTACTGATATTTTTATAGTCAAAAAACTCATAACTTTCAAATACATGAACACGTGGGATAAATGATAAGTATTTCAGATACTCCCCATTTTCAAAAGAACATCTTCCTGCCTCGAGTACATTTATCCTTCCATATCCACGATTCTTTTTATATCCAAAACGTATCTCACCGTTTGCCATTCCATGAATGATCGCAGCAATAATCTGATCATATTCTCTATCATCATTCTTTCGCTTACACACTTCAAGATATATGATTGCTTCTGCTCCCGTTTCGATAATTTCAGTATCATATTTATTATTTACAGTTCTATCTCTTTTTAACTCAACGTGATCCCTAATAGAAACCTTGACTTCACTTGTAAAGAACATATCTGACACCAAGATTGGACTCATTGCACCTTCTTCACCTTTTGAGAATCCCATTGCTCCTTTACAATCCTTTTTTAAATTCAAATATTCTCGAAATGCTCCGGCTAATGAAGAACCCGGTATGAAAACTTCGTTTTCAAGATTACGCAATACATCGTGATCCGAAAATTTTGTAACCGTGTCTACGCCACCCGATATGGTCAATGGAGAAGCTGTTTTTACTTTAACTGCATAAAAAATACGCTGAACTATTTCATTTTTCATAACTATCTCTTTGCCTCACGAATTCTATATTTCATTTCTTTCAGATATGCTTTCAGATATTTAAAACGTATATCCTTTTCATTACTGCCTTCTCGAGAAATATGATACTGTTCTTCAAATTGTTGTAATACTCTTCCTGAATTCTGCTCGACTTTATAGAAGATTTCTTTGGCATATTCCAGTTTGTCTTTCTTCTCTTCAAGCACTTTCTCATATCGTCGTAATGCTGCCTGATAAACATCCTCATAAGACTTACTCTCACTACACATAAGCAACAAATTACTAACAGTAGCTCTCTTTTTCTCATCAGCAGAAACATGCTCCATAACATCGGTTGCAATGTAACTTTCTACAAGTTGATCATATATTCTGTTGCCTAACGAATTCTCCCTGATTGTCAATGATACATTTTTTTTGTCATCAACTTTTTTATAATATGTTCTTCTTGCTCTCCTTGGTTTCTCCAGATCGATAAAAGAAATCTCACCATAACCTTCAGAATTACGTTCTCCAATAAACAATGTATCACTCTCAATCGTTATTGGCTCTGCCATCTCTGGTACTGTAAACTCAAAAACACTACCAATATCAAACGCTGATAATGTTGGTTTTCTCATTTTCCATGTTACATTGTAACCGCCAACCTCTGTATAATTCAGAAAGTGCTGTTCTTCTCTGATATCCATTCTACCTAACGCATACTTCACTTCTTCAATCAGATTTCTATAATCGGCAGAAGCATACGCATTCTTTCCATAACATATTGCCGGAGCTTCCAGCTTAATGGCAAAATGTCTTGTTTTGATATCAGTTACTTCTTTTGCGGATAATCCTGTAATCTTTATTTTGGCACTTCCATATTCCCCTGATTTACCATAGCCTATGTGTACAATATCTTTTTCTTTCAGAAGTTCATAAATCTTCTTAATCTGATTACGAGTACCATGAATCCTGCCAATAAATGACTGATCTTCTGAAATACTTGATATTGTATAGAACATACTATCATTGGTTCCGTCTTCTGATGCTCGACCTATTCCCTTATCCTCTGGTCTTCTATGGTGATAGCGTTCTTCACAGGCAACATCAATCACTTTCATACTATCATCTACTTCAATCATGTATCCAGGTTTCATCTGATTCAATTGTTCTGTCTCAGAATAAGCATCGTTTAATCCTTCGCCAAGTTTATCTATAAATTCTGTAGAATTATTCTTTATCTTAAAGCAACTAGCAGGAATACTCTGTGAACGTTTTCCATTATCCGCAATATATGCATTCGTACACAAGATATTACCTTCCTTAATCAATTCGCTATAAGAATCACCTTGTCTTCTAAGACATTCAGATACAAGTCCCAGAATCTTACTGCCATCTATATATTCCTGGCTCTTTATCTCCCCACCAGCAACACTCTTACAAATGACAGGCTCTTCCAGACTTATAATATATTCCAGATAATCCGCATCCTCCGTGTATGGTACATCTACTTTATTCTTTTCTTTCGTCTGATCATCGTTAATCTTCTTTCCAAGTTTTACCTCAACCTCACCTAAGCCACGTGTTCTTGCAATTCCCATATGACGCAATAACATACAACATGTCTCGAACTGTTTCTTCAATTCGTCAGGTAATTCTACAATCGATTCAAAGAGAAGCCCCTTCGATACAACACGCATTGTTCTTAACGACGTCTCATCTGCCGCACCTGTATCATAATTAATTGCAGTTTGTGTACGAATATACGAAAATTGACGTAATACATTCTGCGGATGATAAAATATATGATTTGCACCTGCACTAATTTCCTTTGATATTTCATCATAATTTGTCAATACAGCATTAGCAATTCTTATTTTCCCAGAATTTTCCTTTTCTCCTCCAGTTCCAAATAATGCTCTTTCGTCTATCTCCATCCCCCAATCAGCAAGCTCGATAGCACACTCTCTGAGGCATCCCTTTAATCTTTTAGCCGGAATATATGGTAGTCCTTTTGAATCATAACAAATGTCCGTGTCGATTGCGCTATTATATACTCCTCCATCAGATACGCAAAGATCGCTTAGAAGTTTTATTGACATTAAATATTTACTCATCTTCTACTCTCCCTCCACTACTACACCAGAATACAATTCCATTATCTCTAAAGCATCATACCACTTTGCAACTTTACTTTTATTGTCCAATTCCAGATACATTTCTGCACTACCATCTGGCATCTTCCAGTTTCTGGAATTAATAAAAGACATAAGCAGATTAATCTGCATTTCCCCTAAAGAATACGTATTTCTAATAGATTTACTCAATGATCTTGGTATCTTTTTATTATCATTAAAATAACTAACTGCACTTAAAAGTTTATCTAATACATAATCCTTTCCAGCTAATGTTGCAAATACGCCTTCTTCCTGCAACGTTGATGGAACAAAAAACGGACGCATTGTTAATTGTTCTCCCAAAGAAGTAACATATTCATTCTCACGTGCTGATTCGAGATTCTGAACCTTTATATTCTTACAAATCTGAAAATCTACCCAATTACCAATTCTATCCTGATCCATATTATCTTTTTCTTTTGCTCGTTTTTTAGCATTCTCACATGCGCTTTCGGCAACTTCATACCCAATATCAAATGGAAAATGGCTATGGATATATGCAATTCCTGCACATACAGAAAATCCATATTTCCTTATACTATCCATATCATCAAGACCATTCATCGTATGTTTCGAGATATTTCGTACAAAATATTGTACTGTCTCTAAGGCAATTTTCCCATTACAAATATAAGTAATATCATCTCCGGCCGTAAGAACCTTACGCACGAAGAAATCATTTTCCTTCTCTTTTATTCTACCAAAAGTGTTAAAATACTCCTGCATGTCCTGGAATACCTTTTTATAGGACGAATCAATCTGATAAGATATCTTTCTCATCTCTGGAACTGCTTCAGAATATGTAATATGATGCGCTATCAGTTGTTTTATACGAGATCCCATATTGTTTCCATCAATATGAATAATAGCAATAGTACTATCTATTCCCTTTTTTGTTACATAATTGTCTAGTATCTTTGTATCTTTATCTACACTTTTCTGTGCAATCCTTGTATTCCAACGTTTTGACCATGTTTCTGTAGAAATATGCTCTCCAGTATCGATATCAATCTTATCTGTGATTGGATATCCTGTAGATAGATCAATCTTTTCAATCGGAAGTGCTGTCAGCGGCTTTGACTCAATCATTCCTTGTTTCACACGATTCAACTTTGAGTAAATAGCATTGTAATCTTCCTGATAACTATCGGTCTTTGGAACGAACGCTACTGCCAGTTGTAATGAATATGTATTTGTAATAACATAGTAAGACATTAGCTCATTAATCCTTACACAAAGCTTTTCTGAAGAAAAGGTCACAAATGCATTTCCTCCGCCGATATATAAAACGGTTATATCATATGCATTATCCTTATACGGAAGTACTCCTTCATCATCTGTCCACTTAAGATTAGCCGTAATATCTTGTTTAGTTCTTTCGATATCTACCGCGTACTCTAGTGCCTTTATAATTATATTCTCAACAATACGAGAAGCACCAATAACATCTCTGATTTTTGCTGTGCGGAAAACATATTTCTGAATTCCTCTTACATCGTACATCGCTAGTACATAGTTTTTCTCACTCATTTCAGTTACCTTCTCTTTCTGATTTTAGCGTTCTAAATATTGTAACATTTTACCATAATATGCATAATTCAGTCTATATATTTATTTATTTTCAACAATTCTTTGATATATTTTATTTTCTCCTGTTTATGTTTTTTTGTATCAGTTATCCTGCCATTCATAAAAACCTCTTCTGCCTGTGCAGAACAATCTGCATAGCACAAAAGCAGAAGCTGTGTCAATAATTCCTTCACAGGACGTGTAATTCCTGCTGTTTCCGCTTTTTGTACAAATTTTTTCAGATATCTGTTTAAAGTAAGCTCCATAATTACAGGTGCAGACTGTATATTGTCCTGATCTGCTTCTTCCGGAAGCTGCCATTGGATAAAGTCATCATGGTGTTCAATATAGAAGCATATCTCTCTACACTCTTCTTTCGAATATCCCAAGTCAGGAAGCAGTTTCCCTGCTATTTCTGCGGATTTCTTTGCATGTCCGTAGAAGACAAGACGTCCATTCTTTTCCATGGCTGCTTCTGGTTTTCCGATGTCATGAAAGAATGCTGCCACTTTAACAGGTATCATAGATTCTTTCGGAATCTCCTCAACTGTATGTAGGATATGATTAAACAAATCATAACAATGGTGGGGATTGCGTTGCTGAAATGCAACCATTCCAGCTACTTCCGTTCCCAGAAGATCCCTTACTTCCTTCTAACTTTTACTGCTCCAGAAATCTACCGCATGTAAAAGTGATTTTTCGAATGCTTCTCTCTCCATCCTGACATTCCTCCTCATATGCTTCTCTATTAACAGTATTTACGAAATCTGCAAAACAAAAAAATGGACTCTTTTTTGATAGTTCCATCTACCTGAACAGTTTCAACAGTGCGTCGATCTGAGCATGCTGATACACAGGTTACTCCATGTTCTTTCAGTATATTCACAACTGCGAATGCCACGGTAAATTCTCCCTGACACATTACCACATCCGGCTGCAGCTGTAAGATCCTCTCTGCATTTTCCATGGCAATCTGCATAACATCTTCTTCTGTTGCCATAGGCGGTACTACCGGAAATGGAACTTCAGCAGTTTCCCCATAGGTCTTGGCAGCATTTAGCTGCATTTCATTCCAATTACTCATTGGATGATTTGAAAAGTTTACAAACATCTATACTCCCTCCTGTTCAAGCAAAGCGATAAACTCCTGGCTATACTCTGTTAATTTACTCTTAAGCGCCTTGGTACTTTTTGGTTGTGATCGCATCCCAAAATGGTTGATATCATTACGATATTCTTTTAATTTACCCAATATCTGAACATAACGGATATCGATAACCGCTATCAATTCACGCGCCATCTGAGTGAATTTCAAACACTCCTCCTGATTATTGGTATTTCCTTTAAGAGAAAAATATCTATCAAAAAGCTGCATCCTCATCTCTGGATTATCAATATCTATCTTTCCACTGATTGCATATGACAGAATCCCAATAACCTGGTTAACGATATCCACACGATATTTCTGTTCATTTTCATCGAATTGATATTTCTTGCAGATATAGGTAATAATAGTCTCCTCAAGTGCTGTATATCCCTGCTGTACCATATCATGATTAATACACCAGTTGACAACTGCAAGACCTGTTCGATAATTCTCTTCATAGTCAAGCTGTGCATATGCATCCTGTGTCTTTTGAATCAATGGATATAACGGTGCAAATTCCTGTATCTCTATCTCTGTTCCTGACATCTTACCGCAGGAATTCTTATATCTCTTTATCGCAGCCTGGATGCTGGTATCTGCCGGCATATCATCACCACGGTTTCCGCATCCACGACTCGCCAGAATAGTCTCCGATAAAAGTGCCGCATCATCTGATACACTCTTTAGTTTTGCCCATTTGATTCGTTCTGCTTTTGTCGCATAACGCATCTTTTTCTTGAATACATCACGCATCGAGCCTGCAATTCCATAGGATATGAATTCATTGGCAGCATTGGTCCATTCCAAGATGTCATCGTACATGGTAAGATCCACAAGAGGTGCAATCTTATCTTCTGTTGCAGCCTCATATGCTCCATAATAGATTCGGCGAAGAGTACAGTCCTTCATCACCTTTGCATAATTTATTACGGTCATGGCAAGCATAGGGATTGAGCGAAGAGAATGTGTGATATCAAAGATAATCTCATCCCCTTCCCTCAATTCGTTATAGATACTCTGAAACACTTTATAGATGTTGTCCTTCGTACTTGGCACCTCAATGTCACAAGGATAGAACTTTTCACTTAATTCCGGATATCTGATCTGTAACTGAGAGTATAATCCGTATTTTTCAGTTTCTGACTTGATGCTTGCTTCACACCCATTCCAATCCTTCATCTTATTCTTGTCAAAAGATGTCAGATCCCGGTCCTCGAGATTGGCTTTTCGTGAACCTCTTGCATCATTTGTAACAAAGATCGTGATTCTTGCGTCCTTACCCATTAATTCGTCTTTATGTTTCTCTATCACTGCAAGCTGTACATATTCCTGGATACCGCTGGTGAAATCCTCATTCTGATATCTGATTGGTTCATATAATCCGGAACCAAGGACTGATAAAAAATGAACTGCCATATGTCATTCCCCCTAAATCTTATTTTCAATTTGATATGCATCACTGCGTTAATTAGTTAAATTATAACTGAAATTATCCAAATATACACTTTTTTATGCTATGATTTCTATAAGTATTCACAAAGGAGAATCTCAGTAATGTCGCTTTCTACTATATCTATCGACTGTTTTCAGAAACAGTTAACCATTTCTGATAAAAATTTTTCGATTATTAAACATTTTTTTACTTTTTTGGAAAATCGCGATCTCTATGATGAGAATCCTGTACCTTATGGCCTGCTGCTCCATGTGGAAAGCTATGAAGAAGGTATGTTTTTCTGCAATATGCTGGAGAAGTACCTGGAACAGGCTGGATCAAAGTATCTTCTTGTCCATGCTTCTGAAAAGAATTTCCGAAGCAAACATCTTAGACAATCGCCTGATTGCATCTTCATTCTGTCAGATCTTTCTCCTGATTCAGATATCAATCATATCTATCAGGAATTTAAAATGACACCGGAGATTATTAAGATTGTGATTGTTTCCGATGCCTTGACCGATGGCAAATTAAAAGAAAACAGTGACCTGTATTATCGTCTCCTTCCGCGACATCTTTCTATAAAGAAACCAGAAGCATCTCAGATCTGTGAACGTTTTCTCTTTGAATTGAAGCAGGAGTATCATACTGACAGGGACTATGAGGCCGAACTTCTCTATTATATTGAAACGATCTACGAGGAAGCGGATCTTAAGGGTAGTGAATTTATTAAGGATATGTGGAATCGTACGCTTCGTTCTATGGATGAGAATTGCGGTAGGGCAGCTTACAAGGATACAGAAAAAATCTGTGCTGATTTTGTACCTTACTCGGAAAAGGTTCGTATCCGCAAAGAGACAGATACTAATCTTAAGAAGCTTGAAACTTCCAGACTCTGGCTTCCTGAGTTCGCTCCACCGGAGTTTTCGGATATGCCAGCTTCTACTGCAGTTATTATCCTGTTCTTAAGCGATTACAGAGACAATCCTCAGGTGGTCTATTCTGCTTCGAATGGGAAAAATTACTATGGCATCCAGACAGTAGATGCACCTATCCAATACCTGGTAGATACTGCACAAAAAGATGGTGCGACCGACTTTGTCTTCCTCTGCCTTACTTCTCACAAGGTTGCTTTCCAGACGATAGATAGTTTTCCGGGACAAACTGCATATTCCCGCTTTAAAGAGCTGGTTGATCTTTATACAGATCACCATGCTTCCGTGAAGCTGATACGATACGATTATCTCGATGTGAATACCATGATGACCAATCCAGATGAGATATCGAATAGTATCTTCCAGCAGATAACAGAGGCTATGCCATCTCCTGCTGCTAATGCATATATCGAATATACCGGTGGACTTCGTGATATCAGTTTTCTGATGACTTCTATCCTTCGCTATCTGCAGTTCTCAGGTACTATCTGCCGAAAAATCGTATATAGTAATTATAATCGGCGTGAAATTGTCAATCTCGATCATATCTATAATCTGTATCAGATTATCAACGGTACCGATGAATTCCTGAACTATGGCAATTCCCGTCAGCTTAAGGAGTCTTTCGCCAGTCAGGATCCATCTTCCAAGACCAGAGAACTCCTGGAAAAGATCCAGGCTTTTTCCGATGCTATCAGTATCTGTGATGTAACCAGTATAGATGATACCTTGAAACAGGTAGAATCTGCCGCAAGAAAGTTTGACCTTTCAGAGAATGATATTGCATCTTCTATGCTGCAGTATCTTCTTCCAACAATAAAGACCAAACTTCATCTGAGTGAAATGATTATCCGCAAAGAAACTGGTAAGCTTATCGACTATCCTTTATTGATTCAGTGGTGTGTAGATCATAATCTGATTCAGCAGGCAGTCACCTTATATATTGAAAAGATGCCTGTTTATTATTACCAGATGGGTATCATTCCTGACTTTTTCACGGATTCCAGAAATACTCTCGGAGTGAATGCCAAAGAATGTGATGATCTATACAAGTCTACATATGAACTTGTATATTACAAATGCGATGACGCCATGCTGCGTTTCCCGGAAGCTTTGAGTAAAGTTCTGAATTCTTTCGGCTCAGTTAACAAGGAGAATCAGCATGAATTCTACACTATGCTCTCTGCAATGACTCCTGCGGATGCATGCTATCATCCTGCATATAAACGTCTATGTAATATTCTGGATAGAAGATACATTCACCCACGCCCAGATGACACCGTCAAGTTGTATAACTGGATTCTGAAGGATGACATTGGCAGATTTCTTGAAAAAATTAAAACAGATCAACTATGGCCGGTTCATTACCTCGTCTATAACAATAGCCAGGAATATTTTAAAAGGAAAAGCCTCTCTGGCGGATCCAATGTCTATAATAAAAAACTAGAGTCTGTTCGTATTCTGAAAAACCATGATATCCCGGGAAATATCATGTCTATGACAGATCAGGATACGCTTGGAAATATCCTTCTATATTATCTTGCAATCAAACTGCTGCGTAATCATATGAATCATGCAAGTGAGACTCCTGATTCTTCTGGCGAAGAAGCTGCAAAGAATACCCTTAATCTGCAATATTTGAAAGATTGTCCGATTCCAAAGCATCCAACCAGAGACTCTATCGTAACTCTACTGAATCACGCGCTTGCTATGAACAGGAATCTGTCACCAATACATGTCAAAACTCCAAAAGATAAACCGAAGCAAGCTACCACAACTAATAAAGCTCCAAAGTCTGTTATTGAAAATGTTGAGAAGGTAACCGTCAAGTCGAAAGAAGCTTCTATTTCTCCTTCAGTCATACCACTCTCTGTTGTAGAAGAGATTAAACTTCCTCCGATTCCTGATCTGGATGGTGTTCATATGGATAAACTAAAAGTCTACATCAGAATGGTTATGTATATCTTTCAGAAGAATCCGAAGTTGAATAATCAGGCGGATTGGAATCATATTCGTGAAATGCTAGGCAGTACCTTTGGCTCAGATGCAATCCCTGCAAAACAGGAATTGTTGAATCCTGGAATTAACTTATCGCCTTTGAAATGTCTGGTTATGACAGGACTATTTCAACAAACCGCAAACCCACAGCACAGCGGTAATCCTTTCGTAAAACTCAAATGAATAAATTAATTGGAAATCCCAGTACCTTTAAATAGGTACTGGGATGTTCTATTTTATATTGCTTTTATTTCTGAATTATCAATGCCCTGTATCGGGCAATCATCATTTCCACTTTTATCTGGAAATCCAATTTTGGCACTTTTAATGGTAATGTGTCAATGCCCTGCATCGGGCAATCATCATTTCCACTTTGGTGGAAGGATGAAAAAGGAAATACTTGCACTGTGTCAATGCCCTGCATCGGGCAATCATCATTTCCACCTCGTAAGGATGCAGAAGAAAAAGCTCGTAAAGAGGCGTGTCAATGCCCTGCATCGGGCAATCATCATTTCCACTCATACGTTCTATGACGAGAATGGCAACGAAAGAGGTTGTGTCAATGCCCTGCATCGGGCAATCATCATTTCCACCTGCAGAGATCTTGGCGCAACCGCGAGAAAAAATCTTGTGTCAATGCCCTGCATCGGGCAATCATCATTTCCACTTTCAGCAAGTGGAAAACAGCAGATCGAGATAACAGAGGGTGTCAATGCCCTGCATCGGGCAATCATCATTTCCACGCTTATGATCGGTTGTAATGTACAGGCACAGTCTGTGTCAATGCCCTGCATCGGGCAATCATCATTTCCACAATGCTGTAGACTACATAGGTGTTTGCATGCTGGCAATGTGTCAATGCCCTGCATCGGGCAATCATCATTTCCACCGCATCGATGTACTTGTAGCTTTTGTTCTTGATCTGTGTCAATGCCCTGCATCGGGCAATCATCATTTCCACGGTGCGATAGAAGGTTATGTAATGTACATAGTCATGACAGGTGTCAATGCCCTGCATCGGGCAATCATCATTTCCACGATATAAATATGAAGGTATATTAAATAAAAAATATGTGTCAATGCCCTGCATCGGGCAATCATCATTTCCACGGTATAGTCTGGGAGCCCTTGATTTTAGCGGGCTGCGAGAGCCATTTTTGCACGTTATTATCAGAATATTCTGATAATTCACTTTTTCGACCTCATTTTTGGATTTTACTTAAAGCGAAACATTTTTTGTGATATTTTTTCGTGTTTTCGTTAATTATAATTCTAATATAACATGAATTCTACAGTGAAAAAGCCATTACAGAAGTGGAGCTGACATGGCCTTTTCACTGTATTAGAAAGATTATATCTCAATCAACTACTCATATTGTTTTTCTGTCTTTTATCCTAGATGTAATCCTCTCTTCAATTCAAAAACAATTGTCTAAACCAAATTAAATTCTTTCAATAGTCCGCAACAAAACTCACCATCTTCTGTTGCTCTCTCTGCATCATCATATCTACCGGCTATAAATAGCTTCTGCATCAACATGAGAATACTGTTCTGTCCTATTTCTTTTCCTATCTCTTTTCCTCTCTGTTCTCCTCGTTGTTCTCCTAATGCAAAAATTGCATCACTTAGATTACACATCTCTGTCACCTCGCTCTCAAATTCTTCTGTCATTGCGATATTGTAGTCTTCTGAAAGTCTTTTCTTCTTTTCATCTGAAGAAATCGTAGATGAAAAAAGGACGTTCAACAAATCCAATATCTCAACTTCTGATGACTTTTCTGCATCTCCAAGATTAATGATAACTACTTCTGTCAAATCATACTGTTCCGGAACTACATATGGAGTACCATGTACAGCCTCTTCCATCGTATGATATCTAAAGATGCCATTCCTTCGCTTCTTTGCTGGATCCGGACATATCCAGATTGAATATACCTTTTGAAGCTTTCCATATTCTTCCTTAGTAAAAACTGTTCCATATTGCTCTGAAATCATGCGTGCACAATAGTAAAATCCTCTTTTTACCAGTGGATATCCCGGATTATCATTCGTTTGAATCTCCAGGTTGATAATCAACTGAAACGATTCCGTTCTCTCCGGTATCATCGCTTTCAATCGAATATCATAGTACACTGTCTGCTCAGAAATAGCATTCGCTTCTGAATTCAAAACCTCCAATCTTCTGTTCCCATCCATCACTGAAAAACAGTCCGGTTCATCCTGATGGACGGC
>JAZLLO010000041.1:0-12914 GCA_045598185.1 Marvinbryantia sp.
ATTATCTTCCGCCCATCATCAAAATTATGGACTCTGCCATACACGAAAACATTTTGCAAGGATCATATTTACCGCCAAGTTCATCTGCATCATAACTTCCTGAAAGTACGTAGCCTGTCTGAATTCCCTGATATGTCGCAAAGGTTATTGGCTATAAATACTGCTCCTAAGCAAATAAGAAAGCCACCAGTATATACAGGATTTCTTGTGAATGAATAAACACCACCCGTTATCAGCTTATTTTCTTCTACATTCTTAAATAACTTTGATTTTAGTTTTGCACTCAAATCCAGATAAAAACCAAGTGCTATAAAGATTATTCCAATTATCATAAAAGGGATTCGCAACCACTCTATTCTAATCTTTATATCAAATACTTTAGTTAAAATAATTGATATTGCTGTAAATATAAATTGACCATAAATAATAATTGGTCCAACTCCAAATAATGGCAAATGTTCTTTTTTATTATCCATACATGACACCTTCGTAAACAGCTAAATTGCTTCGGAAACAAACAGCGTCAGGGCGAAGGAAAAAGCAGATTTCCGTCTTAGAAAATCTACCCTTTCCTTTGAACTGCACACCGTTTTTTCCGTATTGAACAAAGTCGCGTCTGAGAAGCCTCTGTCTGTGGAGATTCAATAACGCAAACTTACTTTCTGATTATACTAAAATCTCAGAAGTAAAACCAGCATTCATTTCTGCATTGGATGTTTTGGGCACCACAAATAGACCTCCGCTATGAGGCTTGACTTGCATTATTATCTAAACCGTTCTAGCATAGTTGATACCTTCCATCTATACGATAGGTATGCAGGGGTTCTCCACAGTTTTTACATTTACAGATATCATGCTGATATAGGATCCGGATTTTTTCTGCAACTGTTTTCCCACGCAGCTGTGATATATATTTTTGACAGCCGAGAAGATTCCTGCAAAGAGTTATCTTCAGCTTTTTGTTTCGACAGGAAAGCAGACCATAGTGTCTGATCCTGACGAACCCTTTGGGCAGTACATGCATCAAAAACATACGCAGGAACTCTATTCCCGATACGGTATGTTCGATCAGCTTACCTCTATTTTTATAGTCCTTTGCCAGATATACCACATTTTCACCTTCAATACGAAGAATTCGTTTGTTACTTATTGCAATCCTGTGTGTATATCTCCCGAGATAGTTGATTACGGATTGTGCCCCGCCAAAAGCCTCTTTCGTATAAACAACCCAATCCATGGAATACAGCCTGTTCAGAAGCTCTTTGAATTCATAATGGTTCTTCAGTTTTTCGGCACTCCCATGGTATTCAAGCTTGTCCCTTTCCCAAAGATCCTTAGCTGCTTTTACTGCTTCATATTCCTTTGCGATCAGATATTTTCTCTGCTCCAGAGTAATATTCCTTCTTCCCAACTGATTTTTACAGATCCAAGCAATCGCCTGATCTCGGTTATCAAAATCCATCTTCTGGATTGAATACTCTATTTCCTGATGCGCCATAA
This sequence comes from Marvinbryantia sp., assembly GCA_045598185.1. GTDB lineage: Bacteria > Bacillota > Clostridia > Lachnospirales > Lachnospiraceae > Marvinbryantia. The sequence continues at coordinate 1,501 of JAZLLO010000041.1, forward strand.
GGATGCGATACCTGTTGTGACCATCGATGATCGTCTGATTCCAAATGATAAGCGGCGAAAAAACAATTCCATCCGACAATATGTTTTCTTCCAGTTTTGTTCTTTCTTCTCCTGTCAATGCAGGATTAATAGCTTCAAACTCCGGATCAATCTTCAACTCCGATAACTTCATGACAGAACCTCCATTCCCGGAAGATTAATCTCCATTGTGATTGCTTCCATCATTTCATCCTCATATCCGGTTTCTCTTTTATCTGGAATAACCAATACTCTTTTCACAGAAAGCATTTCTCTGATCTGCTTTCTGGCTTCTGGACTGATTAACGCCATATCTGTGACCAGCTTTGCTGTTAAATCATCATATCCTTTGAGCAAATGCTGCTTGATTCCAGGAATCATTTCCTCAATAGCATCAATTCCCTTTGCATACTCCTGGAATCTATCCAGCTTCACATCAGATACTCTGTATTTCTTTGCAAGTTCAGAACGATTGCCCATTCTCCAGTCAGCAGACTTCAATCTGGTATCATACAGTTTTCCAAGGTAATATTTGCTCTCGTGTGAAGTGATGTCTTTTCTTTCCAGCATCTTCTCGTAATAATCAGCTCCACATCCTTTTGGTTCTACAACAATGTTCTCTGCATTCACGATAAATTTATAATTCATTTCTTTTATCCTCCTTAAAATCAAAAAGACCACCAATAAAGCATTTCACCTATTCCGGGTGTTCTGCTTTATTGGTGGCCTCTCATGTAATATATCTGGCATAACCAACCAATTCATTTTCTCATATGAGGAACATAAAGGGCTTATGCGCGCTTGTCACTGCCTCTATATCGTCATACTACTATTCAATTAAATCATCTAAATATCCGTCTTTCGGCCAGTACACATCCACCTTTACATGTCTGCGACTGTTTTCAGTTCTTACTACCTTAATTCCACAATGTCTGCAGGTATTCTTTGCTACTCCATCCTCTCCAACGATACCTGCGATTATCACCCCGCAATTCGGGCAAAACATCTTATAAGTTTTTGTTCTCTTGTTAGCTGCCAATGCCTATCTCCCTTCTCAAATCACAATGATCATCATGACTATTTCCGTAGTATCTTTCTAAGATATATGAGTGGGAAACTATCTTTTTATACTACATCTGCATATATACCATTCTGTCCCCAGCTAAAGGGAAAGGTCAGCCAGAAACAGATTTTCATGTATCCCTATACGCTTTTTCTTTCCATGAACCATTTATCAAATTCAAAGAAGAGATGGCACTCTTTACCCTCGACTAACACTGTATACATGATTCCGGTACCACCGGCTTTTCGGTTTGCCTGTCTCTCCTTTGACTTGATCCTGTCTATTCGAAATTTCATGCCATTCTCCCATATGAATGCGAATGGCATCACATTACCTTCTTTATCATATTTTACAAATACATCAACAAATACTTTATTACTCTCCATTTCTTTCTCCATAGCAATGGTCTTCACCATCATAAAAAACTATAAAATCACGAATCTCGCAGAGGATTCGTGGGCGAGGCGCGCGTCGTGCTTGCATGACATCTTTCTTTTGCGCGACTCTGCCATCCGCCGGAGGCTCATCCTGGCATTAGCCAGGATGAAAGTAACTGACAGGGTGCACGGTGTGGGATCCCTGTGCATCCAGGTTGGATAATACCCTGTCTTTATACATGAAAGCTCTCTGGATACTGAAGTACCCGAACCGCCTTCTGATCTCATCCACTGTCCTGTCCAGGACCTGCTGTTTCTGTCTCTGCTGTTCATTTAAAAACAGATCCAGCTGAACCGGGATATCTGCGTTCACCAGATCAGCACCTCTGATCCCAAGGCTTCGGATAGGATGTTCCCAATCATAATTTTCCTTAAACAGTTGGAACGACGCATCCATGATCTCCTTCGTGATGTCAGTGGGTTCACGAAGCTTGATCTGCCTTGAAAAATGGTATAAGCCATTATCCCTGATAGAGATTGCAACCACATTACATTTGAATCCATGCTTTCGAAGTCTTGCTGAAACACTCTCTGCAAGTGCCATCTGGATGATCTGTACATCCGTATCATTCACAAGATCCCTTGGTGTTGTTACACTGTTTCCAATGCTTTTGATCGGAGCATGATATCCTTCCGTTGATACAGGGGAATCATCCCATCCATTTGCAAATGCGTGGATGACCAGTCCCATCTTTCCAAGATACCGTTCCAGTATGGCAGGATCTGTATTGGCAAGTTCACCGATCGTATGAATACCATACTTTTTCAGGCTCCTGTCTGTTGATCTGCCAACATACAGAAGATCAGAAACAGGAAGTGCCCATATTAGTGACTTGTAATTGTCCCGATTGAATTCCGTAATAGCATCCGGCTTTTTATAATCGCTGCCAAGCTTTGCAAAGATCTTGTTCCAGGATATTCCGATACTGGCTGTGATCCCAAGTTCCTTCTTGATCCTGTTGCTGATCTCTTCCGCAATCTTCATGCCGCTGCCTTTGATTCCGGTACTTTCCGTCACATCCAGCCAGGCTTCATCACATCCAAAAGGTTCGATCTTATTCGTGTACTCTCCATAGATCTCTCTTGCCATTGCTGAGAACTTCAGATACAGATCCATCCTTGGCGGAACAAAGATGATCTCAGGACAAGCCTGCTTTGCCTGCCATAATGCCATCCCGGTCTTCACACCCTTCTTCTTTGCAATGTAATTCGCTGTAAGAACAATGCCATGTCTTGCTTCTGGATCTCCGCCGACTGCTAACGGCATCCCCTCATATTCCGGATGATACAGCATCTCAACACTGGCATAAAAGCAGTTTTGATCACAATGAAGTATTACTCTGTCCAATATCTCACCTCTTTCCAAAACTCGAATGTATGTTTGTTTTTTCTCTATGTCGTCATTATACATATCCTAATAAGCATTGTAAAGAGACAAATCAGTCTCATTTTCGATTATTAAGCATTTTCTGTTGCATTCATTCTCTTCATGTTGTATTCTATTATCAGGGGAAAAAGTACTTAGAAAGGGGGCCGCAACATGGATTACAATAATTGGGGAACAATTCTTGCAGCCAAAAGAAAAGAAAAAGGACTCTCACAGCCACAGCTGGCAGACTTATTAACGGTCCGTGGTTTTCCAACAAGACCAACTTCCATCAGTAAATGGGAAAAACAGGTAAATGTACCAAGCATCATACAGTTCCTTGTATTATGCGATATCCTGGATATCCAGGATGTGAATGCCACATTTGGTGTTGCTGTGGATGACAATCCTTATTATAGATTGAATCAGGCAGGAAAAGAAAAGGTAAAAGAGTATACGGATCTCCTGGTTAAAAGTGGAATGTTTGTACGTGAAACACCAGTCTATCAGATACCACGCCGTAACTTACGGATCTATGATATAGCAGTATCCGCTGGTACCGGCCAGTTCCTTGATTCAGATAAGTACTCCACGATTGACGTTGGGGAGGAAGTTCCATCCAATGCAGATTTTGGTGTCCGCATATCCGGTGACAGTATGGAGCCACAGTATCTGGATCATCAGCTTGTATGGGTTCATCAGCAGAATCAGCTTGATGATGGTAATATCGGAATCTTTTACCTGAATGGCAATGCCTTTATAAAGAAATTTCATATTTCACCAGATGGAATCTCACTGATATCTTTAAATCCAACGTACGAACCGATCCAGGTATCTGAAAACTCAGACTTCATGATCTATGGACAGGTTGTATGTTAATAACAATACAAAAATAGCAGTCTGCATTATCTTTGATTTGATGATGCATGACTGCTATTTACATATTACAGTATCAATTAATGTTCATCCTCATACCAGAATAATTCTTCAACTGGTTTCTGAAAATATTCTGAGATCATATACAGCAATTCGTATGCCGGATTCTTGAATTCATTACGTTCCAGTCTGCCGATACATTCCCTACAGGTTCCTACACTCTCTGCAAGTTCCGTCTGTGTAATCTTCAGTCTTTTACGCTGCTCTTTTAAAGCTGTCTTTAATACTTTCATCATCCAATTCCACCTTAGCAAATGTTTTTGATTACTTCTTAAGAGAAAGGAAGCTCCTCATCAATTCCTTCCGGAATCTTCATGAAGCCAGTGTCATCAGGTGCTGGAGATGGAGTTCTTCCATTTCCTGTAAATCCACCCTGCTGTTCAGAAGCATTCCTGCTCTCTGCAAATTCCTGTTCTTCTACTACAACATCTGTCGTATAGACCTTCTGGCCCTCTTTATTCGTATAACTTCCAGTCTGAATTCTTCCTGTAACTGCAATCTTTGTTCCACGGTGCAGATACTTCTCAGCAAACTCAGCGCTCTTTCCAAATGCCACACAATTAATGAAATCAGCTGTAGGCTGCCCATCCTGACTTCTTCCTCTTCTGTCTACTGCAAGTGTATATCTGGCATATGCAGAACCATTATCTCCAGGTGTATAACGCACATCCGGATCACGTGTTAATCTTCCCATCAAAATTACCTTGTTCATAAATTACCTCCTCGAATTTCATTAAAAATCATATTTTGCAGGATCAAGTCCGGCTGCACGAAGAACCCTTACACGTTCCTCGTATCTCATGAATTCTAATGCTACCGGATCTAATCCTGATTTTTCCAATTCTGTCTGTTCATTGTCAGTTTCCATTACATAGTCATATTTCACCATCGGTGTTCCCCCTTTACCTGTTTTCTTACATCATCATATGATTCGCATACTGGCCAACTGTTTCCTTCAGCATCTTCCCATTTGCATCATACTCTTGTATGATCACGGTAATCGCTGGCAGATTCTTATTCTCAATCGGATCATTCAGATAAAATAATTCTGTATATGCCCCACCGCATGGCGTAGGCTGATTAATTCGTAACCTGATCATCTCTATCCCCTCCAAATGAATCACTTTTTTTCATGCTCTATTAGTACCACTTATATTGTCCAATCTTCTCTACATAAAATGATATATTTCTAAGAACTTTTCTATTCCACATTTAAGAAATCGTTAAGATACATCGATTATACCGTTCAGCTTTGCTTGTTACTATTACATCATCAAGAGGAACACAGAACACCTCAATTAAAACAAATCAGATGAGAAAAAGGAGAACAAAACAATGATGAACAGAGCAGAACTTAACGATGAAATGACGATGCAGGTTAATGGTGGATTACCAACACCAGGATATTTCGAAAGAAAGAAGAAAGAGCGTGAGGCTCGTGAGGCATATGAAAAAGAACATGAGCTTATTTCCCATGAAAATGAAGACGGTTCATATTTTGTACAGATGAGCTTTTAAGAGAATATACGGAAAACAAATCAGATGAAAAAAAGGAGAACAAAACAATGATGAATAGAGTAGAAATGAACGAAGAAATGATGGAACTGGTAAATGGTGGAAAGCCTAATGACTCACCGGGCAACCCATATTCCCCTAATGCTGCTAACAGATATTTTCCTACGAATGAGAAAAAAAGAGTCGAAGATGCTAAATAGAGCAGCGTTGAATTCAATTCGGCATAGTTTACACAGTAATGTAAGCTATGCCTTTTTTCTTGTTCCCGCATTTTTCTCAATGTTTCAAAATCATCGCAGCATAAAAAATAATCAAGCTGACCGACACGAACATCCCAATTCCAAAAAGTATCTTATTTACCAGGCCCTTTGATGAGCACATCCGTAAACAGAATCCTTTCCCCAGCGGATACAAGAGTTTTTCCCCTTTCTTATTCAGCAGATCAAGTGACAAATGTGATATATATGCAATTCCAAAATATGGAACCATCAGTGGCAGGAATACTTCTACACAGCTTCCCAACAAGAATAAAGAGAGAATCGAATGCATAAAGCTCCTGTGCGGAGTCATCATGCCAAAGATACTGATCGCAATAAAGGCTATTACAGATCCATATAATCTTGTGTCAGAACTGTATCTCATCAAGAGTTTGCTATAGATTCCTATATTCCAGACGTATTCTGCAGCAACTACCATAGCGATGGATGCCGCAAGCAGTGCCACGATCTTATTCGCATCTTTCCTGCTCCCTGATGTTCCCACATCTATGTCGCTGATTACTGCACCGACTGCAGCGATTCCTGTTCCCAGTACCAGTTCCGGTAAGGCCTCAGGTCTTAATAGTAAAAGGCTGGATGCTACACCAACCGCCATATGTGTCTTTCCAAGCAACGGATCATTCCTCCTCTTCTTCTGCCAGAAGTCTTTTCAGCATCAGCTCCCGGTTATCCAGGAACATCTTTGTGATCTGGTAGCTTTCCGTATCTTCATAATGGACAGAGCGAATAGCTCCTTCATCAAAAGAATAGATATCCGCATCCGGTATTGCAAGCAGGATCGGTGAATGCGTCACGATCACAAACTGTGCTCCTTTTTGTGCCATCTTAACAAGGTGGATCAGAAGTGTCAGCTGCCTCTGCGGGGAAAGTGCTGCTTCCGGCTCATCCATGATATACAGTCCCGGCTTATCAGCCTTCAGGATAAAATCTAGAAAACTTTCCCCATGGGATCTGGCATGGAGATCTGGCATCTTTCCATCATCGTTATACTTTCTCATCAGTGCAGAAGCCACGTTATAGAAGCTCTCAGCTCGTAAGAAATAACTCCACTTTGGTTTCGATACGCCTTTTTTGATCTTGATTGCAGTGGAAAGATCAGAATAATCATCATAGGTACTGAACCTGTAATTCGCTGTACCTCCCTCTGGATTCAAGCCACATGCCACAGCCAGAGCTTCCAGAAGTGTTGATTTCCCTGAACCATTTTCCCCGACAAAGAAAGTAATATTGCTCTTAAACTCAAGATGATCCACATTTGCTACTGCAGGTATCTGATATACATAGGATTCTTTCAGTTCCTCATTCCATGCAATATCAAAACTTCTAACAAATAAATCGTCCACGTCTATCCTCCTGTTCTTCTCGATCTGCTTTTTCACATAAGTATCACGGTCATTTAAGATCGCCAGCATCTCATCCACGACCAGCTCCATAGATGTTGGCCGCACTTCCCTGATGTATCCCATCATCCTTTTGACCGTATAGTCTGTATTCACATATTTTGTAATAGCATCTGCAAATTCCTCTGAAAAATTCTTTACCAGATACTCATATAGTTCAGCGTTCTTAATGCTCTTATCTTTCATTAGAGACCTCACATTTTTTTAATTTCACATGAACTTTTAAGTTAACTTAAGGTTCTTTCAATCCTATCTTCAATATCGGGCATTATGATGTAACCATAAAGAACAGGGAACACAAAGTTCCCAGGAAAAGAAGAGAGAATAAGAGAGATTAAAGGAGATTAAAACCATGATGAACAAAATGATGAAAAAAGTAGCAGTATTATTTACAGTAGCAGCACTTGCAGTTGCAGGAACTACAGCATCCGTTAGCGCAAACGATGGAATGAGCGTATCTTTCTCAACTGAAGTTGCATCAGGTGCCATGACATGCTGTGTAGACGGTGCAAATGTCAGAACTGAACCATCTACAAACGGTGACATCTGTGGTTACTTAAACTATGGTGATATGGCAAGAATCAGCGGACGTACTTCAAACGGCTGGGTACTTCTTGAAAATGGTGGTTATGTAAGAGAAGACCTTCTTACATGGGGTCCGGTTGCACCAGTCGTTGATGAAAATGTAAATCCAAACTACACATGGATTGAAGAATCAAACAGCTGGAATTCATCAAGAATCAAAGAACAGCGTGGATGGATGTCACATGACAATGATACATTCACAGCAAACGTAGCTTCTGGATATCTTGCACTGAGAAGTGAACCTTGCACAGATCCATCTAACGAGATCGCACAGATCGAGAATGGAACAATGGTAAGAGTCATTGAATACGGACCACAGTTTGACTATGTAATGGCAAATGGAACCTATGGATACGTAAATAACGATTACCTTGCAGGTTAATTACAACGGATATTACAACGGATATAAGAAAGGAATGAATCGAAATGAAAAACATGAAAAACAAAATCAAACGATTCTTTGATATGATAGACGAATGCTACAAAGACTTACCAGTTGATTATTACTATTACCACAATCAGTGGTATTAATAAAAAGTAACCATAATGGAAATATGCTTACCGGGGATTAAAAAATCCCCGGCATTTTTTAATATTCACCCATGATATCCTTCAGATATTCCCTGTATTCTTCCTTCACATTTTCCGGTCCTGCGATATGAATGCCTTTTCCCACTGCAGTCACCCATCCGAAGAACTGCCTGCTTACTGAGATCAGGGCATGTGTTTTGAAGTGATTTTCATCAAATGGATGAATCATGATATCTGTTCCAAAACGGTCGATCATGACACCGACCAGACTGTTTTCACAGATAAATACCACATCTTCATCATGTCCGCCATACATTCCAAACGTCTTCTTTGCGTACTCTGCAAGATTGAAGTTACGGAATTCCTCAATACCTTCCCTGTCCTTCTTTGTAAGACTGGTATCCTTCATTTTATCAACCCTGTAATGCTTGATCTTACCTGCCTCTGCATCATAAGCGACCAGGTAGTAATTCTCATCATCCCAGGTAAGGGCATGAGGGCTTACCTCGTAAAGTTTGCCTTCCCTTTTTGGAACCAGTTCTTTTTTTGTATTCCATACCGTGTACTGGAACGTGATCGTCTTATTCTCGAACATCGCGATATGGATCTTATCTACGTTATAATAGATGGTTTCATTCCCTGTCTTGGGTCTGTTGTGAATAAAGATATGTCTCTTTAACTGATTTGCTTCTTCTTTACTTGTCAGGGTACCGAGCTTCTTGATCAGTTCATCCGACTTCTTAGTAGTGATGAACTTGGAAGCCTGGACTGCATCTACCAGCAGCTTTACCTCAGGAAGCTCAAACTTCCTGGATGCTACATAGAATCCACCTTTCTTGCTTGGTGTTCGTAAGATATCCACACCTGCATCCTTTAATACCTGGATATCATCATATATTGTCTTGCGGTCTGCAGTAATCTCATTTGTTGCTTCCAATCTCTGCGAGATTCTTGCTGCAGACATTGGATGATCTTCATCTGTCTCATCCATCAGGATCTGCATAACACGGATTGCTCTGAATTTCACGGAATCATTTGCCATATACTTACCTGCCTATTCTTTCTCAAGAAGCTTTGAGGCTTCCATGTCTGCTTCAAAAAGTGCCAGTACCAGAGGATATTTATCCATTGCAGCCCCTAGTGTATTCCAGTCCTGCTGTCCCGAATATGGACCCATGTGCCAGCGGATTGCATAACGTTCTGCAGATTTCAATCTCATATAGGTCTCAATCATCATCACACTCTTCTCACCATGGCCATATGGAATCTTATCATCTACGGTATAAGATGGAACCTGTACCCATTCACCGTCAACTTTCTTATTTCTCATTTCTATTGAATAAAAATAGGTCTTGCAGAGATCATGTAATAATGATGCAATGATAATACTCTCTTCTGGTATCTCTGCCAATGCATCTCCCCAGATCGTACCTGCCGGCTGCTGTTTCTTTTCCATCAGACAGTTATATACGTTAATGCTGTGTTCAAGAAGTCCTCCTTCATATGCACCATGAAATCTGGTCGATGCCGGTGCTGTATAGAAGTCACTCTTTTCAATAAACTTCATCAGCTCATCGATCCCATCCCTTTTCACGCTCTTCATCTTTGAACGGAAAAATTCAATATTCTCCATTCTGTCCTTCATTCTTAATCCTCCATAAAATCACGATAATCACCCTCGCAGGCAAAAAGTAAAAATCTTCCTTCAACCAAACCCATGTATCCTTCTGCTACTGAATATCCCTTTAACATATGCGGCTCCTTTCTGCCTGTAAACAGCTCCGTGATTGTATCTCTCTACAATACTATTAGTACCGCATTTATTGTCCAAAGATTTCTACATAAAAACGCTTGATGTTACTATTCACAGTTTTTTTAACTTCTTTAATGCTTCACATAACGAGTTTTTCATCTCCTGGAAATGCCGATTTTCCTTATAAATTCAAGGAATTTTGGCATTTTTTGCTTGCATTTTATATCTTTATGTGTTATACTATACACATAAAGATAAGGAGGTTTTTTCCATGGGAATTGTATATCAAACTGACAAACGATCCGGTATCACCTATGCTTATGAAAATCAGTCTTTCTGGGATCCTGAACTCAAACGCTCTAAATCAAAGAGAAAACTTATCGGCAGAGTTGATCCTGTTACCAAAGAGATCATCCCGACTGACGGCCGCTGTAAAAAACGCAGCCCGTCCTACTCTCCTGAGCCTGATGGTTATGTTATGCCAAAAACAATCAAAGAACTTAAACTTGAAGTCCTAAGGCTCCTCAAAGAAAACCAGGAACTTAAGGAACAGTTAGCTGATTTCCAAAAGAGTAAATAACACCAGGAGACATATTTCATGGATTTTAAAGATGCTTATTTCAGACAAAAAGACGAACTTCATGCCTGCCAGCGTGAGATCAGAAAACTCACTAAGCTTGTCGAACGATTCCAGAAAAGCACTGCTGAAAATGAGGTATTTCAGAAACAGCTCAGCCACATCCAGGGACTTAACAAGAAAGTTTCGCAGATTTCCGGCATCTCTGACCGTTATAAACATCTTTATGAACATGAAAAGAAACGGGCTAATGAAGCCGAGCTCCGAGCTGACAGACTGGATGTTGAAAACTGCCGCCTTCAATGGCATATCGATTGTCTGCTTAAAGAGCATTCTGATAAAGGAACTACTGCGGCACAGGCTGCTGATGCCAGGATCAAGGCTCTCATGGATGAAGTTGCCAGACTCACTGCACTCCTCAATAAAGACGGTACAAATACCGGTACACCTACTTCCAAGACCGATATCAACAAGAAAAAGGTTATCCCGAATTCCAGAGAGAAATCTGATCGGCATATCGGCGGACAGCCGGGGCATACAAAACACTCCATGCCTGCTTTTGCTGATCATGAGATAACCGATACCATCTCTCACGGAGTGAATGTCTGTCCTGACTGTGGCGGTTCCCTGACTGAAATCCGTGACATCCCGAAAGATGAACTGGATTACGAAGTGAAAGTAGTAAAAAGGCGCCATGTATTTAAAGAATACCGCTGTGATCAGTGCGGTAAGATCTTTCATACCGGTAATCCTGCATTAAAGGCAGAAAACCAGTATGGTTCCGTTATTCAGGCAATGGCTCTTGCTCTCTTGAATCTTGGATTCGTCAGTATTAACAGAACACAAAAACTTCTTTCAGGATTGACTTCTGACACCATTGGAATCAGCCAGGGATATCTCAGTAAGCTTCAGAAACGCTTTTCCCGCAAACTTGCATCCTTCGTTGAAGAGGTCC
>JAZLLO010000042.1:0-4630 GCA_045598185.1 Marvinbryantia sp.
TTTGATAAAGAACTTTTCAAAAGAAGTGTTCTTTATAATGTAAGAACTCTTTATCGTAAAACAATGGAAGAGGCAACTCCACAGCAGATTTTCCAGGCTGTATCCTATGCAATCAAGGATCAGATCATCGAAAACTGGATGGAAACTCAGAAGCAGTACGAAAAGAAGGATGCAAAAACTGTATATTATCTTTCCATGGAATTCTTGATGGGTCGTGCCCTCGGAAACAACATGATCAATATGCAGGCATATGGTCAGGTAAAAGAAGCTTTAGATGAGCTCGGTGTTGATATTAATATGGTAGAAGATCAGGAACCGGATGCAGCTCTTGGTAACGGTGGTTTAGGAAGACTTGCAGCATGTTTCCTGGATTCATTAGCAACTTTGGGATATCCGGCATACGGATGTGGTATTCGTTACCGCTACGGTATGTTCAAACAGAAAATCAAAGACGGATATCAGATTGAAGCACCGGATAACTGGTTAGTAGACGGAAATCCATTCGAACTTCGTCGTCCGGAATATGCCAAGGAAGTCAAGTTCGGCGGATATGTAACTGTATATCAGGATGCCAACGGACGTAACAACTTCAGACAGGAAGGATATCAGTCAGTAACAGCTATCCCTTACGACTTACCAATCATCGGATATGGTAACGGTATCGTAAATACACTTCGTATCTGGGATGCTCAGCCTGTAGAATGCTTCCAGCTCGATTCTTTTGACAAGGGTGATTATCAGAAGGCTGTGGAACAGGAAAACCTGGCTCGTAACATCGTTGAAGTATTATATCCAAACGATAACCATTATGCAGGTAAGGAACTTCGTTTAAAACAGCAGTACTTCTTTATCTCTGCATCTGTTCAGGAAGCGGTAGAAAAATATATGAGAACTCATGATGACATTCGTGGTTTCCATGAAAAAGTAACCTTCCAGCTCAACGATACACATCCTACGGTAGCAGTAGCAGAACTTATGCGTGTGCTTATGGATGAACATTACTTAACATGGGATGAAGCTTGGGAAGTAACCACCAAGACATGTGCTTATACAAACCACACAATCATGGCAGAAGCGCTTGAAAAATGGCCAATCGAACTTTTCTCAAGACTTCTTCCTCGTATTTATCAGATCGTTGAAGAAATTAACCGTCGTTTCATTTTAGAAATCCAGTCAAAATATCCTGGAAACAACGAAAAGGTTGCCAAGATGGCAATCATTTATGACGGACAGGTTAAGATGGCTCATCTGGCAATCGCTGCAGGTTACAGCGTAAACGGTGTTGCCAGACTTCATACGGAAATCCTTAAAAATCAGGAATTAAAAGATTTCTATGAAATGATGCCTGAAAAATTCAACAATAAGACAAACGGTATCACACAGAGACGTTTCCTGTTACATGGTAACCAGTTATTAGCTGAGTGGGTAACCAATCATGTAGGTGCTGACTGGATTACAGATCTTTCCAAGATTAACAAGCTGGCTGTATATGCAGATGACAAGAAAGCACAGCAGGAATTCATGAATATCAAATATCAGAACAAGGTTCGCCTGGCTGAGTACATCTTAAAGAACAACGGCGTAGAAGTAGATCCACGTTCTATCTTTGATGTACAGGTTAAGAGATTACATGAGTACAAACGTCAGCTTCTTAATATCCTGCACGTTATGTACCTTTACAATGAAATCAAAGAACATCCGGAAATGGAATTCTATCCAAGAACATTCATCTTTGGTGCAAAGGCTGCTGCAGGATATAAAAATGCGAAGCTTACAATTAAGTTAATTAACTCCGTAGCAGATGTCATCAACAATGATGAATCAATTAAAGGCAAGATCAAAGTCGTATTTATCGAAAACTATCGTGTATCCAATGCAGAAATGATTTTTGCTGCGGCTGATGTTTCTGAACAGATTTCAACAGCTTCAAAAGAAGCTTCAGGAACAGGTAACATGAAGTTCATGTTAAATGGTGCCCTTACAATTGGTACTATGGACGGTGCAAACGTAGAAATCGTAGAAGAAGTCGGAGAAGAAAACGCATTTATCTTTGGTCTTTCTTCTGACGAAGTAATCCGTTATGAAAACTTTGGCGGATACAACCCAATGGATATCTTCAACAGCGATGCAGATATTCGCAAGGTTCTGATGCAGCTAATCAACGGAACATACGCACCACAGGATCCGGAGCTTTTCCGCGACCTTTACAATTCACTCCTGAATACACAGTGTACAGCCAAGGCTGATACATACTTTATCCTGAAAGACTTCAAGGCATATGCTCAGGCTCAGAAGAGAGTAGAAGAAGCTTACAAGAATGAAGAAGGATGGGCTAAGAGTGCAATCCTTAACGTAGCATGCTGTGGTAAGTTCACATCAGACAGAACCATTCAGGAATATGTAGATGATATCTGGAAACTTGACAAGGTAACTCTTCCAAAGAAGAAAGCACCTGCCAAAAAAGCTACTACAACAAAATAAATAGTATTTAATCGGGGACGCTCCTTTTGTCACAAGGAGCGTCCCTTTTGTATAAAAATAAAAACTCTGTAATAATTTTACAGAGTTTTTAAAAATGCTAATAACTTTTCGCGTTGTTCAGAAGATAGTTTATATATTTGGCTAATCAAGTCATCTTCATTAATAGCATCAGAAAAATCATCACTAAAAAATTGACTGAGAGTTATTTCCAAAGCTTGACAGATTATATAAACTATTTCAATTGTAGGATTTTTATTTCCCAGTTCGATATCTCTTAGATAGCTTTGACTAATTCCTGCCAAATTGGCAAGTTTGTTGGTGGATATATTTTTCTTTGAACGGTATAGACTAATTCTACTTCCAATATCATACTGTTTTGTTTCTTTATTGTTTGGATTCATAAAAACCTCCTCTATAGAGATAGGTTATCAAATCTCACACGTTATAATTACTGTTATAGAGATTGACACTAATCTCTATAACAATTAAAATAGGGGCACATAGTATTATGATGATGAAAGTGTCAAATACAATATGAAAACAGAAAAGTGTTTCGATTGTTAACAATCGACGCAAAGGAGGAGAACATGAAGAAAAAGAGTAGTATATTATGTTTAGGATGTATGCTTGCCATGTCTTTATTATTCACATCAACAGGAAAGGCATCGGAGACAGAAACGATTTTGGATTTGGATACAATCGAGTGCGAGACCGAAAATGGGATAAACGGTTTAGTTGTTACCGATCAGTATGATGTATCCTACGTCGCGGGAGCAGCTAACTTATCAGTTAAGAAAGATGCGGTATATTATAAAGAACTGAAAGTTGAATGCGGTGAGTATGTATCATTATATTTAAAACAACTACTGTCGGATGGAACAAGCATAGAATTTGATCAGAAAGATTATAATCCGTTCACAGTGACAGTATTAGACGGTCAGGCTCCGGCTTCTGTAACATATGGATTGTATAATGGATTTGGTGGAATCTATACAGAAGATTCGATTCGTGGTGCAATCAGCAATGGTTTTTATCGTTTCCGTTTTGATGAGACGGGAAAATATCTGATTAACTACGGTGGTGATTCGGTCATTATTGAGGTACAGCCACCTTATGTAGCTCTGCGTGATGAATTACCAACTGTAAACGATATTACAAAAGGTTATAAAAACGCAACAATAGTTTCTGCAGATGCTACAGAAACAAAGGATACATTTTATCTTGTTGCAAATCGCGATTTAGCTTCTATTGAAAAGAATGCGGATGGCAATCCTAATTTATGTAAGTGGAGTGACGAAACAGGACGTTATGAATCATATGTATTTTCAAATACGACTGTAACAAAATTACCGGATATAGGTGATTATGAAGTCTGGAAATATCAGGTGAACAGAGATTACGAATTAGCTACCATGTTGCAGATTTTTTACAATTATAGTGATAACACTAACACAATAGTAAAGGGTATGAAGAACTATCATTTGGAATATTCAAGGCTGGAAACTTCTCAGCCTGATACCACTCCAAGTCAGGAACCAAGTGTTCAGCCGAGCATATTACCTAGTGTTTTACCGAGTGTACAGCCTAGTAGCGCACCTAGCACAAATCCTTCAGTAGTTCCTACAGTTTCACCGGCACCTGAAACCATAACAGCTCCGAAACAGGTTTCGATCAGTAAAGTAAAAAGTGGTACAAAGAAACTCACTATCACAGTGAAAAAGATTTCTGATACTGTGAATGGATATGAAGTTCAGGTCGCAACAGATAAAAATTTTAAAAAGAATGCGAAAAAAGTTTCTGTAACCGGAAGCAAAACACTTTCAAAAACTGTTAAGGGATTAAAGAGCGGAAAGAAATATTTTATTAGAGTTCGTACATATAAAAAAGCGAATGGAAACAAAGTATATTCTGCGTGGAAGAAATATTCAAAAGCAGTTAAAGTTAAATAGTTATAACCAATACCCCGATAATAGTCGGGGTATTTTATTGTGATTGGGGAAATTTTAACCAAATAGCACCGATTAGATACCAAATAGCACATGTCTATTGAAAATGTAATCACTTATCGTATAGTAGGTTGTATAGATATCCCCAAAATAAAATTAAGATTTTCTTTTGTTTTTTATCTTGGTATTCTATGGTAGAATTC
>JAZLLO010000043.1:0-18214 GCA_045598185.1 Marvinbryantia sp.
ATTATAAAATGATAAAATATTATATCATCACCTAAATAGATCATCCATTGTAATAGCGTTAACGAATACCTCACTATACTCATTATCTACTATACCAAATGTCGTAATCAAAGTACTATGAATAGACATCTTCGGTGATACCATTTCGGCTAAAACAGACTGCCGTCTCAGTATTTTGGCGTAGTAATCCTTATCTACTTTGTATTGACCACTATAATATTTTATTTCACACATATTTATCACATTATCATTTCTAGTGATCAGTAAATCTATTTGGATGCCGTCTGTGTCGTCCTCCTTCTTAGACCATGCACTTGTTTCTGTTATTACGGCCGGTATGCCAAGTGCATACTTAATCTGTTCAACATGATTAAAGCATACATTTTCAAAAGCAAATCCTCTCCAAGCTGAAATTGATGCAGAAGTTGCATTTTGCTGCCAAAATTTCTCATTCGTTTTCTTTTGGTTTTCCAAAAAATGCAGATAAAAAATACAGAAGGGATCTATCAATTTGTAATGTTCTTCTCGCTTTCCAAAGCCAAAAGGCACATATTTAACAATAAAATCACTAGAGATCAGGGCATTTAAATTTCTGGATAATCTGCCCCCATCTGTAATTTTTAATTTTTCTACAATTTCTTTTCGTGTATATCCTGCATTTCTTGTATATAATAACCTCACTATATTCTTTACAGCATCCGGGTTTATGAACACCGATGCAAATAATCTGTCATATTCATCTCTCAGTACTGCATTTTTATTAAAAAATAGATTATCTACATTCCCAGCTAAACTCATTTTAGGATTTATGTATCCCATATAAAAAGGAATGCCTCCAAAAATCATATAACTCTGAACAATATCGTAACGAGACATCTTTACGTTGTACTCTTTATATAATTGTTCACATTCATACAGATTAAAAGGTGCTAACTTCATCTCATAAGTAACCCGATTATATAATCCGCCATGATTATTGATCAATTTATCCTGTATCCATGAATTAGCACTACCACATACAACTACCATTAAATTTTTCCGATGGCAACCCCAGGTATTCCAAAAGGCTTCAAATGCACGGATAAATCCAGACTTAGGAGTATCAAGCCATGGCAATTCGTCTAAAAATACAAGTTGTCTACTTCCATCGTCTTTTGCCTGCAAAAACTTTTCCAATAGAAGAAATGCTTCTAACCAACTAGTTGGCTTATCACACTTTTCCATTCCATGAATATCCAAAGAATTATAAAAATGTTCTAATTGCAACTTCAGTAATCCTTTTGAATCTTCATCAGCGGGTGAAAGCCCTGCATGTCTAAACGTGATTCTTCCCTCAAAAGTCTCATCAATCAAATATGTTTTTCCGACACGCCTTCTTCCATAAATCGCAACCAACTCAGCTTTGTTTCTGTTATATAGACGGTTAAGCTCAGCTACTTCTTGTTTTCTTCCTATCATATCATCACCTAAAGGGGCGGTTAAATATATTTCAGGACTATTCACCGCCGTTTTGTTTATAATATACATCAATTTAAAACGGCGGTCAACATGCACTCGCACCATTTGACCGCCGTTTTGTTTAATATAACTTCTATAAAGTGCAAAAAAGCATGGAAAGATAAATCTGAATTCTATTCACTCAACCTTACTGCAATTTATCAGACAAATTACTTTTTATATACAACAAGCTTCCTGTATACTATAAATAAGTCAAGTAATTGACGAAAAGAAATACCTCAAGTAAATTTAGATTATTACTGACCTGGACCGTTGGTAAAATCTAAAATCACAAGAGGTATCTAACATGAATATTAAAGCTAAAAAGGGGAAAAAACAAGAGGCAAACGCACCTGCCTGCGCTTCAAAGAAAACCAGTTCATCAATTGTCATATCATTTTTGCCTGAAATAGCGTTCTCCATAGTTGTCTCCACAATAAATTTGAAATCTCTATTATCAACACACCGTTTCCCAGTTAAGATTAACATTTTCAGGATATTTATTAATCAGCGAACCACAAGTTCTACCCTCTATTGAAAGTGCTCCATTAATCGAAATCTTTACGCCTTGCTTTTCCAGGAGTATTTCTTCTAATAATCTTCATAAACACACCACCCTGTCATAAATCGCCAAACGCTACGCAAAAATCATCTATGTGGCGTTTTATAGTATGGATTTTTTACATGCGTCCTGATAAGTGTTTCTGGCATACCTGTGTAATCTGCCGGGAAGAGAAGATATGATCATCAATACGGTTTACCGGCATGATCCCCATTAAAGAATTGCACACAAAGCATTCTTCCATTTCAGTAATATCTTCTGGATGAAGGATCACTTCCTGGACATGAAAGGAATCTAAAAGAAAACGCCTTATGGTACCTGGTAGTAAGCCGCAGGAGAGATGAGGAGTGAGAAGTGATCCTTCTTTTACAAAAAAGATGTTGGTGGTGGATCCTTCTGTGAGCTCGCCTTTGCTGTTAAGGAAGAGAAACTCATCTATCCCTAATTGTCTGGTTCTTCGTTTTTCCAGGATATTATCCCCGTAATTCATGGTTTTCAGATAGGTAAGAGGAGAGGTTTCATTTCGAAGGATCGGACTGATGGATAGTTGAAAACCTCGTTCTATACGCTCTTTTGTGTAGGGATTATCCCTTAATACAAACAGTTTGTTTTTTTCTGTAACCATGATTTTCAGAGCATGAAAATCTGGTATGGCATTATCCTGTTTACATTCTGCTAAAAAATCATACACATCATCTTCAGAAATGGTCTGATCGATATGCAGAGTATGAAGAGAGTGTTGTAAACGTTCCAGATGCAAGTCTAAAAAGGCTGGCATCTGATTTTTTAAGCAGATGGTTTCAAAAAGACCAAGTCCAAACTGAAAACCATCATCTAATAAAATCTGCTGTTTCATATATTGCTATGTTCCTTTTTTATCATATTTACAGGCTGGTTTCTGGCTCAGGATTAGTGGTAAGAGTAAGAGGCTGGATCGGGCAGTTTTTCGCATCCAGTGCATCAAGAAGTGCTTTAGCTTTTTGCAAGGTTTCTTTGTATTCAAAGGCAAGATCAGAATCACAGGTGATACCGCCGCCTACGCCTAAGTGATAAGTACCATCTTTTACTAATGCAGTTCGGATCACGATATTGAGGTCACAGTCTCCGGATAAGGAAACATATCCGATCGAGCCGGTATATAGGTTTCGCTGGCTGTGTTCCTGTTCATCGATGATCTCCATGGCACGAAGTTTTGGTGCACCTGTAATGGAGCCTCCTGGAAATGTACAGGATAACAGATCCATAAAAGATAAGTCCGGTTGTAACGTACCGACAACGTTGGAAATCAGGTGAAAAACAGTAGCATAGGTTTCTACCTGAAAGAGTTCTGTTACCTTTACAGAACCAGGTACACATACACGATTCAGATCATTTCTTTCCAGATCGATGATCATAAGAAGCTCACTATGATCTTTGGCAGAGTTTTCCAGTTCTTTTTTTAATGCCAGGTCTTCTTCGGGAGTTTCTCCACGTTTCCGGGTACCTTTGATTGGTCTTGTCTGAATCTGACCATTTCTCATCTGAAGGAATCGTTCCGGTGAAGCGCAGACAATCTGAAAGTCAGAAAAATCCATGTAAGCGCCAAAGGGTGCAGGATTGTTTTCTCTGAGTATCTGATACATGGTATATGGATCCATCTTGCTGTGAATCTGCAGCTGCTGTGTCATGTTAACAACATAGATATCACCTTCTACAATATGATCGATCATGTTCTGAACTGCCTGCATATAGTTTTGAGGGTCAAAGTTTGCTGTGACACATGCTGAGGAAGCATCTATGGATATAGGAACTAAGTCTTTATGAATTGCATGCTCTACCAGGGAGAGTAATTCTTTCATGTTATGTTCTTTCTCATGTCCATGATCATTTGCAATGAGTGTTAAGGTCTCTTTTTTATGATCTTCAATGATAAAGGAATCGTAGAAGGTAAGGACACAGTCAGGAATGTCGACCTCTTTGGGGTGACGACTTTTTATCCCTTCTTTTTTTCTGCCATAATCATAGGAAAAATAACCGATAGCTCCGCCTACAAGAGGAAGTTCTGTTGGATTTTCTTCTTTGTGTTCTTTTAAATAAGATGAGACATAATCGTTGAAATCAGTCGTGGATGGAACCTGATTGATCAGAAAGCGTTCACCTTTTTCTAAAGTCAGATATGGATGAAGACCGATGATGGAATAAGATCCGAGCTTTCCGCGGAGTGAGGAATCTAAAAAAGCGCATTGCTCTTTATGTGGTAGTACATCAAAAATCTTAGCAATATCAGGATAAGGTTTCTCATAAGTGTGCATCAGATACATATAGATACCTCCTGACTCTTCTGATAGTTTTGGCAGATCTTATGGAAGTTTTCTAACAGTTCATGACCGTATTTTGTCAGTACAGCTTCCGGATGATACTGTACTCCATAAATTGGCAGTGTTTTGTGGGATATGCCCATAACAATGCCATCCGTACTTTTAGCATTGACAGATAAACAGGAAGGTAAGTTCTCTTCTGATACCACAAGAGAGTGATATCTTGTAACTGGAAATTCTTCCGGCAGATCATGATAAAGGGAGGAATGATCATGGCATAAGGTGCTGATCTTTCCATGCATGGGAGATGGTCCTTTTTTGACAGTGGCGCCAAAGAAATGTGCAATAAGCTGATGACCTAAACAGACACCAAGGATAGGGGTATGTTCTTTAAAGTGTTCCAGAACAGCGATGGAAGCTGTGGCATCTGCCGGTTTCCCTGGACCGGGAGAGATGATGATTCCTTGGGGATGTAATGATTCGATCTCGGAAATGGAGATATCGTCTGCACGTTTGACGATCACTTCATGACCGAGTTCATTGAGATAAGCGGAGAGGTTATAGACAAATGAGTCATAATTGTCAATTATAAAATACATAAAAATACTCCTTACAATAGAATAAACGACGGGTTGCTAATACTGTACAGTCGTTATCCTGGTGTAAGAAGTTCCAAGTCCGTAACCTGTATGATATTTTCTGCTTAAAGTATAGCAAAAATGGATAGAAAAATACAAGGATTTGTAAAGAAAAGATGAAAAAACACAGGAATCGAAATATATAAATAACAAAGGAGTCTGAAGCGTTTCATCGAAAATCTTAAAGATAACCTTAACAAATTGCAAAAAAAAGACCATCTCGCGAGATGGTCTTAAAGAGTATATATTCATATATATCAATTAAATGTGGTATCCTTTTGCAAAGCTTTCGTAATATTCGCTAACCAGTGTACTAATCTTTCTTAATGTTGTCATAATAGGTTCCTCCGTTTTCGAATTCTATTCAGTTTTTATTGTTCGGATCCGATTTCTTTTATCTGATTAAAGAATATCACCTAAACTTTCATCACGATAGATCATCCATTTTTACAAACAAATATAATTAAAAATCATACAAGATAATTTACACCTGTTTCTTTATCTACAAGAATCTGGCGAACTCCGTCATCCTTGAGCTGTGATCCGTCTTTAAATACTACTTCAAAACGATCTTCTTTCTTTGCCATTATATGTATCCTCCATAAAATTTATATATCTGACAGTAAGGCAATAATATCTGCTCTCTAGTAAGAATCCAAATTGTCAGATCCATCCGGATTCAGATGTATCATATGACCGTCTGATAGTATCAAATTTGTGAGACCAGCGAATTCGTCCAAAAAAGACAGCCTGCAATTACTCACAAGCTGTCGCCTATCTGGAATTATAAATCTCTAACCCAGTACCTTATGAAATTCTTCGTAGTTTCTCTGATCTCTTGGAGAGCAATACACTGCAAATTCGATCTTATCAAATACTTTCGGGAATTCCTCCAGTGCAACCTTATATGCCTTGGCTACCACTGAAGGATCGTTCTGGAATGCTCCGCAACCAAATGCCCCCAGCACCAGAATATCAGCACTTTTGCTGGCTGCTACGGTAAGCATATGAATCGCACGTTTCACATGATAACCAAAAAGTTCCGCATTATTCATAAAGGATCCATTGCCCATGATTGCAGCATACATATTAGACTTGGTTCGAAGATCCGGTGCGGCAATAGTAATCACATCTACTTTTACCCAATCATCCTGAACCATACGTTTAGGATGATCATCATCGGTCTTACAGATTACAACACCCTCTGTGTAGATCAAAGAGTCTGAAGCTTTTGACGTATTCAGATCATGATGGTGTTTGTAATAGGAATCCCTCAGACTTCTTCTGTAAAGCAATGGATACAAGGTGGAACAACGGCATAAACACTCTTCCTGAGCACTTGCGCCTCTGGTAACTCCACCTCCAGCATGAAATGCATTTGCAAAATTCATGACCGCAATCTTTTTACCAGGGTTTTCTTTGGCCAGTCTCATGGCTGCCTGATAGGAACGATCTCTTGTTACAGAAATCAGTTCTTCCCTGACTGCATTCACATCAAATTGAGGATAATCGTCCTCATAATATACTTTTGTATTCTTCTTTGCTTCCACAACAGACGCAAAGAGTGTCGGATCTGTACTGATCCATGCCAGCGTATCCTGGAATATCTCAACACGCTCCTCTCTTGTGGAATATCCGTTTTTATTGTTAATCATCACACTTCACCTGCTTTCTTTATACTGGTTCTATTATAAAGCAATTCTTTCCGTGATTGGTCTCTCTGCAGGCGACCGTTACAAACATCTGTAACTGTTTGGCGTATAGAACCCGTAACATGACTCTCGCTTTTTAGCTAAGAATCTGGCATGGTTTCAGGTCCGATTAGCAAGGTGCTCTTTTTTCTTAGCAAAAAAAGTGCAATTTGCAAAGAAATTATGATATTTTAATAATCTATTCTATGTACCACCTAAAACAAATTAACCGAACGACAGCTCTTTTTATTACAATAATTCAAAAGTATGAAAATTCACTGCCTTTTCACCTTGATACCGAAAGTATAAGGGCTTCACGCCTTTTGATATCTGCATGCTTTCCGTATAATCCTTCTTCTTGTTCTCAGGACTTACCATAATCTCAGCAACGATATTCTCAAAATCACATTGATCTGATACCTGCAGCAATCCCGTTCCATTTCCAGAAACTGTAACCTTGATTGCCTTGCAGTTTTCAAAAGCAAAGTACTTAAATCCAGCGACTGCTCCATCCTTTATATTTGCAATATACTGATCCCCGCGATTCTCCCGGTCTTTTCCGGTCTGAGTAAAGTACGGATGATCTTGAAATACTTTCCTTGATCTTGCACAGTCATATCTTCCGGTTCCTTTTTCGCTCCAGAGATTACATGCGATTCTTGCTTCGTATTTCCCTCTGTCTTTCAGTGGTCCCCCGTTCAGTCCACAGCTTGTTACCTCTGCCTGAAGAAATCTTCCATCTTCTGTACGCACCAACTTTTCAGCGCAGGCCTGTCTGGAATACCCATGCCGGTTCGTGTGTCTGTGGTAAAAGATGTACCACGAATCCCCTATATGAAGCATTCCGCCATGTGTATTCCCAAGGTAGTTAGTCGCTTTCTCTTCATCCTCATTACAAACCCGAAGTCCTGTTCCTGCATTTGCACGCACTGCTTCGTCTGTCATATACAGATCACCAAGATCGACCAGGGTTCCTCCAAAGACAAACCCCTCATTCGGACGCTCACTGACCGCATAACAGAGTTCATGATTGTGGCGGGACGAATACACAAAGATATAACGATCCCCATCCTTCCGAATTGAACTTGCTTCAAAAAATTCATGGTTCTTAAAAGACCCAGGTCCTTCTTTTGGAAAGAGTAGCTTTGGTGCTTTCTTAATGGTCTTCATATCACTGCAAAGCTCCACAACCACACCGCCATCATTTTTCAGTTTATGAAATCCGCTGGCGATTGCAGGACACGGCGTATAGAATCCTGAATAAAGGTATACTCTTCCGTCATCATCCACCAGAACACCTGGATCAAATGGGAACTGATCTCCCTTCTTTCTTCCCCAGATTGTTCCATCATCATAAGTCACCCAACCATAGAACTGATATTTTCCAGCTGGCTCATCACAGACTGCCACACCAATCATTCCATAGAAATCAAATGCATAATATAAGTAATATCTGCCATCCGTCCCTTGCACCACATCCGGTGCAAACAAAAGACGAAGTCCCAACTTATTCTTCGGATCCTGATTCTTACGGAAGATTATACCTTCATATCTCCAATCAGACAGATCATCCACCGGTGCAGACCAGCACACGTAATCATTCACGCAGAAAATCGGTGCATTAAATCGGTCATGAGACCCATACACATATACACGATCCCCAAATACATGAGGCTCACCATCCGGTACATATTCCCAGGATGGGAGATAAGGATTAAAAACTTGGTTTTTCATAGTTATAAATACCTATCGTACTACTGTTTCATTTTTTTAGAACGCTTCATCATAGCTGCAAGAAGGAGCAGGATGATAACTGCAATCACTCCATCTACAGCATATACTGTGACACACCAGCTCTTACCATTCTGTTTACAGCCACATCATCGTCAGGTGAATTACCCTGATCATAGTCGGTAATCACAAATCCTTGGAATCCCCATTTATTTGCAGGTGTGCCTGTAACGGTTCCATCTGTATTCATCTCAGACTGAGCATCTAATTCTGACTTACGAATATGTGCAAGATCAGAACCGCCTTTGAACTGTGACAGCCAGATTGCTCTTGTATAAAGAGTGTTCATATAATCCGTGTTGCCTGTTCCATTATTAAAGTTCACATATAATCGGTTGTGTGTAGTTCATAAAAATCAATATTCCACAACAAATACAATGGAAGACTCACTGTGTTTGTTTCTTCAACCATGTTATCTGCACTATTTTTAAGTGATGTTTTATATCCACGTTTTGGCTTATACTTTTTGCAGAACTGTTTATAACTCTTAGCCTGCGTATTGGTTGCAGCCTTTACTTCCACCGGTACAATGTCACCTTCTTCTTCATAGATAAAGTCCAGCTCTGCAATATTACCTGATTTCCAATAATATGGCATCTTTTTAAGCCTGATCAGTTCATTCATCACATAATTCTCGGTAATAGCACCCTTTGCTGTTTTCATGGAAGCATTCTCTTCCGTAAAGTCTTTCATCATCAGACCTAATCTTCTGCAAAGGAGTCCTATATCAGACATATATACTTTAAAGTAAGTTGCATCAGCATTGATAGATAACGGAGCTTCCGCATTTTGTACTAATTCCAGCATCTGGATAAGCCCGGCATTCTTAAGCCACTGCAGTGCAGCCTCAAGTTCATGCGCTCTTTTTCCCTGTTTTACATGCGAAAATACAAATTTATTATTTTCCTTCGCCAGCTGTTTCGGTACAGATTTCCAAATAAGACGGATCTTCTCAAGTTCTGAAATCGGTGCATGTTTTGAGAAATCATCTGCATAGTCAGTCAGGATATCTTCCTGTATTTCCATCACACTTTGAAAGTCCTTGGTGGTCGAATACTCAAATACCACTTCCGGCATTCCCCCCACCACATAGTATGTTTTCAGCAGCTGTATCAATGGTCTCGTATATACATCAGGTATCTCACGGTCAGCATTCCAGTTTGAAAGGAGTTCAATATATCTATCTTCTGACATTGCATAAAGAAATTCTTTGAAACTCATCGGATACATTTGCATACGATTTACTTTTCCAACCGGGAATGATATATTTTCTTTTTTTAATGCCACACCAAGAAGGGAACCTGCTGTCACAATATGCAGCTGTGGCATATTCTCGCAAAAATACTTTAATGATGTTATCGCTCTTGGACATTCCTGTATCTCATCAAGGATCAGCAGCGTCTTTCCTGGTATGATCTTTGTATTCTGAGCAAACTCCAATTCGCGGATGATTCTATTAACATCAAAATCAAAATCAAATATTGCGGCATAAGTACTTTGGGATTCAAAGTTGATATAACAAGTATCTTCAAAATACTGCTCACCCAATTCTTTCAAAACATATGTCTTCCCACACTGACGTACACCGGTAAGCATCAGAGGTTTTCTTCTTCTGCTGTCTTTCCATTTAATCAGTTCCTTTGTTATTTCTCTATACATTTCTTTCTCCATAAACAAAAGTCATATGACTTTTGTTGAAATTATAACATTTATCATATGACTTTTGCAATAGTCTTTGCTATTTGAGCAGATTTCGTTGCTATAATCACAGTATGAATATCATCAACCCTTGCATGTGATATCTCATGGATCATTGCAGCAAGGTGTATTTTCAATTGGTTCCGTTCTGGTGTAATCTTACCAGGCTTAATAGACTGGCGGATCTGATAGGCGGTCACATTCATAACCGGTGATTTTTTGTTAAGGTTATCTTTAAGATTATCGCTGAAACGCTTCAGACTCCTTTGTTATCCTTACATCATCAAGAGGAACAAAGAACACCTCAAACCAAAACAAATAAAAACGTTGAAAGAGAAAAGGAGATTAAAACAATGATGAACAGAGTAGAAATGAATGAAGAAATGATGAATAAGGTAAAAGCTAATCGTCAGAAGTTAGAGCTTAATGACGTGGATTTTGAAGAAGTTTCTGGTACTAAAGGTCTTTGGGCAAAAGTGCAATCAGCGGGATCAACAATGGCAGATATAATTAAAATGCTCTTCTAAAGGAGATTAAAACCATGATGAGCAAAATGATGAAATAAGTAGCAGTACGTAAATAACGATTGCCTTGCAGGTTAATTACAACAGATATAAGAAAGGAATGAACTGAGATGTGAAACAATCAAACGATTCTTTGATATGATAGATGAATGCTGCAAACAGTTACCGTTGTTCACGATTTCTTCCTCCTCATGATTTTGTTAAAATAAAACAAGACCACTTATCGTGATAATACACGATAAATGATCTTGTCTTCGCAACCTGATTTCTCTTTTACACTACAATTCGATGTTTTTCATCACTTCCAAAATTTTTCTCATTATAGAGCTTTGCAGATAATTTGGATTCAGTTTCTGTTTATGATATTTCAAATAGGTATCCTGAGATATCTCTACCAAGTATGAAGCCAAATACTGTTCAGAACTGAAATAGTCCTTATATTCGATATACTCTTCAATATTGTCAAGCATCTCTTGTATGCCAGCATCTTTAAACAGTTTTGCGCTTAATATTATCCATTCGAAAGATTCCGGCAGATATAAATGTATTTTAGGATTTCTTCCAACGATTCTTTCTATCCGGTTCATCTGTGACCCAAATGCAGCGCCATCAGCTATAATCAAAAGTTCCTGATCTATCTGGTTATCACATAAATATTGATATATCTTTGATTTACCATTTGCAGACACACATTCTATATCTTTCTCCTGAACTACTCCGCAGAAAAATTCATATCCTGAATTACTATCTTCCGTCAAAAGAACCTTAGGCCTTATTGGATACTGCTCCTTTTTATCCAATTCATATATTTTATAAAATTCATGATATACAGGTGTCAGACTTCCGTATTTCCCAGAGCTTTTTATACCATATATCTCATCAACACTGATTGGAAGCATCTCCAGGCTCTCTCTTGTAACAATAACAAAATAATTACCGGTTTCTCTAACTGCTTCGGCAAATTCTTTTGTTCTGATGAAGCGATTGCCTTCATCGATAAACATAATCGCATCGCTATTTTTTACAATCTGTTCTTTCCAAAGATTACCTGTAAGTACACGACATTCTACATCACAAGAAAAACTAATACCGCTATCCATTCCGTTTATCAGATATTCCTGAATCATCTCAATCAAGGTCGTTTTTCCTGTAGCACTGTCACCTTTCAGAATTGTAATATTTCGTTTTATATCGAACTCATATTTCATGCTGCTATTCGCAACAATTACATGATGTATCCCTTTCATTATTATATATACCTTCCCGCAATCCTTACCAATTCATCCATATTATGTACAATGGTATTTGTATTTAAAATTAATACTTCAAAATCACCATCTCCAAAATCTAATATATGGCGAAGATTAATCGTGATGTCTTTCTCTTTTCCAAGTCTCAGCAACCATGGTGCACAATTATCTCCACAATTTGAAGCGTTAAAAATCTTATCAGGAATATTATCAATCAATATCAATGTTTTGACACCACCAGATAATCTTTCTGGTGATATAATGCCCATTACAGGACTATCAATGGCTCCGCTGCCAAGAACAGTTGATGAATCTACATCTTTGATCATCGCTATTCCATTCAGACTTAATATCCATTCCTTTTGATATTGATTTTTAAAAAACACTGAAGTGTTGTAAATTACATTATCTTTCTCACCAAAAAATACCTTTAACATTATCAACATCTCCATATCATTTGATAAATCTATAGCTTATCTTAACATATCTAAGATATAAGAAAAAGAGAAAAATCCCGTAGAGAAAAAGTGCACCTATCCTGATCAATAAGATCTTCCAGTTCATCCATCGTAGTTGCAGAAATCGCATACTCCTCACTTACTTCTTCTGCATATACAGGAACTGCTGTCAGCATCAATTGTTTTAAACAAGTAGAAAGTTGCTTTAATTATTTTTAAAACTACTTTCTCAAACTTTTCCGAACAGAAATGGAATCTTATTATCAATAAAAGAACAAATCATCCCCTAAAATAACATTCTGGACATTTCCTGAGTATTTTCCTTTCTTATATCCATTTCCACAGATCAGTGTGATATGAATTGCCTCTTTTGTATTGGTCTCTTTCTGAAACTGTGATAAACGATTCCTAAGCTTTTCATATTCATCAGCATCCAATACATAATCATCACTTGTAAATTTCATTTCACAGAGATTGATGACACCATCTTTTCTACTGATAATCAGGTCAATCTGCGCTCCCTTATCAGCACTTCCACTTCTCCATGCAAACTCACTTGTTTCAATTCCACCTATTCTAAGACTTTCTTTGATTTGAGAAATATGATTCAGACACACAATCTCAAACGAATTTCCTCTCCAGGAATGATAACCCGGCGAATTAATATATTCATTCCATGAATCAAACTTCTTATTCTTTATGAACCGGATACTGAACAGAGTAAACGGATCAATCAATTGATAAAACTGTTCTCCCTCTCCTTTTGTGTAATTACTGAATTTGCGAATGAATCCACACTCTTCCAATTCTCGCAGATCTTTTGTAAGAACAGAACCACCTTTAATTTCCTTTTCTCGAGAAAGTTCTGCCCGAGTCAGACCATCTTTGCTTTTTGCCAGACGTTCAAGAATCGCCAGATGCTTTTCCGGTTTGTCATAAAGTGAATAAAACAGATGATTATATTCATCATGAAGGAAGCCGTACTCCTTAAAACACAGTTCATTTATATTCTGTGCCAGACTGAGGCGTGAATCTAAAAGATTCAGATAATGCGGTATACCTCCAAAAACCATGTAGCATTCAATCATCTGACTGCGGCTCATAACGATATCATTCAGTTCAAACAGTTTTTCGCATTCTGCCAGAGAAAATGGGGCGAGATGAATGTGTCTTGTAATCCTGTTATGAAACCCTTTTTTATTCGTGAGAAGGTTTGTTATAATCCACGATGTGGCAGATCCGCAGGCAATCAACACCACATCTTCCTGCGCCGACGCCCAGCTATTCCAAAAATAGTCAAGCGCACTTTTAAAATCAGAGCGGGCCGTATCCATCCACGGAAGTTCATCAAGAAAGATAACTCTCTTATTATTAATCGGTTCACGATATACCTTATCGCTTTGCAACAATTCCTTAAGACGTGTAAAAGCCTCAAACCAATCTGCAGGTGCACTTTTCTCTTCATATCCGTATGCATTCAGACTTGCCTGAAAAGCACGCAGCTGTCCCTTTGTCTTTTCATCTGACAGACCAGTCGTATAAAATGAAAACTGCTGATTAAAATATTCGCGAATCAAGTAAGTCTTTCCAACTCTTCTTCTTCCGTATACGACAACAAATTCTGGTCTCTTTGACAGCAGACACTGCATTAGACAGTCTTTTTCTCTTTTTCTTCCAATAATCTTCACAGAAGCACCACCTCATCATAAATCGCCACACGCAGCATGGAAACAGCTTTTTTGGCGTTTTATAGTATATATAAATATTATAAATCGCCGAAGCGATATTTTCAAGGGTTTGCCATAAACTAATGAATATACACGTTGGTGTCATGCTCTATTAAACGCTTCATTATACGCTTATAACTACTGAATTACTATATTTCTATTTTTTATTCTTGCAGAATTTAGCAACTATCAACTCACCTTTAGTTCCACATTTGTTTTTGTTTGAAGAAACTCTTTCAGTTCCTTTTCCTTATTTCTCCGTCTTGCATAACGGAACATTTTTACCTGATCTACTTCATACATAGTAAAAATATTATCCAATGCTGCCGGATAATCTCCGAAGGAAATCATTTCTTTAAGCCTTTTATTGGCAAACAGGTCAACAATCAGTTTTTCAATCGCCAGGTTGTACTGCTCCTTTTTCCCTTTGGGAGCTTCACTTATCAGATGGTCAATAAAAATACTGTCATTGGTCCCATATCGGAGGATCTGATTTTGATCTGGTTTGAGAAGTACTTTCCCTGCAAATTCATCCTTAATTCTATCAAAGACAAATTCACACCCATCCTTTTCAACCTCCAGAAAGATATAATTACAACCAAGTTGATGATTTACAAATTCATTCAACCAGGACAGTTCCCAGATCCTGTATTCGATCAAAGGAAACTCTTCCTGCATGATAGCTATTATCTGTAAAGCAGTTTCTGAATATTGATTTTCATATCTCATCAAATTCACTATATCAGTAATTCTCCTATATTTATTTCGCCCGACGTGCTCAATTTTTGAAGTTTTTATCATATATGCTAAAAATCTTTTCAACTGGCCTTCACGAAATGCTGGATTGCTTTCCCGTATCAGTTCCAAAATATTCTGCCTCGAAATAGCGTAATCAGGCATTCTATCCTGAAGCATATAATCCTTCATATCCCCGCCTCCAATTTAACGGCAAATTCTAAATTTTTAGCCGTTATGGTCACATGTACAATATCATCTCTATACCACAATTTGCAATAGTATATCGGCAAATATTTTACATTTTGCCGATATGGTCACATAAGAATAAATAAAAAAGATGCTCATCCCCTAAACTGATTCCTAGCACCAAAATTCTCTTTCTTTAGCGAATTTCTTGATAAGATTAACTGCATTCTCTCTTGTATTCTTTCCTTCAGACCGCATCATATAAATCGCCTTCTATGATATTGTATCTTGCAAATTCCTGTATGCCCGATGCTTCATCTTTATTCTAAAAAGCAACATCGCCTACATAAAACGGTTCTTCCAGCTTCATATTACGGATATCATTATACTTATCGCATAAAGGAATATCATATTTTTTGCTGATATAATCAACCGTAGCGAGCAAATAAAACATTTTAATATAGTTGTTCCGTACCCAAGTACTTCCCCCAGTTCCTGTTGGGTTTCTCTGTGCTCTACGCGGAGTCTTCGGATATTCATCCCGATTAGTTGTGCTGTAATAGCTTTTTTCTTTTCCATGATTGCCGGTTTCCCAGCACCATTTTGCAATCTTTGAAATCAGTTCCGAATCAATCTTGCCGTATGGGATACAGATGGTTCCTTTATCAACATGATAATCCTGTAATTCAGTGGAAAATTCTGTTACTGCTTCCGGTCCGGGATAAAAACCGATGTGCTTTTTGAATGCTGCGAAATGCAGAATATTATGTCCTTTCCAGTAAGTCGGCATGCTCCAGGAAATACGCTCCTCGGCATCCGGAAGCGCTTCATGGAGAATCCGATGCAACAGGCGTAGATCATCACGGAACTCCTCACCCTGGCTTTCAATATATTCGTCTATACTCTTTGGCTTTTCGCCGCAGTAATGATCCTGTCCTTTATGCTTGAACTCGCGTCCACACTTCGGGCACTTCCATTTTGCAGGAGCGGCCTCGCTTCGCAGGATCTTATCCATCGACTTTTTGAAATTTGGATAAACTAAGTGGGTGATCGTGTATATCGCATCGTCTGTATTTTCTCCTTGAGAATATAAAAAGACCGCTTCAATCAGTTACGATCAAAACGGTCTGGTATATGGGTTTATTTAATTGGGCTAGAAAGCGTTTTTCAATCTGAATACTGTCTTTGCGCCTTCTTTGGTATGAGCAAGTTCATAGATATTATCCTGAATCAACAGCAAACCAGTAGGATTTCTGCCGATGATGATATACTGGTTATTCGCATCCGTAGCGATAAACTGTCTCATATTGTCATCCAATAATACGTCTGCGTTGTCGATAACAAACAGCTTTCCTTTGGATCTTTTTATCGATCCTTTATACGCTTTCTTATAGTCAAGATAATTGAAACATCTTATTCTTTTGTCTTCTGCACCGAGCTCTTCAATAAAAGAATATACCGCAGATTTTCCTACACCGGAATCCCCAACAATAAAGGTGACATTATATTGGAGTTCAAAATCTACAACAAACGATGTATGGCTGGTACGAATGACATCTGTAACTACCGGTTTAATTTTCATTCTGCCACCACTCCTTCAATTCATCATAGTCATCAATTACACGTTCAGTCTTTGCCTCCGATACAATCACTTCTTTCATGTCGAACGAAATCATAGGATATTCACAATAAACCCTTCCTGCATCTAAAGAATAAATAGCATCCAGTGCATTTTCACCACATTCTCTAAGATCAAATATCTTTTCAGGATTATACATAATATTCAAAACAGTTTTACATCCAGATGAAAGCTTATCTGTATTCATTACAGTACTGTCAAATCGTGATTTCATTGTATAATTATCAATCAGCTCAGATTCGTCAATCAAAGATACGATATGTTTGGCACGATCATCCAACTGATCTACAGTATATTTATTAAAATAAACATCGTTGAGCTGCACTATTTCATACGGTGCTTTCTTTTTTTTGTATATTGTAATCATTTTATACACCTGCCTCTGCTAATGCATTTTTCAGAACAGATTTTTCATAGATACTTCTCATCTTATCTGCGGATGTAATTCTGTGATCATCAAGACCACAAATATCATCCTGTTGTCTCTCTTCCCAGGAACAGCAGTCAACTACAAAACATTTACCAAGATTACCTTTATTCGTTTCGAAGCCGGTGTTTCTTGTTATGTCAAAAAGCATTTTCGCAGATAACTGTTCTGAATTATATTTCTTGCTGTATTTCAGTGCTTCTTTAACTGTGTTTAATATATCAGCATTCTGCAAATCGGTAAATGCATTTACGAAGATATCTTTCCAAAACAGCAAATCTTTCCTGCTTTCTCTCAAATCATCTTCTGGCGCAAAAATCCAATTCTCAAGATCTTTGAAGGATAAGAGAACAAATTCAAAAGAATGTATCCTAAGAATGACGACATGCTTCTTACTCTGAGAAATCTCTGTGAGTTTTTTCACCTCACGAAGGACGTCAGGATTATCAACTGCATTATCGACTAATATATAATAGTGATCTTCATTGTCTTCAGAAATGCCAGCACCCATACATTCTAGTTCCATCATGATTTAATGATAAGGGTAATCCTATTGGATCTGAATCATTATATGCATTTACAACCGTTTTAAATGGGAAGTATTCATCATACCTGTTTACCCCATCTGTCATAACAACACCTTTTGCTACTTCCATAAATACCTCGTAATACAAGAATAAGTGCTTTCTTTCTGTGAAATACTATCTATGTTAGGATTATAGCATAAGAGTTATAAACCAATCAAATAATCTGCTGTCACATCAAACAGGATGCACAGCAGCTGTTACTGTTCAGGTGCCAATCTTCCGTAAGATTTTATGAAACAAATACCAGCATATGTAGAGAGAAGTCTGTATTATATCTCCCCTTTTGATTAATTACGTATAAAAATCTGGATTGAGACCTTTTATACGCTCCCATTATCAGTGCAGTCGCGGTTAAACTACTGAAATTTTACTTCTTATACGTTCTTACTATCATGGTAGTAACGGTTAAACTTCTGGAATCTTGCTTTTTATATGTTCTTATTATCATGGTAGTAACGGTTAAACTTCTGAAACTTGCTTCTTATACGTCCTCCCCATCAGTAC